>NZ_JAMYPF010000009.1:0-254377 GCF_040320205.1 Mesorhizobium sp. M0761
CATCGCCGGTCCTCCGGCGGACAAGAAAACTGTCACCCATGCTATCGGTCCATTCTGTTACCTATCTATCCGGTTCGGACACCGGCTTCTTCTCCCCGTATAGTGACGGGGAGAAGGACGCTGTCGCCTACTGATTTCGCCAATTGCCAGCGTTGCCAAGAGCGCCGATGTTGCGGCCATGTCGCTTCTCCCGTCACTATACAGGGAGAAGGTGCCGGCAGGCGGATGAGGGGCAGCGCCAGCCTCTGAAATGATTGCCTTGTTGCCTAAGCCCTTGCGCCCTGTGCAGCGCGGCATACCTATAGAGGATACTGCCCACGCATATCTGCCAGGATGACCGCATGCCGATCGATCCCGTTTCCCCGCTCTTGCGCTCCGTCGTTGGCGTGCGCGCCATGGTTCCCGACGATGCCTTCACGGCCAATGCCCTGGGCACGCGCCGGGAAGGCAGCGGCGTCGTCATCCGCGGCGACGGGCTGGTGCTCACCATCGGCTATCTCATCACCGAGGCCGAGGAGGTCTGGCTGACCGACCAGGACGGCCGCGTCGTGCCGGCGCATGCGCTGGCCTATGACCAGGAGACAGGCTTCGGCCTAGTGCAGGCGCTGGCGCCGCTCGGCCTGCCGGCGGTGGCGCTGGGTGACGCCTCGAAGGCGAAGATCGGCGACCCCGTGGTGTTTGCCGACGGCACCGGCCGCTCGGTCAAGGCACACATCGTCACCAAGCAGGAATTCGCCGGCTATTGGGAATATCTGCTCGACGAGGCGATCTTCATTGCCCCGGCGCATCCGTCCTGGGGCGGCGCGGCGCTCATCGGCCAGGATGGCAGCCTGCTCGGCATCGGTTCGCTGCTTTTGCAGATGAGCCGCAACGGCGAGGTCGCCGACATCAACATGGTCGTGCCGATCAACCTTCTGACCCCGATCCTCGACGATCTCCTGACGCGCGGCCAGGTGGCGAAGCCGCCGCGCCCATGGCTCGGCGCCTTCTCGGCCGAGTCGAACGGTGCGGTCGTGGTGATGAGCGTCGCCGAAGGCGGCCCCGCCGCCAAGGCCGGCCTGCGCCAGGGCGACATCATCTCCGACGTGCGCGATGGCGAGGTCGACGGTCTCGCCGATTTCTACCGCAAGCTATGGCAGAATCCGGCGGGTTCGGAGATTCCTCTCAGGGTCGTGCGTGACGGTCGTGAGACTTGGCTGCGAGTGAAATCCGCCGACCGAAACAGCTTTTTGAAGAAACCGCATCTGCAGTGAAGCCAATCTCCCCCCAAGTGGGGGAGATGCCCGGCAGGGCAGAGGGGGGCGCGAAGGATCGCGACCTCTCAATCTATATTTTCTGACAAGAATCGCGGGATAAACGTGGCTGACACTGGCCGGTGCGTTGGCGGGACAGCGGCCCCCCTGCCGGCCATCTCCCCCACGAGGGGGGAGATTGGCTGCCCCCTCAATCCCCGCATACCCTAAAAGGCGTCCCCGTGTCCCACTCCGCGAAGGGCACGACCTGGCCTTCGACAGACACGATACTGTTCACCTTGCTGTCATCATCCTGCGTCTGCATACTTTTGCCCTTGCCGGTCAGCACGTCGTAGTCGCAGCTGCTGTAGACGACAACGGACTGGTATTTGTAATGGTCATAGGCAACGCCGGCGACGACGAAGGCCTCGTTGCGCCAGGCGATGGTCAGCGTCATGTCGGTCCGCTCGCCGGGGCCGATCAGCCCCGGCAGATAGATCTTGATCGAGCCGTTGGGCAGCAAGGTCAACTCCGGTTCGATGCCGGAGCCCTCATAATGCGGCTGGTCGTAGTCGTTCCATTCGCCGTAGACCTGCTCATGCACGACGCCGGCGGGTTTCAGAAAATTGTACTTTTTGTCCCTCAGGAAGAAATGCATGTCCATGGTATCGTCTTCGGGCTCGGTCTCGACGATCATCGCCAGATCGGCGGCGCCGTCCCCATTGAAGTCGCCGGTCAGCGCGGTGATGATCTTCTGGGTTTCGATGGGTTCGGCGAGCGCCGAGGCCGGCAGCAGAAGGATGAGGCCGAGTAACATCGATCGCATGGCATTTCCCCCGAATTGCAGTCTGCCTTGCCCGGCTCGACCAGCCGGGAAACTGCCATGAGCGCCGGCTTGGGCGCAAGCCGGCTCGCAATAGGCTAGGGGGTATCGACGCCGCTGACGGAAACTGGCATCGACAGCCGATACAGCCGGCCCGGCAACAACGAGGTGATGATGGCGCCGTTCAAGGTCGATCCCGACAAGGTTCATGAATTCCCCGATCCCGACAGTTTTTACGCCTGGCTGCGCGAAAATCATGCCGGCGAGAGCGAGGTCTGGATCAAGGTCCACAAGGTCGGCTCGGGCCTCGCCTCGATCACGCCGAAGCAGGCCATCGACGTGGCGCTGTGCTTCGGCTGGATCGACGCCATACGCAAGCCGCTCGACGACAAGAGCTTTCTGCAGCGCTACACGCCGCGCGGCAAGAAGAGCATCTGGAGCAAGATCAACATCGACAATGTCGCCCGCCTGGTCGAGGAGGGCCGCATGACCGAACACGGGCTGAAACAGGTCGAGGCGGCCAAGGCCGACGGCCGCTGGGACCGCGCCTATGCCTCAGGCAAGGACATGAAGATCCCTGACGATCTGCAGGCCGCCATCGACGCCGAGCCGAAGGCGAAGGAGATGCTGGCAAAGCTTTCCGCCCAGAACCGGTTCGCGCTGGCGTTTCGAACGCACAACATGAAGACGGAGGCGGGGCGCAGGAAGAAGATCGAGGCTTTTGTCGAGATGCTGAAGCGCGGCGAGCCGATCTATCCGCAGAAGCGGTGAGGCGACGGCAAGCGGCTGCCATGGCGCGCGCAGCTAAAAACCCGCGTGTGAGGTTCTGGCCTCCCTTTATCGGACATAACGTATTGTTTTCACGGTATTTTCCACTCGTCGCGCGGGTGATAGCTGCGATAGTGAAAAACCATAACAACGTATTGTTTAATAAGAGTTTTCCACTATGTTAGCGTGATCCTGGCTTAAGAGTGGAAAACGATGCTGAGAGAGTTGACCGGCGAGCAGCGGCGCCAACTCATAGATTCGCAACAGGTCTACGAGGCCTGGCAGCATGCTGATGACCAGCGCCAAAGGCGCTTTGCAGGCAGCATGCGCTGGGTTGAGCGCAGCGGTGCTGAATACCTGCTGCGGAAGGTCCGGCAGGTCGAGAATTCACTCGGGCCGAAAAGCAGCCAGACGGAGAAGGCGTTCGCTGCGTTTTCCGAGGGCAGGGTGCAGAACAAGGATCTGCTGGCAGGTCTGGCCGATCGCCTGAACGGCCTGGCGAAAGTCAATGTGGCAATGGGGTTGGGCAGGGTACCGGCCATCGCCGCACGGATATTGCGGCGGTGCGCCGAAACAGACCTGCTGGGCAAGCAGTTGCTGGTCGTCGGCACGAATGCGCTGTTCGCTTACGAGGCTCTGGCGGGCGTCCAGATCACCAGCGGTCTCATGGCAACCGGCGACATCGACCTGCTCTTCGATTCCCGACGCCGCATCAGCTTCGTGACCGGCGAGAGGGTAAGCCAGTCCGGCCTGATAGGCGTGTTGCGTAAAGTGGACAGGTCCTTCAAGCCGCTCCAGCCCCGGGCCTTCAGGGCAGCGAACCGTGATGGCTATCTGGTCGACCTGATCCGTCCGCAGGCAAGACATGTCCTCAAGGACAACGCCACTACCTCGATTACACAGCTTGCCGACGATCTCGACAGCGCACCCATGGAGGGGCTGCAATGGCTCATCAACGCTCCAAAGGTGGAGGCTGTGGCGATCGATGAGCGTGGCTATCCCGTAAGCATGCCGACGGTCGACCCTCGAATGTTCGCTCTGCACAAGGCTTGGCTGGCCACGCTGCCTGATCGGTCTGCGGTCAAGGCAATGAGAGATCGTGAACAGGCGGAAGCGGCTGCACGCATTGCCACGGGCTATCTTGCGCTTCCGCTGGACAGCGAGCATCTCAAAGGGCTTCCGGGGGCACTGCTGGACGCTGCGGCCGCAACGCTCTCTGTGCCTGGCCCGAGCGGCTTTTCCGAAGACTCTCCAATTGAGCCCGACTGGTAGCGGCCGCGGTAGCACGCCATGCTACGAAAATAGCATTCTCGCCTCGCGAAATGTGATGCTACGGTTCCCGGCGCACCCAGGGCGGAGGGGTTGCCAAGAGGAGAAGTGGCGGGCGCTGGCCCGGATTCAGCGAGAACCGGACGGAACTGTTGAACCATTGCAAGGCCGCCGCGTTTTCCAGCGTCGGCCACAAGGGAGGAACCACCTGTGAAAGCATCCTATCTCGTCTCAGCCGCGCTGCTTGCGGCGACTGCGATGCCGGCGGCGGCCGGCGAAATTTCCGACGGCAAGGTCAAGATCGGCATCCTCAACGACCAGTCGGGCGTCTATGCCGATTTCGGCGGCAAATGGTCGGTCGAGGCCGCCAGGATGGCGGTCGAGGATTTTGGCGGCAAGGTGCAGGGCGCGCCGATCGAGATCGTCAACGCCGATCACCAGAACAAGCCCGACATTGCCTCCAACATTGCGCGCCAGTGGTACGACACCGAGCAGGTCGACGCGATCATGGAACTGACGACATCCTCGGTGGCGCTCGCCGTCCAGGGGTTGTCCAAGGAAAAGAAGAAGATCGACATCGTTACCGGAGCGGCATCGGCCGACCTGACCGGCAAGCAATGCTCGCCCTACGGTTTCCACTGGGCTTACGATACCCACTCGCAGGCGGTCGGCACCGGCGGCGCGCTTGTGCAGCAGGGCGGCGACAGCTGGTATTTCATCACCGTCGACTATGCCTTCGGCTATTCGCTGAAGGAGCAGACCTCAAAGGTTGTTGAGGCAAGCGGCGGCAAAGTGCTGGGCGAGGTGCGTTACCCCTTGGGATCGACGGATTATTCCTCCTTCCTGCTGCAGGCGCAGTCCTCCGGCGCCAAGGTTATCGGCCTTGCCAATGCCGGCCTCGACACCTCCAATACCATCAAGCAGGCGGCCGAGTTCGGCATCGTCGCCGGCGGCCAGCGGCTGGCAGCCCTTCTGTTCACGCTTGCCGAGGTGCACGGCCTCGGCCTGCAGGCGGCGCAGGGCGTGGTGCTCACCGAAGGGTTTTACTGGGACCGCGACGACAAGAGCCGCGACTTCGCCGGGCGCTTCTTCAAGCGCACCAACCGCATGCCCAACATGATCCAGGCCGGCACCTATTCGGCGGTGCTGCAATATCTCAAGGCCATCGACAAGGCCGGCACCGACGAAACCGAGGCGGTCGCCAAGCAACTCCATGAAATGCCCGTCGACGACATTATCAACGCCAACGGCAAGGTACAGGCCGACGGCTCGATGGTGCACGACATGTATCTCTATCAGGTCAAGAAGCCCGAGGAGTCGAAGAAGGACTGGGACTACTACACCTACCTTGCGACCATTCCGGGCGACAAGGCCTTCATCAAGGCTGAAGACAGCGGCTGCCCGCTCGTCACCAAGTGACGCTGGCGCAAGCCGTGGCCGTCCAGCCGGACGGTGCCGAAATCAAGCCGCGGGTGGTGCTCTCCGCCCGCGGCCTGCGGCGCGATTTTGCCGGTTTCGTCGCCGTCAACAATGTCGACCTCGACGTCCATCACGGCCAGATCCATGCCCTGATCGGGCCGAACGGCGCCGGCAAGACGACGATCTTCAACCTGTTGACCAAGTTCCTGCAGCCGAGCAGCGGCAGGATCGAACTTTTGGGCAACGACATCACCCGCACGGCGCCGGCCAGGGTAGCGCGCATGGGCCTCGTCCGCTCGTTCCAGATTTCGGCGATCTTTCCGCATCTGAGCGTCCTGGACAATGTCCGCGTCGCACTGCAGCGGCCGAGCGGGCTCGGCTTCCAGTTCTGGCGCTCGCTGTCGGCGCTCGATAAACTGACGCCACGGGCGCGCGAACTGCTTGCCGTCGTCGGTCTCGACGATGTCGCGCATCGTCCGGCCGGCGATCTCTCCTATGGCCGAAAGCGCGTGCTCGAGATCGCCACCACGCTGGCGCTCGACCCGAAAGTGCTGCTGCTCGACGAGCCGATGGCCGGCATGGGGCACGAGGATGTCGGCGTCATTTCCGGCGTCATCCGCTCGCTGGCAACGGACCGCGCCGTGCTGATGGTCGAGCACAATCTCACCGTCGTCGCCGACCTTTGCGACTGGATCACCGTCATGCAGCGCGGCCAGGTGCTCGCCGCCGGCGATTACGCAACGGTGAGCAAGGACGAGCGCGTCAGGATCGCTTACATGGGGACCGAGCAGGGGGACCGAGCATGAGTGAGCCGATGCTTGCCGTGCGCGATCTCCACGCCTGGTATGGCGAGGGCCATGCGCTGCATGGCGTCAACCTCGACGTTTTTCGCGGTGAGACGGTGACGCTGCTCGGCCGCAACGGTGTCGGCAAGACCACAACGCTGCGCGCCATCATGGGGCTGGTCCGCAAGCGCAGCGGCAGCGTCGCCTTCGACGGCAGCGACCTGATGCGCCTGCCGCTGCATCGTGTTGCCCATCGCGGCATCGGCTTCGTGCCGGAGGAACGCGGCATCTTCGCCACGCTCACCGTCGACGAAAACCTGATCCTGCCGCCGGTGGTGGCCAAGGGCGGCATGAGCGTCGAGGAAATCTTCGATCTCTTTCCCAACCTCAAGGAGCGCCGCAACAGCCCCGGCACCAAACTCTCCGGCGGCGAACAGCAGATGCTGGCCATCGCCCGCATCCTGCGGACGGGCGTGCAGATGCTGCTGCTCGACGAGCCAACCGAAGGCCTGGCGCCGGTCATCGTCCAGCGCATCGGCGAACTGCTGGCGACCTTGAAAAAGCGCGGCATGACCATCCTGCTCGTCGAGCAGAATTTCCGCTTCGCCGCGCGCATCGCCGACCGCTTCTATCTGATGGAGCATGGCAAGGTGGTGGAGGGTTTTGCCGTAAGCGAGCTTGCCGCTCACACGCAACAGCTGCACGAGGTGTTGGGGGTATGATGACGACAGCCCACGGCAGTACCCCCACCCCGCTGCTGCGCAGCGACCCTCCCCACAAGGGGGAGGGTGGAGGGCCACCGCCCTACCTTCCCCTTGTAGGGAGGTCGGACCGAAGGTCCGGGTGGGGGTACGTGCCGCACAGACGCATCCCGCTTGCAACACCCTCGGTGACGCCATGACCATGATCTTCGGCATCCCCGTCCAGGCCTTGCTCGGCCAGATGCTGGTCGGGCTGATCAACGGCTCCTTCTACGCCATGCTGAGCCTCGGCCTGGCCGTCATCTTCGGCCTGCTGCGGATCATCAATTTCGCCCATGGCGCACTCTATATGCTCGGCGCCTTCATCGGTTACCTGCTGCTCGTCCATCTCGGCATCGGCTACTGGCCGGCGCTGCTCCTGGTTCCGCTCATCGTTGGCGTCTTCGGCATGGCGGTCGAGCGCGTGGCGCTGTCGCGGCTCTACCGCCTGGATCCGCTCTACGGGCTGCTGTTCACCTTCGGACTGGCGCTGGTCATCGAAGGCGTGTTCCGTTTCTACTACGGCGTGTCGGGCAACCCTTATGCCGTTCCGGCGCAGCTTGCCGGCGGCACCAATCTCGGCTTCATGTTCCTGCCCAACTATCGCGGCTGGGTGGTGGTGGCCTCGCTCATTATCTGCATCGGCACCTGGCTCCTGATCGAAAAGACCAGGCTCGGCTCCTATCTGCGCGCCGCGACCGAAAATCCCGAGCTGGTGCAGGCCTTCGGCGTCAACGTGCCGCTGCTGCTGACGCTCACCTATGGGCTCGGCGCGGCGCTCGCCGGCCTTGCCGGTATTCTCGCCGCGCCCGTCTACCAGGTCAGTCCGCTGATGGGCTCCGATATCATCATCGTCGTCTTTGCCGTCGTCGTGGTCGGCGGCATGGGTTCGATCCTCGGGGCCATCGTCACCGGCTATATGCTTGGCCTCGCCGAGGGCCTGACCAAGGTGTTCTATCCCGAGGCGTCGAACCTCGTCGTCTTCGTCATCATGGCGGTCGTGCTGCTCCTGCGCCCCGCCGGCCTGTTCGGAAGGGACGCCTGAGATGAGCGAGGCAACCCTTCACCAACAGCGCACCGCCGCCTCCGTGCGGCTGGAGCGGGTATTGCTGGCATTGGCCATACTGGCGCTGATAGCCGCGCCCTTCTTCGTCTATCCGATCTTCCTGATGAAGATGCTGTGCTTCGCGCTGTTTGCCTGCGCCTTCAACCTGCTGCTCGGCTACACCGGGCTGCTGTCGTTCGGCCACGCCACCTTCTACGGCGCCGCCGCCTATTTCTGCGCCTACGCCGTCAAGGCATGGGGCTGGCCGCCCGAGGCCGGCATCCTGCTCGGCACCGCCGGCGCGGCCGTGCTCGGCCTGGTCATGGGCTTCCTCGCCATCCGCCGGCAAGGCATCTATTTCTCGATGATCACGCTGGCGCTGGCGCAGATGTTTTATTTCTTCTGCGTCCAGGCGCCGTTCACCGAAGGCGAGGACGGCATACAGGGCGTGCCGCGCGGGCATCTGTTCGGCATCGTCGATCTCAACGTCACGCTCAACATGTATTTCGTCGTGCTTGCCGTATTCCTCATCGGCGTCTTCGCCGTCTGGCGCATCGTCAACTCGCCCTTCGGCATGATCCTGCGTTCGATCCGCGAGAACGAGAACCGTGCCATCTCGCTGGGCTATTCGGTCGGCCGCTACAAGCTCGCCGCCTTCGTCATGTCGGCAGCCCTTGCCGGGCTTGCCGGCGCCACCAAGGCGATCGTCTTCCAGTTCGCGACGCTGACCGACGTCACCTGGCAGATGTCGGGCGAGGTGATCCTGATGACGCTGCTCGGCGGCATCGGCACCATGGTCGGTCCTGTCGTCGGCGCCGGCCTCGTCGTCGGGCTGGAAAACACGCTCGCCACCTCCGGCTTCCCGGTGACCATCGCCACCGGCCTGATCTTCATGATCTGCGTGCTGGTCTTTCGCCGCGGCATCGTCGGCGAGATTTACGCGCGCTGGCTGGCGCCGGCCAACGGCGAGGCGGGCCGCGATCAATAGGTGATGGTCACCACCACCGTGTCGGTGTAGACGCCGGCCGAGGGCGTCGTCTGCGGCGGCACGCGGCCATAGACGGTGAGCGCCTGGGCCGTACCGGTTCCGGTGCCGGCCACCGTGCTTCCCGGCGTTCCGGCGTCACCCCAGGGCTGCGAGCGCGCCAGATCCTTGTAGAGGCCGTAGGTGACCCTCTCGGCGCCCTTCGACATTTTGCGGGTGGTCGGCGTGCCCCCTGTCGTGCCGCCATTGAGGGAAACCGTGTACGCGGTAGACGGGGTGCAGGTGACCGTAACCTGGCCGGTGGCGTCGACATTGGCGTCGAGCACCCCCTTGGGGCCGAAATCGATGTTCTGGGTGGCGACCAGGCAGTTTGCCGCGACCGTGGCGTTGATGGTGAAGGTCGGACTGGTGCCCAAGTTGCCCGCGCCGGTGTCGCAGCTGCTGCTCAACAGGGTTGTCCGGGAGCGGAACTCGAGTTGCCCGCCCGAAAATGTCGACACATAGGTGCCCGGCGGGACGGTCGCCTGGCCGCCGGGAACCCGCCCATAGAGCGTCAGGGTGTCGGTTGAGTTGCCGAAGAGATTGGGGCTCAGCAGCAGCGGTGGCGGGCGCGAGGCATAGGCCCAGTTATGGGTGCCCCAGACAACGGTCATTGCGGGGTCCGAATAGAGTTGATAGTTGAGGCTGTTGACGCCGCTCGCCATCTGCCGGGCCGCCGCCGAGGTTGCACCGCCGGTGCCGGCGGCAATATGCGGACACACCAGGACCGGCAGCAGCAATGGCAAACTGCCGCTGCAAGTCGCGGTGAAGGTGGCTGTCGATGTCGCCGCGGTGCCCGACAGCGTGTCGATGAGGCCGAAATTCAAACTGGTGACGGTGTAACTGCAGCTTTGCGCGCGGGCGAGCGACGGCAGCAGCATAAGGACAATGATGAACGTTGCGCGCAGCACCTCGCGTCGGATGTTCATTGGCACACCACGTCCCCGATCACCACCTGCCGGCCACGCACCGCCTCGAAGGGAAACTCTGCCCGGCACGAACCGCCGTCCGCGCGCTCGACCTGCACGGAATTCTGCTTGCCGAGGCCCTTGATATAGGCCTGCCCGTCATAGCCGACGACAAAGTCTTCAGTGCCGCCATCGACGCGTCCCGACAGTCCGGCTTCGAGCGGCGTTCCGCTCGAGTCGACCAGGGTCACCAGCGCGGCCTGTGCCGCCTCGGACACGCCGAACTTCAGCACGACGCCGTTGCGGTCGGCTGGGACGACGGTCTCCTTGGTAGCCGGGACATCCGCGTCTACCGGCAGGTTTTTCGGGTCGATGGAGACCGTGTTCAGCTCATAGGAGTTGAGCCCGGTGACCAGGATGCGGCCTTTGCTGTCGGTCCTGCCTACGGGCCGGTTCTGATGCAACACCTCGACATCAGGCGTGCCGACATCGACGACGGCAAAGGCATCGTCGATGCGGTTGGTGGCGAACACCCCGCCGCCTGCGACCGCAATGGCGCCGTCCATCTGGCCGGTCACGCGAAAGTCCTTGTCGAATTGCTGAGCGCCGGCCTCGAAACGCGCAAACGGCGCGCGGTAGCTGACCGCTGCCGAACGATTGGGGACCTCGCCCTCCGAGGTGCGCAGCCGCCAGCCGATGCTGCCGTCCTCGGCCCGCTCCGATTTGGCGAGGTCGGCGACGACATTGAGGCCGTCAGGCCCATGCTCGACACCCGTCGAAGCCATGACGTCGTCATTGAACGGGATCGAAATCCCCGCAAAGATTCCATAACTGTCGCCGTCGTCGAGATCGGCGAAGGCCGTGGCATAGAGCGTGCTGCGCTTGAAGATCGCCTGACTATAGGAGAGGCCGACGATCTGGCTGGTCTCGCCTTCGGCATCCTTGAGGTGGGTATAGGAGAAGTTGAGGCTGGAGAAATCGATCGGCATCGGCACGCTGAGCGTCACCTGGTCGACCGCCCGCGGCACACCGGCGCTGAAACGGGTGAAATCATCGGGATCGAGTATGACCGGCTGTGCCGTCACCGAAGCGATGTCATCATAGCCGCCGAACGCCCGCTGCATGCGGGCATTGACCGCCCAGCCATCATAACCGAACTCGACCCTGGCATCGACCAGCGAGCCGGTGCGCCCGTCATGATGGCTGCCGGCGACTGCCAGCGAAGCCGCGCCATATGCCCCGAGCGGGAAGGCAGCGCCTATGCCGCCATTGATCAGATCCGCGCCGCCCTCGGCATGGGCTTCCAATGTCAGCCGGTCGGTCACGCCGTAACGCGCCGTGGCGACCCCCATGACGCGGCCGTCATAATCGTCGGAGGAGATGCCGAAATTGCGCCGCGCCATCCCTGCCTCCACGGAAAAGTCGAGCAGTCCCTGGCGCAGCAGCATGCTGGAGGCATAGAACGGCAAGGTGGCCGTGGTCTCGCGGCCGAGGCTGTCGCGCAACACCACCTGCGCCTGTCCGGCGCCGGTGAACACCGGCAAATTGGTGACCTGGAACGGTCCGGGCTGGATGTCGCCGGAATAGGTGCGCACGTTCTGCGTATAGACCTCGAGCGTCGACGGCACCGCCGCCGTGCCGCCGAAGGAG
Source organism: Mesorhizobium sp. M0761 (assembly GCF_040320205.1). Taxonomy (NCBI): domain Bacteria; kingdom Pseudomonadati; phylum Pseudomonadota; class Alphaproteobacteria; order Hyphomicrobiales; family Phyllobacteriaceae; genus Mesorhizobium; species Mesorhizobium sp. M0761. The sequence continues at coordinate 11,664 of NZ_JAMYPF010000009.1, forward strand.
GGCAGGGGCAGCGTCACCAGGTCCGATCGCAGGTGGAAGTTGCGTTGCGCCTGGATGCCGCCGAGATAGACCGGACGCGTCCACGACAATCCACCGGAGATGAAGTCGCCGGCGCGGTAGGTCATCAGCCGGTCGGGGTCGGAATAGCTCCATGTCGTGTTGAGCCGCGTGAAGCCATCCAGCCTTCCGTCGGAATAGCCGGCGATGAAGGATTGGCTGAGCGTTCCATAGGGGCTGAACACGCGCGCATCGAAGCCGCCGGAAACGCCCTGGAACAGCTCGACGTCCTTGTCGAACAATGTGTTGGAGCTGGCAAACAGCGAATAGTTGAGAACCGCGCCCAAGCCCGATTGCGGCGCCGGCCGGTCCTGCAAGCGCAAGCCGAGATCGACCATGCGCGCCTCGCGGCTGTCATTGGCGGCGGTGACGTAGAGGCGCTGGGCTACCTCATCGATCCGAAACGAAACGTCGGCCAACTGGTCGAGCCTGACCAGGCCGCCGGCGTCGGCTATGTCCTCCGGCGGTTTCAGGCCGACCTCCTTCAGTTCTTGGGGCGTCGCCGCCAGCCGACCATCCGGCATCTCGATAAAATTGCCGACCAGCTTGGTCGAAACGTCGTTGATGAACACCTCGAGATAGAGGCTGCGGCCCGCTGGCAAAACGGAAGCCGGCTGTTCGAGGTTCGTCACGGCCGGAAATACCTGCGAACGCACCGCCAAGCAAGGTGTGAAAGTCGCAACCGCGACGATGACAGCGACGCTACTTGCCCTTGACGGCAACGTTGGCATCGAAGGGTCCAAGATCGCTCTGTGCCTTCAAAAGCACGGAGCCCGCGGACAGTGATTTGCCGCTGCCGATCGGCCACTGCATGGTCGCGCCGCCCAGCACATAGCCGACGAGCCCGTTTCGGTTGCCGAGCTTTTTGCCGTTCTGGGTCAGGGATAGGTTGGACAAGCGGAGACGACTTTCACCGGTATTGCTGGCTGTCAGCACAAGACTGCCGCCCTTGCGCGAAACACTCCAGGCGACTGCCGGCGCGGCCGCATCGGCGTCGCGGAAAAACACCGGGACCGAATAGCGCAGCGCGAGCGCGACCGTACCGGCCTTCTTGCGCGACGGGTCGGGTAACTCGTCGACGATGACGCGGTAGCTTTCCTCGGCCCGCACCGGCGCCTTGCTGACGCGCACGACGCGAACCACGTATTGGGCATTGGGTCCGAGTTTGGTCGATGGCGGGCTGGCGACGACGTCCGTAGTCGGCGTCAGCGTCTCGATCCCGCCAGCCTGGCTCCAGGCGAAGACGCGTATCTGCACATTGATCGGCCGCTTGGGGTCATCGTTGCTGAGGTTGAGAACCGCCGAGGCGTCGGGCGAGATCAGCTCGAGACCTGTCGGGGCCACCCTGAGCGAAGCGGCTTGTGAGAGACCGGCGCACAGCAACAGAACAGCCGTGGCTCCGATGCATGAAAGCATGGATCGCATGATCGTCCTCGTGTTGGTATCGATTGTCAGTACGTTATGGTGATCGCAACGGTGTCGGTGTAGAGGCCCGCCGCCGGTGTCGTCTGCGGTGGAACACGCCCGTAGACCGTCAGCGGCTGAATGGCGCCGTTGCCGGTTCCGCCGACCGTGTCGGTGGGGATCGTGGTGCCCCAAAGCTGCGTCCGGGTGCTTTCCCTGTAGATGGTGTAGTCGATCGTCGCCGACGCCGGCCCGGTCATCTTGCGAACAGCAACCGTTGCGCCCGCGCCCGCTCCGGCGCTCAGACCAACATTGTAGGACTTGCCGGTCGTGCATTGCACGTTGATGGTGCTGGTCTGGTCGACATTCGCATCAATGACACCGTGCGAGCCGAAATCGAGATCGCTCGCCGTCTGCACCTTGCATTCGTCGGTAATCGTGATGCGGACATTCATGCTGCCCGTCGCGGTCGCGGCGATCGCGGGCAGGATGGGAAGCAGCGACGCTCCCGCCAGCAGCGCATATTTCAGCAATCTCATGCGTGTTTCCTCCGTCGGGCAGACCGTTCCTCGCAACACAGTCTTGACCCGGATTTCACTCCTACAGCTCCTCCGTTGCATGCTTCGCAAGACATCAACGATACAGTAATGTCAGAAGCGAACTGTGTAATGATTATTACAACTTAGATTCGGATTACGACAGCGAATAACTTCGGTATGTATCGGGTAATTTTGGTTAATATTTGGTTAACAGAGATGAAATGGACGTTTTTCCGAAGTGAAAGTTCGTCTGCCGAGAATTTATTTTAGTTCTTGTGCCGAAAAGGCGAAAATATCTGGCAAATCATCTTGATTTTGTAGAGTCTCACCTGTCGTCGTTTATTATCGATATTTTGCGGCGTGCACCGGCGCCAAGCAGCCATCGCCATAGCCGCGCCGGTAGCTGTTCGCGCCTGTCCAAGCCTCGCGATCGTGCTGACAGGGCCGCATTCGCCAAAACCGTGTTCCGCCCGGCCCAAGCATGGCCGTCCCGGCTGAGATAAATCCACCGCCGTCGGGTCGCGGCGAAACACATGCGAGTCGTTCTGGCCACGCTGGCCCGGATTTCCTTCGGCGGCGCATCGGCCGGACGGGAGATGCGCCTGTTGTCCCTTGGAGCCATGATCCACGGCCGGCAGCCGCGCGGACCGGCTGCCAGACGTCAGAAAAGGAAGAACGATGAAGAAGACCTATGAAGAAGACCTATGAAAAGCCACAGCTCGAAAAGCGCCAGAAGCTGTCGCGTGTGACCGCTGTCGCCGGCCCATCAGTGACCAGTGAGAGCTGACGCCGTCGACCGGCATCGAACCACCAGCGGACAAGGAGAGCAGTCATGGATCAGCATGCGAACCCGTCACCCGGCTTCAGGCGCAATCCGGGCAAGGTGATCACCGTCGAGCCCTTCAACGGGCGTGTCGTCGTGTTTGCAAACGGCACCATCATCGCTTCCTCGGCAAAAGCCAAAATGGTGACCGAGCCGCCCCATCCCTTCTCCTTCTACATCCCGTTCGAGGACATCGACTTCCGCAAGCTCAGGAAGACGGAGCGGTCGACGCTGTGCCCCTACAAGGGCGACTCCAGCTACTGGAACGTGCTGCCGGCGGGCGAAACCGGTAACGACGCGATGTGGGCCTATGAGCAGCCCTTCGACGAGATGGCCGAGATTCGCGCCCACGGCGCCTTCTATCCCGACCGGGTCGCCATCGACGCCACGCCGCGCTAGCGCGTCACGCCTGTCGCCCAAAAGTGCCCAGCGTTTTTGGAGCCGACGACAGGCATGAACAGAGGAATTTTTCAGATCAGCCAAAGCTGTCCTCACCCGGGGGCGCAGCGGTTTTGCGGCAACGGCATGCCGAAACAAAGACAAAATGTCATGGACGAAAAGCAGAGAGCCATTCTCAACGAAATCCCGCGCCTGCGCCGCTATGCGCGCTCGCTGCTGCGCGACCGCGATTCCGCCGACGATCTCGTCCAGGACTGCCTGGAGCGGGCGCTGCTGCGGCTGGACAACTGGCAGACGGGAGAGAGCCCGCGAAAATGGCTGTTCACGATCATGCATCATCTGTTCATTGACCAGATGCGCAAGGTGAACCGGCGTGGCGAGGCCTCGATGCTGCCGCTGGAGGCCGGCGAGGTGCAGGCCTCTCCCGCCGACCAGCTGGAGAACGTCGCTGCGCGCGAGATCATCGACGCGCTGCAGGCGATCAGCCCCGACCGCCGTGCCGCGCTGACCATGGTCGCCATCGAGGGCTTTTCCTACGCCGAGGCCGCCGAGATGCTCGGCGTGCCGGCCGGCACGCTGATGTCGCGCATTGCCCGCGGACGTGAGGAACTGCGCGGCCTGCTCGAGGACAATGCGCGCCGCCGCGCGATAAGGATCGTCGAACCCGGGCCGGGCCGGGCGGCTCCAATCAGGGCGCCCATGGCATGAGGAATCCCGATCGCTTGATGGCGCAACACGGCAGGATACGATCCGATTGCAGGCCTTGTCCGCACTGTGGGCGCGGCGCACCCGGTAACGGTTTCTTCTCTGCTTGCGTGCATAGTGGCGGCGACGGAGTGAGCGAAACCAGGACATGGCTGAAGAGAAAATACGCAACGGCGAATTCTGGGCGCTTGCGCTCGAACGCGCTCATCTCGGCGTATGGGACTGGGATATTGTGAGCGGCGACTGTTTCTATTCGCCGACCTGGTCGCACATGCTGGGTTATGAGGATGGCGAGCTTGCCAACAGCGACGACCTCTGGCTGAAGCTGACGCATCCCGACGACCGCCAGCGGGCGCTGGCCAGCGGCGAGCGGCACATTTCCGGCCTGACCGCCTCGATCGAGACCGAGCTGCGCCTCAAGCACAAGGACGGCCACTGGATCTGGGTGCTGGACCGCGGCGGCATTGTCGAGCGTGACGAGACGGGCAAGCCGGTCAGGCTGATGGGCGTGCAGACCGACATCAGCCGGCAGAAAGAGGCGGAAGCCGAACTCGAGCGGGTCAATGTGCGCTTTCGCCTGGCGCTGGCGGCCAGTGGCACCGGCATCTGGCATCACGACATCGACGCCAACAAGAGCTATTGGGACGCCCGCACCAGGGAGATATTCGGCCTGGTCGCCGACACCGACGAGGTGGCTGCCGACCTTTGGCATTCCTATCTGCATCTCGACGACAAGGATGCCGCAGAGCGCGCCCATCTGGCGCCGCTTTCGACCGACGGCGTCGTCGCCGCGCAATACCGCATCGTCAGGCGCGACGGCGAAATCCGCCATGTCGAATCGCTGGTGCGCTTTATCGCGGCGCCCGAGACGGCGGGCCAGATTCTCGGCACCGTGCGCGACATCACCGAGGACAAGAAACGCGAGCGGGAACTCGCCTACGCCGCGCACCACGATGCGCTGACCGGCCTGTTTAACCGCGCCGCCTTCGACCGGCTGCTGGCCGAACACATCGCCATGAAGCGGCTTCTGCCGCTGGCGGTGTTCTATGTCGATCTCGACTACTTCAAGGCGCTCAACGACTTTGCCGGCCACGCCGCCGGCGACCTGGCGCTGAAGGGCGTCGCCGCCGGCATATTGGGTTGCCTGCCGTCAACGGCGCGCGCCGCGCGCCTCGGCGGCGACGAGTTCGCGCTGCTGGTGCCCAATTGCCAATCGGCCAAAGCCGAGGCGCTGGCGGGCGCCATCCTTGCGGCGGTCCGTGACGCCGACCTCGGACTGCCGGCGACCTCGCGAAAGCTCGCGGCCAGCATCGGCATCGCCTTCGTCGAGGACACCACCACCACGGTTGCCGATGCGTTGGCCTGCGCCGACGACGCCTGCTATGCCGCCAAGGCGGCCGGGCGCAATCGCTTCGCGGTGTTTTCGGCCGACGCGGCGTCGGGCTCCGGCGGCCTCAACGCGGCGCGTGTCGCCGCCGACACGGTCGACGCCATGGATGACGGGCGGCTGAAACTGTTCGGCCAGGAGATCCATCTTCTGGGCCAGCCTTGGCAGGAGAGCCGCCATGTCGAGGTGCTGGCGCGGCTTGCCGGGCGCAATGGCAAGCTGATCCCACCCAACGAATTCATTCCGGTCGCCGAGCGCTTCGGCATTGCCTCGCGGCTGGACCGCTGGATCATCAAGACAGCGCTTTCGCAGCATGGCGCGGCGATGCGGTCAGGCGCCATCTTGCTCGGCTTCAACCTGTCGGCGCAGACGCTGAGCGATCCGCTGCTATGGGATTTCGTCGACGCCGTCATCGCCGAGACCGGGGCGCCGCATTCCGGCATCGGTTTCGAGATCACCGAGACCGCGGCCGTCACCAATTTCGACGCCGCCGAGCAGTTCGTGCGCAAGGCGCGCGAGCGGCAATGCCGCGTCAGCCTCGACGATTTCGGCGCCGGCATGAGCTCGTTCGAATATTTGCGGCGCTTTCCGGTCGATCAGATCAAGATCGACGGCTCGTTCATCGAGAATATCGCGGAAAGCCGTTTCGACCGCGAGATCGTCTCGGCCATAGCGGGCATCGCCAAAAGTCTCGGCTGCGCGGTGGTGGCCGAAAAGATCGAACAGCAGGAAGCGCTCGACATTTTGCGCGGCATGGGCGTGGCCTATGGCCAGGGTTTTCTGCTTCACCGGCCGGAGCCGCTCGAGGCGATCGTCGCGCGGGCCGGCGAACAGTCACCGGCCAGCGGACAGTCGCCGGAAAAGCGCTTCGGCTGAGACTTCTCATCGCCTCGGGCTCGCGCGACTTGTCCGGCTAACCGGCGTCGGCCTTTTCCTGCTTTCGCTGCGCCGCCTCCTTCTTGCGGCGCAACACCTCATCTGTACCGACAAGGTCCTTCGAGGCGCCGGAAATGGCGGTCGAGACGACGGCGGGCGGATCGCTGGCCGGAAAACTGTCTTCGAGCCCTGATTGCAACTGCTCCTCGAGCGTCTGCGGGTTCTCGGAGCGGCCTTCGGCGCGGCGCTCGCCAACGGCTTCGACATCGCTCTTGGTGTCGGGGTGAGCGCGGGCTTCCGATATCGTCGACACCACCAGCTCGATGGCGAACTCTTTCATCGCCTCGGCTTGCGGCCCATCGACATCAGAGTCTTCGATCAGGCGGATGAGCGACTTTTCCAGGGCGCCCAGTTCCTTGACGCCCTGACACCGCGCCAGACGCTTGGTGAGCGAACCGATCAGCGCCGGGGCAAAGGTCGAATAGGCAAGCCTGCGTGTGTCGTCGACCTGCTCGGGATGAAGCTTTTGCAAGGACATAGATGCCTCCAGTCAATCAGCCGGGCAGCTTCTGCCGCTGGCCCCTCCTTAGGAAACAGAGGGGAGGGCAAGAGGTTCCATACAGTCCTCGACAGGGTCGACGAGTTCAACTCCACAGCGACGCCATGGTCAGCGACGCTTCGAATATCTGCTCCCTGTTCTCGTTCAGCATCTTGACGGTGATCCGCCGGTGGTCGCCCTCCGGAATCTCGTCGCGCGCCACATCGTGCAATATGCGCAGCGCTTCGGCTCCCGCACGCTCCCGGCTGGGAAAAAGCTGCCCCTCTTCATCAATCTGGGTCTCGGCGTTGTACAAGTCGAAGTAGAACCGTTCCATGTGTGCAAGGATCCCTGCGTGAGAACGCTAAGGCGCATCGCGGTTGAAAGGACGCAGGCGACGCGCTTCAGGTCTGTGTTTTTATGCATGTCGTTGTCTCAAAATCGGGGCCATTTTTGAGCGACATGGATTAAATCCCAACCCGCACCCATGGTTCCATGCGACTGTGTCCTGAGCAGATTTCCTGCCAGGAGCCGTCGCCGTGCCGGCCGATTGCAACCGCACCCGATCTCCGGCGTTTGGCTAGGCCACGAATGTCCACGAAATCTCGAACTGGATCCTCGATGCTAGAACCGCTTTATCTCAACCTTGGCCAGCATGACGCTTTGTCCGAGCAGGAAAAGGGGCTGCTGGCCGCCGCCATGACCATCGAGATGGATTTTGCCACTGGCCAGGACATCGTTTCCGAGGGGTCGAGGCCAGGCTACAGCACGCTCATCATCGAGGGATTGGCGGCGCGCTACAAAGTGCTGGAGGATGGCGGCCGCCAGTTCACCTCGTTGCAGGTGCCCGGCGATTTTGTCGATCTGCACGCCTTTCTGCTCAAGACAATGGACCATGGCATCATCGCATTGTCGCCATGCCGGGTGATCGCCGCCGACCACAGTCGGCTAAGGACGATCACCGAACAGGCGCCTCATCTCAGCCGCTTGCTGTGGCTGGACACGCTCGTCGATGGCGCCATTCACCGGGAATGGATCGTGGCCATGGGCCGGCGGTCCAAGACTTCGCATTTGGCGCATCTTGTGTGCGAGCTGTTCGTCCGGCTGCAGGTGGTCAAGCAGACCAACGGCATGAGTTTCCGGCTTCCTCTGTCGCAGGCGGAACTGGCCGATGTGCTTGGGCTTTCGGTGGTCCACATGAACCGGGTCATCGGCGCGCTGCGCAAGATCGGTGTGATCGGCTGGGCAAATTACATGGTGACCATTCTGGACTGGCAGCAGCTGGTGGAAATCGCCGAGTTCGACCCGACTTATCTCAGCATGAACCGCGAGCCGAGATAGGCTATCCGGCGTTCGCCATGACATCGCAGGCAATCCGTCAGCCGGTCTTTCAACGATGCCCATCCAGCGACGCCAATTCGTCGAGCATGGCAAGGGCGGCACTTGGCTTGGCCGGCTTCAGCAAGCCCTGTTGGGCGGCGGCATTCTGGAAAGCGGCAAAGGCGATGTCCGGGCGGCAAATGCCGTTCAACGCGTCGTCCACCAGCCTGTCGGCCGCCTTGTAGGCCGCCGTCTTCTTGTTCTTCCATGTTCCGCCTAGCGCCCTCCTGGCGTCGGCGATCGACGACACCGTCATCGCGCTTCCGTCCACGAATCTGATCGTCAGGGGCAGAAAACGGCTCATGCGCTCACCATCCAAACCATTCGCGTCTCGCCCGGATCGATCTCATCACTTGCCTCCTTGAAAACGGGATCGCCATAAACGAGGAAATCACAAACTGGTTGCAGCCCGGCGAGCTACATGTTGCTTGCCGGCCAGATCGGCCGATGCGGACGATAAGGCGGCCGCGGCGCCGGCTTCAACGGGATGTCGGCGAGCGAGTTGCGGATCGGCCTGTACAGTATCGGCGAAGACGCGGCGCGGCGGTGCAGTACCGCGGCAGACAGTTTGGCAATCAGATTTCGAACGTCCATGGGACACCTCGAGCGCGTTGAGAGTCCCCCCATGGCGATCACCTACCACCTCACCCCCACCATCCGCATTTAACTTTGATATAGGCCGGACGAATACGCGCCGCGCGCAATGTCTGCCGCCACCTTTGCTGGTCACCCGTCCGACAAGCAGGCGGCGATGTCTCGCAATTCGGCGCCAAGAACCCCGATGAAGCGCCCGGCCCAGCCGGAGGAGATCGCGCCCGCCTATGTGTTCCTGGCCGCAATGTTCAAGCTACATCACCGGCGAGAGTCTGCCGATCGTCGGCGGCTATTGAGCGGCGTCGCCAGGCTGGCGGTCACGCATCCCAGCAGCGACGTCGCAGACGCTGCTGCAACCGGATGAATTTTCGTGCATTCTTGTGCATGGCCACAATGCTTCGAACCGACACGCCGGCAAAATGCTGCTCCTATTGCGGTTCGCGAGAGCATGACTACGAGGATTGTCCGAAGCGCAAAGCAGAGGCGGAGCGGCAGTGGGAAGGCCAGGCAAAGCCCGGCGCCGAATCCCAGGCGACGGCCGAAGTCTAGCTGGGCTCGAACAGCTCGATCACGTTGCCGGACGGGTCTTCACAAAGAATCTGTCGCCCGCCCGGACCTTCGACGATCTGGTTGCGGAACCCCACGCCGGCCTCGCCCATCTTAGTCACGATTGACGGCAATTGCTCGACCTCGAGCACGAAGCGGTTCCATCCGCCCGGCTCGGGTGTCCGGCCGTCCGGCATCGGCCTGGCTGCCGACGCCAAGGGACCGGCGAGCCAGAGCGAGAGGTCGCCGCGCGTCAGGATGGCCATCGCCGGACCGAATTGCTGCTTCAGCGCGAAGCCCAGATGGCTCGTATAAAACGCGATGGACAGATCGACATCGCGGACCAGATATCGGACGGACACCATTCGCAGGCTCCCTCACAAACGCCCTCCCGAGAGATAGCTGGCGGGACAAGCTGGGGCAAGCCCGCGGCGCACGCTTCGGGCGTCTATGGTGCGATTGCGTGGTCGGCCTGTCTCTCTCTCACGAAGGCCGTCAGCAGTTCCATTCCCGCTGGCCAGTCGCCCAGCCCGCTATTGCTGTTGATGTGACCAAGCGGCCCGGCGATGTGCAGTTCGCTGCCCCATTGTGTGGCTTTCTCACGGGCATAGCCGTTCGGATCATAGGGATCGTCGGTGCTGGCCACGATCAGCGAGGGGAAGCGAAGCGGCCCGCGCGGCGTAGCGGCGAAGGGAATTCCGTAAGCGGGATAGACCGGCGAGGCCGGGTCGGGAACCGCAACCAGAAACGCCCCGCCGATCCGACGGCTCGACACCGCCTGCCAATGCGCGACCAGCAGGCAGCTGAGACTGTGGGCGACGAGCACCGGCGGGGTCTTTGCCTGTAACACCGCGACGTCCAGCGCCGCCACCCAGTCGTCGAAATCCGGCAGCTCCCAGCTTGCCGGGCTGAAGCGGCGCATCGCCGGGTCGGCCTGCTGCCAGCGTGTCTGCCAGTGGGCCTCGCCCGATCCGCCGCTGCCCGGCAGAATGATGAAGTCGGTCATGGAAAATCCTGTTTCTTCGCCGCAGATGATGCCCAATCCTAGGGCTTCTCCTCGTTCGCGGAATGAGAGATCATCGGAAAGCGACCAAGAATTCCGATGGATTGAAGGTGTTCATGGCAAACGGCGATTACCGGCCACGGCTCGACCCCACCGACATGGCAATCATCGAGATCATGCAGGAGGATGGCCGCATCGGCATTTCCGAACTCGGCCGCCGCGTCGGCCTGTCCCAGCCCGCGACGTCGGAGCGGGTGAAGCGGCTGGAGGAGCGCGGCATCATCGCCGGCTACCGGGCCGCGATCGATCCCACCGCCCTCGGTCTCGGCACCATGGCCATGATCCGCCTGCGCACCACGCATGAGCACATCCAGACCTGCCTGAAGAAATTCGCGGCCATGCCGGAAGTGGTCGAGGTGCTGCGGGTGACCGGCGAGGATTGTTTTCTGGTCAAGGTCGTCGTCCCGTCGCCGCCCGACCTCGAAAGCATCGTCGACGCCATCGGCCGCTACGGCGCGGTGACGACCAATGTGGTGCTTCGGGCCGAGCCGCCGAAGCGGCTGGGGCGGGAGCTGATGGCGAAGCTCTGAGCGGCCACTCGCGGCAAGAGGATTGCAAGCGCCTCCTTTGCGAGGTTCGGCTTTGCCGCGAAAGAATTTCGCGGGCTGGTGTAGGATCGGCGGCGTGGCGCCCGTCCTTGGGGCGAAACCCGTTGCAACCCTTGGAGGACATCATGGAAGCCGTTCAATCGCCATGGCAGACCGCGGCCATTCTCATCGCCCGCCTGACCCTGGCCGCCCTGTTCGCGATGGGCGCCGGCCTCAAGTTCATGGATATGGGCTTGACCGCCGGCTACATCGCCGCCGCCGGCTTCCCGTTCCCGCTGTTTCTGGCCTGATGCGCCGCGATCCTCGAAACGCTGCTGGTGATCGCCTTGCTGACCGGAGCATTCTTCACGCCGGCTGCCCTGGTCGCCGCCGTCTATGTGGTCTTCCTCGGCTTTGCCTTCCACGGTCCGTCGCACTGGACCGGCAACCAGGCCGAGGTCGGCGCCTTCATATCCCATTTCCCGTTCGCCGCCGGCTTGTTGTTCGCCGCCGTGCATGGACCGGGCAGCGTGCTGGCCTCGAAACTCGGCCGAGGGTGAGGCCCCGCGTCGGCAGACCGCCTCACATCTGGTCGTTGTAGGGTTCCTTCATCTGGCCGACCATGCGGGCCAGTTTCGAGAAGGACGGCATGTCCGCCTCCGGCTGGCATTGATTGGCCAGTTCCAGCAGTCGGATCGGAAAGTTGACGGCGTCGCGGTTGGACTCCGACATGCCGTCGGACCGCTCCTCGCCGGTTTCGATGGCCTCGGCCTTGCGCAGCGCAATGTCGATATCCTCCACCGTGAGCAGGCCCTTGCGCACCAGCACCTGATTGATCGAGGCGACGGCCATCAGCAGGCCTTCGAGTTGCAGATTGGCGACGTTCATGGCTGTTGCTCCCATTTGGCTCAGGCTCAACGCATGAGCCGCTGTTACGATCCGGACGGGGATACAAGCGATAGGCGTCCGTCGATGGCCTGCGCTACTCTTCTATCCAGCGGCGGCCATATTCGGCCCACAGCGCCTTGACCTCCCGGCTGCCGAGGCGCGGGGCGGCACCGTCGCCATAGGCGATCAAAACGCCGCTGATGTCGTAATGGGGGTGGGCGTCGATGACGAAGCGGATCGCCTCGCCGAGCGGCCTTCTGCCGATGACCGGATCGGCCTGGCCTTGGCCGACGCTGCGAACGCCCGAAACAGTGGCTGGCGCTTGCCGCATCCTGAACACGGATGCCATGGCTGGTTTGTCCATCCCGCTCTCCCCCGAGTTGGAGTGGAATGATTCCATAAGAGCCAGCTAATGACCAGTCGCTAGACGGCCTGTCGAAGGCTGCGTCTTGTATCCTGCAGCCGGTTGAAGGACTGTTCAGGCCAGCGGATCCGCCGCCGGCGGCCTGGCGGGGAGGCCGAGCCTTGTCCGCTCGCCGTCGGCAAACTCCTCGGCCGCTTCCTGGGCCATGAACAGATGCTGGGTCACCGTGCCATTCTCGGCAACCAGCACCGCCCATTGGCGGCGGTCGACACGTTCCACGCGAACGTCATTGGGCTCTCCGGCCACCATGATCGTCCTCCAGCAGGCGTACGGCACGGAGGGGGCGTGCCTTTACGCCTTGGTCTTGCTCTTGGCCGGCGCCTTGGCGGCCGGGGCCTCGGGTGTCCTGATGCCGAGCCCGAACTCCTTTGCCAGCTCCGATCGTTTGGCGGCGTAGCTGGGCGCCGTCATCGGATAGTCACCGGGCAGGTCCCATTTGGCGCGATAGGCTTCCGGCGTCATGCCATGGGCGGAGCCGAGATGGCGCCGCAGCGACCTGAACTTCTTGCCATCCTCGAGGCAGTAAATGAAATTCGGCGTCACCGAGCGCTTGCGGTTGACCGCGGGCTCAGGCGCAGGTTGCGGGGGAGCGACGGGATTGTCCACGGCCGCGAGCGCTGCATTGACGCTCTCGATCAACGCCGGCAGGCTATCCGGCGGCACAGAATTGTTGCGCACGAATGCCGCGACGATGTCGGCGGTCAGATTTATATTTCGGATTTTGTCCTCAGACATGGCTTCTTTTGCCCCCTTGATGCCAAAGGGCAAATTATCAGACAACATCCGCCGACGGCATGGCACTTTAGAACATATGCATATGACTTGACGCCGGATGTGGTAGCGCTAGCATCGCCGAGTCTCCGATCGATGTCGATGTAGGAATTCTTTCCTGACATATCTTGACCGGTGAGGGCAGCTATGCTATGATTTGTCGATGGTGCTGATTTGCGCCACCAACCCGCCGCCGAGGCGGGTTTTTTGTTTCAGGCCGGCTTGGAAGCGATGATGGCCAGTGACGCGAGTTTTCCCTCGCTCAGGCAGCTTATGTAGTTTTTTCGCCGCTGCACGAACTCGGCGCCGAGCACGATCGCATTGGCCTGCTGCTGGGCGGGCGAGGGCACGATGCCGGAATTTGCCCGTTTCAACGCCAGCTCGACGTGATCGCCGGTTTCGTCGATGACGTCGTCGACCTGGAATCCGGCTGAAGCAAACAAGACCTTCAGGGTTTCGCGGTCGACAAGATGGCTGACTGCAGCCGACACCGCCCAAGGCAAGGGATAGTGAGGCTCGCCGTCCGCCAGCACCGCCTCGGTCCAGACAAGCCTGGCCTTCGGCTTCAGCAGGCGCCACGCTTGCCCAATGACCGCCGCCTTGTCGGCGATATTCATGCCGACATAGAAGCAGATTGCCGCGTCGAATGTGTCGTCCGCAAAAGGCAGCCTTGTCGCATCGGCCTCATGGAAACGCACTTTGTCGCCGAGGCCGCAGAGCTCGGTCAGTCGGCGGGACGCCACGACGAACGCCTGCGTCAGGTCGACGCCGTCGACGCTGCACCCATAGGTCTCGGCAAGGAACCGGGCCGGGCCGCCAATGCCGCTGCCGATGTCCAGAACCCGATCGCCGGCGGAGGGCGCAAGACGCGCGGCATGGTCCTGCGTGGCGATCAGCTCGCGGCCATGAAGCTGGTCGAACGGATAGAGTTGTTCGGCCGCGAGGCTGCCGGCCCTGGCGTCCGGCACAGCCGACAGGATGCGCTCGACGATGCCGCCGCTGCCATAGTGACTGGTCACATTGCTCATTGCGCTCTCCGACGAGACGCAGCATCCCATCGATGCTGCCCTTGCGCAATGCGCGGCCGCGCCAAGACGCGGCTTTGACCGAAGTAGGAATTAGTTCCTAATCATATACTTGAGAAAGTATGGGAAAATGTCCTATGATTCGAGCCGACAGGCCGGCACTGATCTGAAAGCGCAAATAGAGGCAGGGACGCGGAGCTAGAAGGTGATATCTTCGCGGACACCGCGAAGCGCATCCTCGACCTCGTTCTCAGTGAACAGACCGAACTTCCTGAACATGAACACAGCCAAAGCCAGCGTTAGTTTGGCGCATGATTCGCTGGTCACATGGATGAAACCCATGGTGACCTCCTTGTGTTCTATGGATTCCATGGCTGGTCGTTCGAAGCGCGACAGATTGAAGGGTTGCTCGAAGAGCGTGCCGCCAATCATGGATGCGGTCCCGTGGATGCACCAGTTTCTATCATCCAGGATTCTGAAGGCAGCGTTCGCAAGCTCCTCAGCCCGTGGAACGGCCCCAGCAAGCTCTGGTATTGCTTTGATCGCCTTTTGGAAGAATCGGATTTTTGCCCGCGCATTCAGGGGCAATGTAGTAACTAGCGAGCTAGCGCCTTTCTCATAAAATAGGATAGAAATGCAGTGGTCGAACCCGTGTTCGGCAGCAGCCCAATTGATGGCTAACTTGCCGATGGCGCGTTCAAAATCTTCTCGCTGGATAGGGTCCAATGAAAGAATCAGCCAACCGTGATAGCGACAAAACCAACGATACACGCTTCAACGAGACGGTACAGCGGATGCTGAAGACGCCGCCCAGATCGCACCATGAAGAAAAGCATAAGACAGACCAGAAGACGCAAAAGTCCAAAAATAAGGCCGAAAAGCCTGAATAATTGGACTTTTAGCTTGCACTCCTCATATTGAGGCACCATGCCATATGTTGATTCGCGGGCTATAGCCAATTGGTTCATTAAGCGCGCTAGACGCGATGGCGGTCGCGCGCTTTCAAATATGCAGCTTCAAAAGCTGGTCTATTTTGCCCACGGCTGGAACATGGCTCTTCATCGCCATCCACTTATCCGCGACGAGGTGCAGGCGTGGGAGTTTGGTCCCGTCATCCCCACTCTGTATCGCGCTCTAGCGCCGTGGGGGCCTGATCCGGTCACGCAGCCAATTGACGCCCCACGCGAGAATTTGGAGCCGAACGAGCGAGATGTTTTGGAGCAAGTTTACGCGGCATATGCGGATTATCCGGCGTCAACGCTCTCATCCCTGACCCACCGGCGAGGCACACCTTGGGAGAGGGTCTTTGAGCCCGGCCGTCGCGGCGTTGTAATTCCAGACAATGTGATTGCGGACTATTTCAGTGGACTCGCCGAAAAGCGCTAAGCCAGACGCCGATATGAAGGCCCTGGTAAGGGCCGAGGTGGAGTCGTTGCCCGCAGAGACGGACGAGTCTCAGGCGATTTACGAGCTTGAGAAGGCGCGGCTGGAAAATGAGAAGCTGCGCACGCAAATCGACAGCCTAAAAGAAGGCGTGACTGACCAGCGGGCCGACCGAAATCTCAGGCAGGGGTACGCCGACAAAGCATTCCGCTTCCTAATTGTCTTCTCGGCATTCTCAGGGATTATCCTGATCGCACAGGGAATTCCGAGTTGCCCCTTCAAGCTGGACGATAAGGTCGTCATCACTCTTATTGGATCTACAGCGGTGGCTGTCGTGGGCTTGGTGGGCTGGATCGCTCGGGGCCTGTTCAAAGCCCCGAGCTAGAGCCCTTACTACTTCGAATTGCCATCAACCGGCGCGCCTTCTGCTTAGGCGTGACCGGCTTCACCAATCCGCCGATAGGTAAGGCGCTTGCCTTCGATCATTGCAAGCAACTGGTCGTGGCGTTCGGTGTCAGTCACCTTAAGAGCCGTGCGACGATTGTAGCGGAAATCGAACTCAGCAAGGTAGCGGTGCAAGTGAGCTTCGCCGCAATGCTGGTAGACGCCAACCATGCCGCGCTTGAACACTGAGAACACGCCTTCAATCGTATTGGAGTGGATCGTCTCTGCGCCTTCGTAGCGTACGTATTCGCCAGCGGCGTGATTGGTCGTCTTGTGCGATGCATGTTCATCGCCAGTGCGCGTGTAGAGGCGCGACGAGTCGGTATAGAGCGTCGTCGCGAGACACGTTGCGGACCAGCACATCGCGCACGGTAGAGGCCGTGGCGTCGTTCAAATGGAACATACGGGCTTTGCCGCCGCGCTCGACCAGACCAACCACAATGCGCTTATGCGCGCCGCCGCCTTTGCCCTTCTTGGTGAAGGGGCGGCCCTTGCGCTGCTCTGAAACGCGAGGCGTCTCACGCTTGCCGATGTAGGTCTCGTCGGCCTCGACGGTCTTGCCTTCGCCGCCAAGCGGCCCGGAAGACTTCACGTCTTCCTTCATGGCTTCGCGAATGCGGTGCGCCATAAACCAAGCTGTCTTGTAGGTGACGCCGAGCATACGGTGTAGCTGGTGCGCGCTCATGCCTTTCTTGGATGAGGCATACAGATGCGAAGCCAGCACCCACTTGTGCAGGCCGATCTTGGAACGCTCGAATACAGTGCCGACCGTGACAGAGAACGGCGCACGGCATTCGTTGCATTTGTAGACACCGGGGCGCGTGGACTTGCCCGCCAGTTTGGCAATGCGCTCAGGATTGGCATTGCCGCAATGAGGGCAGAACGGGCCGTGGGGCCAATGGATAGCCTCCAAATGCTCGCGGGCTTGTCGGCGTCGTGGTAAATGGCGTTGGTCAGATCGAACATTGCGATACCGCAAGCTGACGCTCACCTATGTCAGCGGCGCCGGCACTTTGCCAACGACGGCCAACGGCATCTGGCTGATGTTCGACCGTGCCGGCGACAGAGGCGCCGACGGGACGGGAGTAGGAGATTTTTTGGGGCCTGCGTCTTCCGTGACCGACAACATCGTCAGCTTCGCCGGGACCACGGGTAAGGCGGGGAAGGATAGTGGGATAGCGGTGTCCAGCCTGGCGCCGAAGGCCAGCCCGACATTCACCGGGACGCCAACGGGGCCGACCGCAGCGCCTGGAACGAATACCACGCAGTTGGCTACAACGGGGTTCGTCAAGGCTGGGTTGGATCTGAAACTTGATAGCCGTTCCAACCTTGGTGTCGTCGCGCAGACGATCACCGATTGGAACAACGCCCTGGACAATGGCTGGTATATGGCCTCGGCGGCGGCTAATGCGCCGGACGGCGTAAACTGGTTCCTGGGGTTTGTGGAAGCGCACGGCAGCACTGGCTACCGGACGCAGACGGTGCATGATTTCGTCAACGACACTACGGCGGCAGACCAAAAGCTATGGCGGCGCAGGCAGGCTGGCGGTGCCTGGGGAGGATGGATCAAGCTGCAATGGTCGCAGGCCGAACAGGATGCACGCTATGTCCAATCGTCCACGGCGTTGCTTCAGAAGTTTTATGAAAGCGCGCAGCAGACCATCACGAATGCCGGATCACTGACGCTAACGCATGGACTCGGCGTCAAGCCAAAAAACTACTTTGCCGTGCTGCAATGCACTACGGCAGATGCCGGGTATTCCATTGGAGACGAAGTACTGGCTAATCCGGGCGGCGGTACAGGCAACAAAGGTCTATCGCTGGTCCCGGACGCCACCAACATCAATGTGCGGTTTTCGTCCACCGCTGTTGATATCACCGCCAAAGGCACCGGCGCAGGCACCACAATTACCAACAGTAGCTGGAGGCTCGTCGTGCGAGCGTGGGCCTAATTATTAGCGGCTTCTCTCCTGGCCTGCAGCAGATCCTGCTGAGCGCAGTATTTCTCGTAAGGCGACCCCGTATACCGCGAAATGTATATGTCTACGCTTACCGATACAGGCAAAACAGCCAAAAAGAAGCCGCCTGTCGATAGCAGCCATCCGGCACCGCAACATAGGCGCCAAGAGCGACAAGTGCCACCAGTCCAATTTGCAGGGACTGATACCGGTACAGAAGCCACATCTAAAAAGCCCTTTCCAATTTTGAGGCGACACCATGACAAAATACTTCGTTGACGGCAATGGCGCCTATCTCGGCGGCTTTGATGGTGAAGACCTCGAGCTTCCTGAAAATGGCATCGAAGTGCCTGAAGCCCCGGAAGATGCGCGTCAAATATGGGATGGCTAGGCTTGCAGTGCTGCCCCGGCAGTCCGCCACATTGTGCTGAAATCCATAGTGCAAGCCCGCATCATCGACGGCGGCAAGATGCCGCAGGCCTATGGCATGCTCACCGGCAACCCGATCTATTTCGCCCGCTGGTTCGCTCCGGACGATCCCTCTCTCTACAGCGACGATCCTGATGCTGTGAACTTGGTCCGAGCGCTCGGGCTCGATCCGGCGGTAATCCTCGCCCCTAACCCACAACCCCAAAAGAGGCACAAAATGAACCGCAACTTCGCGCGGGCGCTTGCGCTCGTCCTCAAATCCGAAGGTGGCTGGTCCGACAATCCGGCCGATCCCGGCGGCGCAACCATGAAGGGCGTGACGCTGGCCAATTTCCGCCGCTACGTGAAGGCGGATGCGACGAAGGACGACCTTCGCCATATCACGGATACTCAGGTGGCGACGGTCTATCGCCGCTTCTATTGGGATGCCGCTGCGGGCGCAGAGCTTCCCGGCGGTGTCGACTATGCCGTCTTCGACTTCGCCGTGAACAGTGGGCCGGGCAGGGCGGCTAAATATCTGCAGGCGGCAGTTGGCACCGCACAGGACGGCAGGATCGGCCCGGCCACGCTCAAAGCTGTCGGCGCCAGGCCACCGGGCGCAGCCATCGACGATCTTTGCGATGCCCGCCTGGAATTCCTGCGGCGGCTGCCGACCTGGCCGGTTTTCGGCAAGGGTTGGAGCGATCGCATCCGGTCGGTCCGTTCCCAGGCGCTGTTGATGTCGGCACTACAGCCCGCTCCGGCACCTTTGCCGGGCACCCCGCCCCAGCCATCAGCGCTCTCACCGAAGCCCGGCAGTGCGATGCCGCCGGTGTCTCCCGGCGGGCGCGTCAGCCCCGTCGAACGCCTGCCGTTCTGGCGTGCGCTGCTTCAAATCCTGAAATCGATTTTCGCAAGGAGTTCGACATGATCGCCGTCTTCATCCGCATCGGCTTGCGTTACGGCGCCGGTGTTCTGGTCGTGCGTGGCCTGCTCGGCGCCGACGACGCGGCGGCATTTTCTTCCGACCCCGACATTCAAGCTGGTCTGGAGATCGCCGCCGGTCTCGCCATCGCCTCGGTCACCGAGACTTGGCACTGGCTGGCCCGCAAATCCGGCTGGGAGCACTGACATGGAAGGGTTTCAACAACTGCTCATCGCCTATCTCGAAGCCGCGAAACCCTACGCTATCGGCTTTGCCGCCGGGCTTGTCGCCGGGTGGCTGCTGTGAGCGCGCTCCTCGCCGTCCTGCTTGGCAACAAAGCGCTGCTGGGCTTCCTGGCATCGGTCATCGCCGCCCTTTGCTGGGGCGTTCACCAGCGGCTGGCCGGCGCCAGGGCCGAGCGCGGCAAACTGGCGGCCGCTGAGGCCGCGGCGCGCGCGGTCGCTGAGCAGGTGCAGAACGACGTCGGCGCACTGCCGGCGGACGCTGTTCGAAAGGAGCTGAAATCATGGGCAAGGGACTGATGCTTGCGCTGCTTGTGGCGCTTGCCGGGTGCACGACTGCTTCGGGCGGCTTCTGCGCGATTTCGAGCCCGCTGCGCCTTTCGGCCGAAGCCGCCGACGTCCTGTCGGACGCCGAGGCGAGAGCGCTCCTGGCGCACAACCGCAAGGGACAAAAGCTCTGCGGATGGAGGCCTTAGCCGATGCACGACCTATTCGACATGCTCGGCATCAAGGGGCCGGTCGTCGCCGCCGGGCTAGCCGGCGGCGTGCTGCGAGCACTGTCGCGCCATCGCTACAAGCTGCGCGAGATGATTGCCTCGCCGATCTGCGGGGCGCTGGCGGCTGCGTATCTGACGCTGCCTGCCGTCGCCTGGTTCAGGGCAACCGGCATGCCTATCCCCGATCCGGCCGACGATACCACGACGCTCGCCGCCGCCTTTTTGATCGGCGTCTCGGCCATGTGGATTTCCGACATCGTCTTCGAGGTCATCGTGCGGCGGTTCGGCTCGGCCGGCAACGAGTGATGCACTTGAGATGCTGGAAGAAGCCAGCGACAATGCCTACCTAAGGAGCAATCCAATGGAGGTATGATATGGCGACGTCCACCGAACGTGCAGTCCTTGCCGGCGGCTGTTTCTGGGGCATGCAGGATTTGATCCGGCGCTATCTCGGCGTGATCTCTACCCGCGTCGGCTATAGCGGTGGCGATGTGCCCAACGCCACGTATCGCAACCACGGCAGCCATGCCGAAGCCATCGAGATCGTTTTCGATCCGGCCAGGATCAGCTTTCGCACATTGCTCGAATCCTTTTTCCAGATCCACGATCCGACCACCAGGAACCGCCAGGGCAACGATGTCGGAATGAGCTATCGCTCGGCGATCTTCTACACCAGCGACGAGCAGAAGCGCGTCGCCGAAGACACCATCGCCGATGTCGATGCCTCTGGACTGTGGCCGGGCAAGGTCGTCACCGAGCTTGCGCCGGCGGGCGATTTCTGGGAGGCGGAGCCAGAGCATCAGGACTATCTCGAGAAATACCCCAACGGCTATACCTGCCACTTTGTCAGGCCGGGCTGGAAGCTTCCGGTCCGCGAAAAGGCTGTTTCGTAACGCAGCCGCTATCGTCTGCTTATCTGGCGGTCGAACTATTCTTCCGCGCGATCGGTATGCCGGCCGCCTCGTAGAGGTGGCCGTGCTCGGGCTCCCCATAGACGAACGCGCCGTGGACGGGTTTGCCGTCGACCTCAGAGTCTGAGAACGCGACGGCCTCGATCTTCTTTGTTCCGGTCAGGCTCTGGTTTCGAAGATAGGCGAAGGTTCGCACCGCTTCTCCAACAATTCGATCGAGAAACGGTTTTGGCCGCCTCCCGGGCCGTCGCACTAGGCTTGGAAAGCGCTCTCGTCCCGAAACAAAATGGTGCTGTGCGCAAAGCGCCGGCATGATCTGATAGATTCGGTTGAGCGAGCAGGTCATGAATCCTGGGTGAAAAAGAACGAAGTCGACCTCTCCTCTCAGATGCATGGTCCTGCGCAGCAATCTTTGCGCTGCCGATCTGGAGAGGACATAGCCTGCGGCGCCCGCGTGCAGGCCATAAAGTCTGGCAAGCGAAAACCCATCATCGAGAGCGACTTCCTTGCGTTCGACCCTCACTTTGGCAAAATGCGTTTCCAGCTTGATCACATCGGCATCGCGTGGCACCCATCGATCGGAAGCAAGCAGCGAGCCGGCGCCAGCGCCGAAAACGACGTCGTCTTCGAAAACCGCGCCATATTGATCCGCGCCGTTCGCAACGATCTCCCAACACGAGCGGTGGCTCAGGAAACAGCAAACCTCAGCAGCGCTCAGCGGGCTTTTGGCGACAGAGCAGCAATCGGGGCAATCAATGGCGGAGACACGCTCAAATGGTACTCCGATCCGGCCGAACTCGGACGCGACATGCGCCAGCCGATCGCGACAACGATCAAGATTGATCACCAGACACCTCATCAGCGCCCCCTTTGTCCGGTGATCAGTGAATATCACGTTCCCGTGATTGCAAATTTGCTTACGTGCGGGGCAGTGGGTAGCGGCGTACGTGCCGCCGGTTGATTTCGGAGGTTGGGTGGACATTGACTGCATCCCCGGCGAGGCGCGAGGCTTAACCGTGCGCGGGTAGACGAGTCGAGTCGCCCTAGAAGCCGAAGAATTGCCGGCCGATCATGTATCCAAGCGCGACGACCACAAGGGGAAACAGGGCGGGCGCCAGCCGACCAAGAGCGGAGGTCTTTGGCTGTTGCCTGGAGATGGTCGTGGGCGCATTGCCGAGATTCTTGGTCATCCGGCATAGTAGCAAGCGCTGATTAACGATTCCGTAACCCAGTCGAGGCCGCCGAGGCTTTTTGCGTTTCTGGCGCGACCTTGACAATGCCCAGCCCGTGACGCAACTGGGCCGTCTTGAGAGCATTGTGAGGCAAGGTCAATGCGGGTGACGCTCGTTTTGAAGGGCGTAATACCCTGCCGAGGTTACGGTGGGATTCAGCGTCAGGTCGAATGGCTGGCCACGGAGATGGTTCGTCTCGGACACGAAGTCGTGGTGATCGCTGGCCCTGGCTCCAGCCACCCGCTCTTCGAAGTCCGGCACGCTTCGACCGATGCCGAATGCCGGGCAGCCATTCCGCGCGACACGCAAATCGTCCACACCCATAGTTGGCCCGTCGAGGTGCCATTTCCAACGCTGAATACGCAGCGCGGCTTTATGCCGGACCAGCCCATGCCAGTTGCGAACTGGAGCTTTATCAGCGCCAATCATGCCCGCCAGCATGGGCGCGAGACATTCGTCTACAATGGCTTTCCGGTGGACGCCTATCGTTTGTCGGCTGCAAAGGGCGACCGCCTGCTATTTCTCGCCGGCATTGCACGATCAAGCAAAGGCCTCAACCGCGCCGTCGATCTCGCCAAAAAATTCGATTTCGGTCTCGATATCGCCGGTGGCTCGCGTTGGAAACTGCTGGGCCGAAGTCAGACCCGCCGCGAAGGGTTGTTTTTCAAGAGCCTTGGCAGGCGATACCGTTTCCACGGAATCGTTGACGGCGAGCCGAAGCTTCGCCTTCTCGGCGAAGCGCGAGCCTTCCTCAACCCCATCGCCTGGGAGGAGCCGTTCGGCAACGCACCGGTCGAAGCCATGTTGTGCGGCACTCCGGTGCTAACGACGACGCGAGGCGCATTGCCCGAGACGGTCGATGCCGACAGCGGGCGCTTCTTTGAGACCGATGAAGAATTTGCGGCCGCTTTCGAGGCCGTCGCCGACCTTACGCCTCAGCAATGCCGCGAATCGGCCGCGACGAGATTTCCCATCCAAAAAGCGGCGCGCGGCTATCTGGATCTCTATGCCCGCATCCTTGACGGCGAAGCGCTTCCTTGACGACCGGCGATCCAATCCTCTTCGTCGGCTTCCCCGCGGTCGGCGACTTCGTCCGTTGCCATTCCGCCATCCAGATCATTGCCGCGCGATTTCCTGATCGCCCCATAGATGTCGTCACCTCGCCCGTTGCAGCGCCGCTGGCGCGCCTGATGCCGCATGTCAGGAAGGGCTGGGCGTTTGCCAAGCGTCATCAGCGCCCCGGTTTTGGCGAGCGCAGCCGCCTGGTTGGCGAGTTGCGCAAGGAAAATTACCGTACGGCCTATCTGATGACCAGCAGCACCAAGGCGGCGCTGATGGCGTTCATGGCCGGAATAGAGGAGCGCATCGGCTATCCGCAGGAGTTGCAATTCGGCCTCCTCAATCGCTTCCCCGCCGGCTGGTTGGCGCATCTATGGGCCTTCGGACCCCGCAAGACGCGGCTCTTCGAGGAGGTCTGCTCGATTGCCTCGCTTGGCGAAAAGCCGGCTGCGGGCGCAGAGTGGCCGGCGCCCCGGCTTGTGGTCGATCCGGCCGAGTTGGACGATTGGCGCCAGCACAAGAAGATCGATGCCGGGCGACCGGCCCTGGCGCTCTATACTGCCGACATTGAGAATTTCCGCTCATGGCCCGTCGAGCGCTTCATTTCGATCGCCAGAGACCATCATGATCGCGGCTGGGCAATCTGGATTGTAGGCGGACCGCGCGAGCACGCCGGTGCCGCAAAAATCCGCGCCGCCATTCCTGAGGCAATCGACTTCACCTCGACCCCGTCGATTGCTGACGCGATGTGCCAGATCGCTGCGTCAACCATGTTCCTCGGGGTTGATGGCGGGATTTCCCACGCCGCCGCTGCCCTGAACGTCCCATGCGCGCTCATCTACGGGCTGAATCGCCCCTATGTGCATGGGCCCGTAAACAACCATGTTCGCTTTATCGAACCGCCGCTTTCGACGCCCAGCTGGGTCAAGGACACGCGCGGCGTCAGCGAAACTCGGGTGAGGGAGGTTCTGGCTGACCTCTCAGCCGGTATTGCCAACTGACCGGTGGCCTCGCCGGCCCCAAGCGTCTGATCAAACGCTCCGTGGGGGCAACCATCGCCCCGTTTCGGGTTTACCCCTTGGCACTACCCCTTGGCCCTGCGGTTTTCGGGCTCGTGATTGCCGACCCAGTGGGCACGGATGCGGTCGCTGGCTTCAAGGTAGGCCATGTCGATGAGGTAGGTCAGAAGCTTCTCGCCGTCGCCTTCGGCTTTCTGCCGAAGCTCCCGCAGTATCCCTTGCGCGAACTGCAGGTTCTCCATTTTGCTCGGCTGGTCCATCGGTGCCCCCCAATGTCTGCGCATGAACTTTGTGCTGACTATGCTTGCATGAAGATTGCCGTGAAGTGGATATTGCACGTGCGGACCGCGATCCTGCGAAGGCGCTGGCTGCATGAAAGCCGCCCCATCCGGATTCAAGATTCGCTACACTATGTGACGGAAAGAAAATAAACAAAGCGTTCTTTTGTACAAGACAGGAAGATTCCTTCAGTTCACACCACGACATACTTGGACAGCATAGTTGACGTAACGATATTGCGTGGTCTTAAGCTCTCGTTTCCAAACAAAACGTAGCATCGTTGCAACCACAAGACGAATTCCAGCTGACCGGGGACGCTCCGTAGTCAATCGCCGGTTACAAACGGCATGGGTCTCAGCCCAGGGCTTTGGCCAATCCATCGTTCCACGGCAGCGCAGGCCGGATGATCTACCGCCCGCCTTGGCTTGACGCCAAGGCGGGCTTTTTTGCGTTTGGCTTCTACCGGGTGAAATGTTGTCGGACCCGGTCCTGTCGGCATCGGGCGGTTTCGAGAATGAATTTCCTGCCTGCCGGCTGTCTGCGCCGCTCGCGCTAGGCCGACTTGCGTTGCGGCAAGCTAGACGGCGTCTCGACACCGTCAGAAATCGGTTCGGCTGTCCGGTTTGTCGGCTCGTCATCGACTCGGTCGTGCTCGAATTGCCGGGCGGCAGGCAAGCGTTGCAACCAGTGCTCACGGCGATTGACCCAGAGTTCATAGCTGGGCTCCAGCCCTTCGGTGGGCACCTCATCGAGGCTGCCAATCGTCACTTCCACCTCATTCTCACGAACCAAAGGGACCCGGCCGCCGCAGGTGGGACAAAAACTTCTGTCGCCGTAGCTGCTGACGATACCCGTCGTTTCGAACGCCTCGAGCGGCCACACTGCAAACGCCGAAAAAGCCGACCCGCTAGCCTTGCGGCAGTCCTTGCAATGGCAAAGGCCAATCCGAAAGGGATCTCCCGTCACCGAAAACTGGATGCCGCCGCACAGGCAGCTGCCGCTCCGCCTTGTATCATTGGGCATGACCGCTCCTCCATCTGGTTGGGCATCACACCGCTACATCTTGCAGCGCCATGCGCACAATCAATTCACCCGCAGCGCAAGGGTTCCATGTCGCCTCGCGCAAAGCATCGTCTGAACCCGGGAGCGCCATGGCAACGACCGCCGCAAGGCTGCTGGATGTGTCAGTTCGGGAAATCGAACACCGGTTCCCGGCACCAATAGACACGGCACTGGCGATCACGTGTCGGAACGGAGGCAGCGACCGGCACCTCCGGCCAGTCGCACTCGTTGCCGTATTGGCGGACATAGCGATCGTAAGTATTCTGGCCGGTCGTCAACACCGCCGAGTGATGGCTCTGGATCAGGCGCTGCGTCTCCTCGCAGCTCATCGAACGCGTGTCGGGTCGGGCGTGGGCCGTGCTTGTTGCTGCAAACAACGCCGTTCCAATGATCCATGCGATTGTTTGGGATGTCATGGCGATCCTTATCCTAAAATACGGCCAGGTATTTCAACAGCGAAATGATGCCGATAATGAGGACAACGATCTGCGCGATCTGCCTCGTGCGGCCATCGAGCGGCAGACGCTGGATGAGATAGAGCACCAGGATGATCACCAGGAAAGTGATTAGAATGCCGATAAGTACCGATGAAGCCATGTCCCTCACTCCGTCTGGCTACGTCTGAGAAGAGTACGCAGCGGCAAACGCTCTGGCCCTTGATTGGTTCCTGTCGATGCGAAGCCATCGGCGCAGCGTAAAGGCCGCGAAACAACGTTCCGCAGCCTTTGAAGCTGGATGCCGATCAGGGCCTGTTTGCCGCAATGGTTGTCGTTTGCCATCGGCGACACAGTCCCAGGCAACTTGTTGCTGGCGTCAGGCGGGGCTAACGGGAGAACCGCCTCGGGTTGACGAGCTTCCGACAAAGACGGCCTGAGTTGCGCTTCGTTGTCGACATTTGCGCGAGCCCTGAGATCCGGCGCCGCCCGGCGGGTGATCGCCTTTTCGCAGGAGAACAATTGCCGTCCCAAGGGGACGACGGGAACCGAAACCTCGCACGTGCATCTCAGCTACCGCGGAACGGGCAAATCGAGCAGGTGGGGAATTTGGGGTAGGGAAATACGTCATCCAACATGCGGGGATTGGAATCCCAGGTGTCGGGCCCGCCAGTTTGTTGGGAGCGTTGCCCGTTGCAGCCTACACCATCGACACACGGGGCCGCATCACGTTCTACAACGAGGCCGCCGAATGAGTGGGACGACGCGCCGCGGTTTTGGCTCCGTCGTCCTCCAGCGGGTTGCGCCACAAGCGCTTAGCGGCACCGGACAACTGGAATTTGGGGACAAGGCGTCGTCTGGACGCTCCAGGCGCCGCCGAGTTCGGTCCAAATCTCTCTCGCGGATTTTGTCGATTGAAAGAGAGGGTCGCGCTTAGGACAATCCCAGCAGGGGAGCGGTTTGGCCGCCTGTGGTGTCGGAATTGCCGATGCCAGACAGTTCGTGCTTATCGTCGGCAAGCGAAGTCAATCTCCCCGCCTCGACGGAGGTCAGTCCGTCCAATTCCATCACCGCGCCGTAGAGTTGGGCCGTCTGCATCACAAGCCGCTCGACGTCTTCAAGGGCGACGTTCTCGTCCAGGTTACGCAATCGTATGTCCTCGGCAACCACCGCAATATTGACCATTCCGCGCGAGCGCAGCGCGCCCAGGACCCGTGAATTGAGATCCTCCCGTAGCCGAGCCGAATATCCGTAGCGCATGGAAACCTTCCTTTCAGGAGCCGGTTGTCCCGTCGTGATCAAGATGCGCCAACGACCTTCAGATGGCAAGAAGAATATAAAATATTCTCAAGTAAATCAAGCAGTTAGCAGACTGCGAGGGTTGTGCTATCGGCGTGTCTTCCTCATCGTTGGTCTTGTATGTGAGTCACCCATCAGCCTCTCTTGACGCGCTGCACGGGGACCCCTAGCTATACTGCAATTGAGACACATACTAACTCACCATATTTTTGGTCTTGACGGTTGGAGGCGCGAATGGCCGAACTGGAACGACCCGAGCGACTGCAGATCATGCTGACAGCCGAGGAATTGGCTGCCTTGGAAAACTGGCGCTTCGAAAAGCGCATGCCAAGCCGGTCCGCGGCGGTGCGGGAACTGCTGCGGCGCGGCCTGGATGCGGATGGATTCCTGACTGCGGGACAAGGAACTAAGTCTCAGGACTTTGGAATTCTGGGCAGCAGTGTGACTGGCGACGGCCAGTCGGGCGAGTAATCCGACGGCGGTTAGCCTACAATCGCTTTTTCTGGAAGTGCCGCTACCAATTTATTGCCGTGGCGGAAACGCAAAGCGGGTCGGCTCTCGGCAGGGTACTGGTCTCAGCAGGGTACTCTTGGCGTATGGTTGCAAAGCCCGCTCCGGTTCGCCGGAGCGGGCTTTTTGCGTTTTCCGAACAGGAAATAGTCGCGATCGCTTTCAGATAGGCTCAAGGTTCTCTTCGCACTCCATGCACGCGACGCTGTGACCGGGGCAACTGAGCCGGTGTGTTCCTCCGGGGCAGCAATGGCCGTTCGAGCTCGCCCACCGGGCACAGACAAACACCTTGCGGGTTCCGTGGCATTGTGGACATTCCATCGGGCGGGCCAGCAGAGCCTCGTTTTCCGAGACACGGCATTCCCTCTCAAGAACCTGGACCATCTGAAACTCCACGGCCGAAATATAGCTAAGCTATCCATACCCGGAAAGCCTAAATTAGAATTTAATTACATAAGTCACGAGCCTTCCGAGGGGAAGTTTCGCGGATGGCAATCTCAGGCCACCGGCAGTCCGCCGCGCATGTCTCATTCCCAATTTCGGCCGTCTCAAGATCAAGCTCCGGTTGCTCCCGGCATCGGCCGACCCGCGATTTTGCCCACCGATTTTCGCATTCGGATCGTTATAGGCTTTCGCTTTGCTGGGGCGGCGTTAAAGCTGCCCGGCAAATGCCTGAGCGGGAACAGTCCGTTCCTGCGTCGGTTCGTTTGGACAAGGATGTCTGCCAATGACATTGATGGGCGCAGCGGCACTTTTGATCCTTGTCCTGACTTATGCCGGCGTCGCAATCGGGCGTATTCCAGGCCTCCGTCTCGACCGGGCAGGGATCGCCTTGCTGGGGGGTGCGGCGATGATCGCCATCGGCGCACTCAGTATGGAAGATGCCTATCGCGCCATCAATTTCGACACCATTACGCTGCTGCTCGGCATGATGATCGTGGTGGCGCATCTGAAGGTGTCCGGCGCCTTCCGGGCGCTTGGCGCCTACGCTATCGAGCATGCGCACGCGCCTTTCGTGCTGCTGGTGATGGTGACGCTGTTGACCGGCGTGCTGTCGGCGTTCCTGGTCAACGACGCCATCTGCCTGGTCATGGCGCCGATCGTCGTCCACGTCACCCGTGTCATCAACCGCAATCCCATTCCCTATCTAATCGCCACCGCCACAGCGTCCAACTGCGGCAGCGTCGCCACCATCACCGGCAACCCGCAGAACATGGTCATCGGCGCGCTGTCGGGAATTTCCTACCCCGCCTTTTCGGCCGCCCTGGCGCCGGTTGCCCTCTCCGGCCTCGTCGCGGTCATCGTAATCGTGCGCATGGTCTACCGCGCCGAATTCGCCCGCACCGCCGATCTCAACCCGGAAGTCTATCGCGGCCGCATGCTGCCGGGACAGGTGCTGAAGGCGGTGGTTGTCTGCATCGGCCTGGCCATCGCCTTCTTCGCCGGCGTTCCGGTTGCCAAGGCAGCGCTCATCGGCGGCGCCATCCTGTTGCTCACCCGCGCCATCAAGCCGGCACGCATCTACCGCGAGATCGACGGCCCGCTGCTGTTCATGTTCGCCGGCCTGTTCATCGTTGTCGCCGGCGCCGAAAAGACGCTGCTGACACCCGACATCATCGCCTCGGCCAAGAACCTCGGGCTGGACGACGTCTGGCGGCTATCGGGCTTCACCGCGGTGCTCTCCAACATCATGAGCAATGTTCCGGCCGTGCTGGCGCTGCGGCCATTCATACCCGGCCTTGAAAACCCCGGGCGTGCCTGGCTGGTGGTGGCGATGAGCTCGACGCTGGCCGGCAACTTCACCTTGCTCGGCTCAGTCGCCAACCTGATCGTCGCCGAACAGGCGCGGGCGGCCGGCACGCAGCTGTCCTTCTCAGCCTTCTTCAAGGTCGGCCTGCCACTGACGCTGCTGACCCTTGCCGTCGGGACGGCATGGCTGGCGGCTGGATTCTAGAGCAATTCCAGGAAAAGTGTGAAACGGTTTTCCGTCCGGATTGCGTCAAAACAAAGAGATAGAGTGTTTCGCCGTCTCCATTAGACGGTGAAACGCTCTAGCGGATAGTCGCCGATCCTAACCTTGCCCGAACCAGCGTTGCAGCGGCATGTCCGGCCGCCTCGATATAGTCGGGGTTGCGGTGGATCAGCATGATCGAGAACGCGCCGTCCATCAAAAGCACGATTTCGCGCGCCAGGGTCTGCGGCTCGTCGACGCCGTGGCCTGAGAGTTCGCCGGCCAGCCATGTCTCGAAATTCTGCTTATGCCGCGCCCCCGCTTTAACGGCGGGGTGTCCGGGCATGGAAGCGAGTTCGGCTGCCGTGCGCAGGAAGCCGCAGCCTCTCCATTTCGGGTGCTTCGCCACGCGCGCCAGATTGGTGAAAATCGCCTCGACCTTGCGCTCGACATCGCCTTCGGCCATCTCGAACCAGCCGGCCATCTGCTTGAGGTTCGGCTGGTCGCGACCGTCGAGATAGGCCGCGATCAAATCGTCCTTGCTCTTGAAATGATAGTAGAGCGTGCGCTTGGTCAGCCCGGCTTTTTCCGCCACTGCATCGACGCTGACGCGGCCGATCCCCTCGGCATAGAACAGCTTCGTTGCGGCATCGACAATGAGTTTGCGGGTAGGGCTCGGTGCTTCGCTCATACGCAAGTATACCGACTAGTGAATATACATACAACCGAAAGCCTGATCCTCTCCGTCGACAAACACAGGGAAGGAAAAGACATGACCGAGCTTGTGCTCACCGAGGCCCGCAACGGGATCGCCATCCTCACACTTAATCGGCCGGAAAAGCTCAACGCCTTGAACTATGCGCTGATTGATCGCCTGCTTGCGCTCCTCGATGCCGCCGAGACCGACGATGCAATCCGCGCCGTCATCCTTACTGGAGCAGGAGAGCGCGCCTTCTCCGCCGGCGGCGACATCCATGAATTCTCAGGCAGCGTGGCCATCGGCGTCGACGTTGCCCTGCGCGACTTCGTCATGCGCGGACAGCGGCTGACTGCAAGGCTGGAGGCATTCCGCAAGCCCGTCATCGCCGCCGTCAACGGCATCGCCTTCGGCGGCGGCTGCGAGATCACCGAAGCCGTGCCGCTCGCTATCGCCAGCGACCGCGCCTTGTTCGCCAAGCCTGAGATCAACCTTGCAATGCCGCCTGCTTTCGGCGGCACGCAGCGGCTTCCGAGGCTGGCAGGGCGCAAGCGGGCGCTCGAGCTGCTGTTGACCGGCGATTGGTTCCCGCCGCCGCGCGCCGTCGAACTCGGCCTCGTCAACCAGGTGGTGCCGCATGAGGAGCTGATGCCCGCCGCAATTGATCTCGCCCGGCGCATGACCAGGCATTCTCCTGCAGCAATTGCCTCGATCCTCACAGCAGTGGCGCGCGGCCTGAGCCAGAGCATCGCGGAAGGCTTGGCTGTCGAGGCTGAGCAGTTCGCCCGCATGGCTCCGACCGCTGATCTGCGCGAAGGGCTGGATGCCTGGATCGCACGGCGCCAGCCGGGCTGTGACGGCTCGTGGACGCACATCACCCGGCCGGATGAAGCCAGGTGAGCCTCAACGCAGCAGGACGGGCTTGCGGACCTGGATCAAGGCGCCGTCACGGCCACATGACCTTTCATGTTGGGGTGGAAGCGGCAGAAATATTCGACCGCTTCCGCCTTCCGCAGGGTCAGGCTCGCTGTTGTCTTCGGCGGGATCATCACTTCCCAGCCACCCTTGACGGTAGCCGTATGTGCGAACACGTCCTTGTTCACCCACTTGATCGTGTCGCCGACCTTCGCGTCGACGGTGGCCGGCGAAAAGATAAGTTTGTCGATGGTGACCTGGATGGTTTCGGCCTGCACGGGTGAGGTCCCGAAGACCAGCGCCAGTGCAATCCACAGCTGCCGTTTCGTCATAGCCTGGTCCTTACTTCAGCATACCTGCAACATGCTCGGCGTGCTGTTCATGGCCCTGGAAAATCTTCAGGCCGGTCTCCAGCAGGCTCTTCAACTCGGTATTACTGGCCGATGGGATCAAAAGGGTTTCAAGCGCGCCGTCGACCTGTTTGTGGTAGGCGATCTCGTTGTCGACATAGGCTTTGTCAAAGGCTGCGCCGTCGAGTTTGGCGAGCTTCGCCCGCTCCTCGGCCGCAGCCTTGGTCAGCGCCTGGCTGGTTGCGTTGTCTTGCGGCGTCACCTTCAGCTTCTTTACCAGTTCCAGTGCCTGCGCGTTGACCGCTTCGTGGTCGCGCACCATGTCGTTGGCGAAATCCACGACCTCCTTGGTCTTCGATTTCTTGATCGCCTGCTTGGCGGCTTCCACATCGATGACGCCTGCCGTGTAGGCGATGTGGGCGATCTGCGGGTCCGTCGGCTTGTCGGCGGCTTGTGCGAGCGGGGCAGCGCCAAGCAGCAGCAAGGCAGCGAGGGCGGCGGTGTGTCGGGTAAGCATGGCATCTCCTTCGCCCGGGCGCGGGATCGCGCCGGGCCATGTTTTTCAGTTGACGGTCATTGGATGCGCAGCGGCGGCAAACGTTCCCGGGGAAATCGGCCAATCAGCCGATGATCAGCTCTCCAGGCCGAGCCGCTGCATGACGGCGCTGGTCAGCCTGTCGCAGCGCCGGCCGGCGAATGGGAATGCGTCGAGCAGCACCGGCCCGATCTGGTCGTCGAGTGCCTTGCGCATCAGGGCGCGGGCGCGGTGTAGCCTTGTCTTGACGGTTTCCGGTCGCACGCCAAGTAGCTCGGCGGTCTCCTCGATGCTGAGCCCCTCGATCACCCGCGCCACGAACACCGTCCGGTAGACATCGGGCAGGCTGTCGGTCGCCCGTTCGACCAACTCGAGGATCTGCCGCTGCGCCATCGTCCGCTCCGGATCGTCGCTGGGATTGAGGGGGAACTGGATGATTTCGGCTTGCGGGTTTTTCGCCACCGTCCGCCGCCTTTTGCGCAGACGGCCGAGCGCCTCGTTGATGACGATGCGCGACAGCCAGGTGGCCAATGAGGACTCCCCGCGAAAGGCATCGAGATGGGCAAAGGCTCTGACATAGGCCTCCTGGACGATGTCCTCGGCTTCAGCATCGTTGCGCACCACCCCGCGAGCGATGCGATAGAGCCGCTGATTATGGGTCTTCATGATGATGCGGAAGGCGTTGCCTTCGCGTGCCAGCGCGCGGCGCACGAGAAGCATCTCGCTTGAAGCAGCTGTGGGCATTGGTACAGACATAGCAGGCATGGCCAGTTCCTCGATCCAATCCCCGTCCGAAACCTCGATCAAGACATTGGATGACATCGCCGGCTAAAGGTTCCCGGCCATTTTCGCCCGGCTCCGACGGCGCCTAGAATACTGCTTGCGCCAGCGGCTTGTCAGCAGCCTGCGCTCGCGCCGTGGCCGCAAGCAGGTCGGTCTGCGTGATCAGGCCAAGGATGCGGCTGTCCCCGTCCAAGATGATGACTGCATGGGTGCGGCCGTCGGTGAGCACCGGTAGCAGGGCCATGGCGGGCGTACCGGCGGCGGCGGTCGACGCTGTCGAGGTAACGCTTCCGACGGCTTCGTCGGCTCGCGCCAATTCCCTCAATCCAACGGTGCCGACCAGCCTGGCGTCCTTGTCTACAACCGGCAGCGTGCGGATATTGTGGTCGAGCAGCAGATGACGCGCCCGATCGGCAGACGCGTGTTCATCGACCGAAATCACGTCGCGCGACATGATGTCCTCGCACAACATGGTTCGGTGTGCGCGCATCGTCGCTTGCAGTTCGACCTGTCGCAGCAGTTGTTCGAGATCGTTGCGGTCGATGTCGAAGGTCTCGTCGAGCGCAGCCAGCGCGGCATCGATGTCCTCGGCCCGGAAGCCGATGCGCTCCTGAGCCGGCGGATCGATGGTTCCGTGCGTGCTTTTCGGGGCAGGGGCCGGCACATGCGGGTAGCTGCGTCGCGACAGCCTGTGGAAAGCATAGCCGAGCGCGACCAGAATCATGGAGTTCAGCGCCACCGGCACGAACGGAAACAGGAAGCCGGCACCGATCACGGCCGGCCCGCCGAGCACGGCGGTCAGTGCGGCGGCTCCGCCCGGCGGATGCAGGCAGCGTGAGAACGACATGGCGGCGATCGCCATCGCCACGGCAATGCCCGTGGCGAGAACGGGCTGATGGACGAAATGGGCCACGATCACGCCGACCAGCGCCGATATTGTATTGCCGCCGATGATCGACCATGGCTGCGCCAGCGGACTTGCAGGCACCGCAAACAACAGCACTGCAGATGCCCCCATCGGCGCCACCAGCAGCGGCACATGCGGCCCGTTGCCAAGCACCAGCGCGCCGATCGCGCCGGTCAGCGCAATGCCGATCATCGCCCCGATGCAGGCGATGAGGCGCTCGCGCAGCGTCGCGCCGGCGAGAATGGGGACAAAGAGACGAAAGGCCATGGCAAGCTCAGTCCGGCTGGAATTGCGCGCGCAGCGCCTGCAATGGCGTTGGCCCGACGATTTTGAAAGTCAAACCGATCCGAAAAAGCGCGCGTTGGGGAAATAACATTGCGCTTGGTTGACCGATGAGCGGCTTTGCGAGGTCGATCGCCCTACGAAAGCCGCT
This sequence comes from Mesorhizobium sp. M0761, assembly GCF_040320205.1. Lineage (NCBI taxonomy): Bacteria > Pseudomonadati > Pseudomonadota > Alphaproteobacteria > Hyphomicrobiales > Phyllobacteriaceae > Mesorhizobium > Mesorhizobium sp. M0761. Next base: position 45,843 of record NZ_JAMYPF010000009.1, read on the forward strand.
CGCCAATCCTTTCAACGGGTTAAGCCGGCTAGCGGAATCAGCTTGGCAAGTTTGCTGGTGTCATGCCGCAGCGGCCGCTTCCAGCCCGCGCAGGATATCGGCCTTGAGGTCCTCGACATCCTCGAGTCCGATCTGCAGCCGGATCAGCGGGCCGTCATAGGGGCCCTTGGCGACGGTACGGTCGCCGAGGAAGACCGGCACGGCAAGGCTCTCATAGCCGCCCCAGGAATAGCCGAGACCGAAAATTTTCAACGCATCGAGGAAGGCATGCTGCTGTCTCTGGCCGCCGCCTTTGAGCACGATGGAAAAGATGCCGCTCGAGCCGGAAAAATCACGCTTCCACACCGCGTGGTCGGGGTGGCTGGGAAGCGCCGGGTGCAGCACGCGGGCCACGCCGGGCTGGCCTTCAAGCCAGGTGGCAATCGAAAGCGCGCTCTTTTGATGGTGATCCAGCCGAACGCCCATCGTGCGCAGGCCGCGCAGGACTTGGTAGACGTCGTCGGGGCCGGCGCAGCAGCCCATCGTGTAGAACGTCTCGCAAAGCTGCTTCCAGCAGTTGGCATTGGCAGACACTGTGCCCAGCAGCACGTCCGAATGCCCGGCCGGATATTTCGTCGCCGCATGGATCGAGATATCGACGCCGTGGTCGAGCGGACGGAAATAGAGCGGCGTTGCCCAGGTGTTGTCCATCATGACGATGGCGCCCGTTTCATGCGCCGCCTTGGCGATCGCCGGAACGTCCTGCACCTCGAAGGTGTTGGAGGCCGGTGATTCCGTAAACACGACTTTGGTGTTCGGCTTGATCAAGCTGGCGATGCCGGCGCCGGCATGCGGATCGTAATACTCGACCTCGACACCCAGCCGCTTCAGCATCGTGTCGGCGAAATTGCGGGTCGGATGGTAGACGGAATCGACAATCAGGATGTGATCGCCTGCCGAGAGAAACGCCAGCAACGGGACGGTCACCGCCGCCAGGCCCGACGGCACGATTATTGTGCCGGCGGAGCCTTCCAGCGCGTCGATCGCATGCGCCAACGCATCGGTGGTCGGCGTGCCGCGTGTGCCATAGGTGTATTTCTGGCTGCGCGCCGCCATCACCGACGCATTGGGATAGAGCACGGTCGAGGCATGCACGATCGGCGGATTGACGAAGCCGAAATAGTCGTGCGGATTGTTGCCCGAATGGGCAAGCCGCGTGTTGATACCCATTTCGTTGCCGTCAGTCGCCATTGCTCTTCGCCTTGTGGTGAAAGCGCTAGCCATAGAGCGGCGGCATTGGCCGTGCAACAGCGGGCGCCCGCCAGGCGGTGCCCTTTGCATAGGCCAATTCCCCCATGAATAGTCTGGAAAGCCTGGCGATCCAGAGCCGCGGATTTCATGAGTGGATGTGGATTAGCGTCGACGGACTTTGCCGGTTTTATTTGCGGGGCTTGCTGCTTTCCTGATGCTGTTGTCCGCAATTCAGGCATTTGCGGCAATTGGTTTTCAAAGCTGTCGTGAAACGGTCATTTCCCTTGACCTCACGGAGATAATCGCCTTCGATGCAGTTCGTGAATGGGAGGGGCCGGGCGTCGGTTACGACGCGAGGTTCCGGAATGAGCCGGATGGGAGCCGGGTTCACGCGGGAAAAGATCAGGATTTGCCTGAGGATCAGGGTTTACCTGAAAACAGAAAAGGGTCTGTGGGTTATGAAACATATTGCAATTGGCATTCTCGGTGCCGCTGCGCTTGGATGGATGGCTTCGGCCGCGTCGGCGACAACGCTCGATACCGTCAAGGCGAAGGGCTTCATCCAGTGCGGTGTCTCGACGGGCCTGGCCGGCTTCTCGGCGCCTGACGACAAAGGCGATTGGAAAGGCATCGACGCGGATTTCTGCCGCGCTGTCGCTGGCGCAGTCTTCGGCGATGCCTCCAAGGTCAAGTTCACGCCGCTCAGCGCCAAGGAGCGCTTCACCGCGTTGCAGTCGGGCGAGATCGATCTCCTGTCGCGCAACACCACATGGACCATCAATCGCGATACCGCGCTTGGCCTGAACTTCATCGGCGTCACCTATTATGACGGCCAGGGTTTCATGATCAACGCCAAGAAACTGCCTGGCGTCAATTCGGCGCTGCAGCTTTCAGGTGCGGCAGTCTGCGTGCAGAGCGGCACCACCACCGAGCTCAACCTCGCCGATTACTTCAAGGCGAACAAGATGGAGTACAACCCGGTCGTCTTCGAAAAGCTGGAAGAGGTCAACGCTGCCTATGACGCCGGCCGCTGCGACGTCTACACCACCGACCAATCCGGCCTCTATGGCATCCGCCTGACGCTGAGTGCGCCGGCCGACCATGTCGTGCTGCCCGAGATCATCTCCAAGGAGCCGCTCGGCCCCGCCGTACGCCAGGGGGACGACCAGTGGTACCACATCGTCAAGTGGACCTACTTCGCCCTGTTGCAGGCAGAGGAACTGGGCATCACCCAGGCCAATGTCGAAGAGATGAAGACCTCGGATAATCCGGAGATCAAGCGCGTGCTCGGTCAGGAAGCCGAAACCAAGATCGGAACCGACCTTGGCGTGAGCAATGACTGGGTCGTCAACATCGTCAAGGCAGTCGGCAATTACGGTGAGATGTTCGAGCGCAATGTCGGCACCGGCAGCCCGCTGAAGATCGCGCGCGGCATCAATGCGCTGTGGACCAAGGGCGGCCTGCAATACGCACCGCCGATCCGCTGATCGAAATGTGATCCGGAAGGCAGATCATCTGCCTTCCGGTTTCTCTTTCCAGGGGATGAGCAATGGCATCGCAGGAAGTTCTTCGCGAGGAGCCGAGCCGCGGTTCCTTCATCAACGATCCGAAAGTCCGCGGGTTTTTCTTCCAGGCGGTGGTTGTCATCTTGCTGGTGGCGGGCGTCTGGTGGATCGTCCACAACGTCATCGTCAACCTGCAGCGCCTGCATATTACTTCCGGTTTTGGCTTCCTGAACAACCGAGCAGGCTTTGACATTCCAGTCAGGCCCATCGCTTATGATTCTGATTCGACCTATGGCCAGGCCATTGTCGTCGGGCTTATCAACACCATTATCGTCGCCGTTGCCGGCATTATCACCGCGACCATCATTGGCTTCATTGTCGGCGTCGGCCGGTTATCGCGCAACTGGCTGGTTCGCAAGATTTGCACGGTCTATGTCGAGGTGTTCCGCAACATTCCGCCCCTGCTGGTGATCTTCTTCTGGTATTCAGGCGTGCTCGCGGTACTGCCGGCGCCTCGCGACAGTTTCAATTTGCCGTTCGGCTCTTTCCTCAACCAACGCGGTTTCTATTTTCCGCGCGCTATCTGGGGCGACGGCTCCTGGCTGATGTTTGTCGCCTTGCTTGTCGGCATCGCCATGGCTTTTTTTGTCGCGCGCACGGCACGCCAGCGGCAAATGGCAACCGGCCAGCAGTTTCCCGTATTCTGGACTTCGGCGGCGCTGATCGTCGGCCTTCCGCTCCTGGCCTATGCGCTGAGCGGCTTTCCCTTGAGCTTCGACTTTCCAAAGCAATCGACCTTCAACCTGACCGGAGGCTTTCAGATCGGGCCGGAGTTCCTGTCTCTCTATTTGGCGCTGTCCTGTTACACGGCCTCCTTCATCGCCGAGATCGTGCGCGCCGGCATTCTCGGCGTCAGCAAGGGTCAGACCGAAGCGGCTGGCGCCCTGGGGCTGCGGCCGGGATCTATCCTGCGGCTTGTCGTCGTTCCCCAAGCCATGCGGATCGTCATCCCGCCGCTGACCAGCCAGTATCTCAACCTGACAAAGAACTCGTCGCTGGCCATTGCCATCGGTTACCCCGACCTGACGGCGATCGCCGGCACAGTGCTGAATCAGACCGGTCAAGCGGTCGAGGGTGTGCTGATCATGATGGTCGTCTATCTCATCATCAGCCTGGTGACGTCGGCGGTGATGAATGTGGTCAACGCCAGGATGGCGCTGGTGGAGAGGTAAGACCATGCAGGAACATGATACCTCCTGGGTGCGGACCGAAATGGCACTCGCTCAACAAGCCCCGGCCGGCGTGCGGGGGCCTTTGGCCTGGGTTCGCAAGAACCTGATCGGTTCGGTGGGCGACGTCATCCTGACTGTAGTGGCTATTGCGCTGGTGGTGATGATCGTGCCGCCCGTCCTCAACTGGGCCTTCATCAACGCCCAGTGGACGGGGCCGGACCGGACTGTATGCGCCACGGTGGCGCAAGGCGGCATCCAGCCGGACGGTTGGTCAGGCGCCTGCTGGGCCTTCGTCAACGCGAAGTTCGGCCAGTTGATGCTTGGCCGCTATCCCCTGGAAGAGCGCTGGCGGCCGATCCTGGTCGCCGTCCTGTTCGTGGCGCTGCTGGTGCCGTTGCTGATGCCACGTGTGCCGCGCAAGGGGTTGAACGCCATTCTTCTATTCCTGGCACTGCCGATCATCGCGTTCGTGCTCCTGGTCGGCGGCATCTTCGGCCTGCCGCATGTGGAGACCCAGCTATGGGGCGGGCTGCTGGTGACGCTGAGCCTGTCCTTTGTCGGCATTGCCGTGTCGCTGCCGATGGGCATCGTGCTGGCGCTCGGCCGGCGCTCCAAGATGCCGATCGTCAAGACACTGTGCGTGGTCTTCATCGAGTTCGTTCGCGGCATCCCGCTGATCACCGTTCTGTTCTTTGCCAGCGTCATGCTGCCGCTGTTTCTGCCCGCCGGGGTTTCGTTCGACAAATATCTCAGGGCGCTGATCGGCGTCTCGCTGTTTGCCGCCGCCTATATGGCGGAAGTGGTGCGCGGCGGCCTGCAGGCGATCCCCAAGGGCCAGTATGAGGGTGCGGATTCGCTTGGCCTGGGCTACTGGCAGAAGATGGTGCTGATCGTGCTGCCGCAGGCACTGAAGCTGGTCATCCCCGGCATCGTCAACACCTTCATCGGTATGTTCAAGGACACAAGCCTCGTCATCATCATCTCGATGTTTGACCTGCTTGGCGTCGTCAAGCAGAACTTCTCGGACGCCAATTGGGCGACGCCACAGACCGCGAGATCCGGTCTCATCTTTGCAGCCTTCGTCTTCTGGCTGTTCTGCTTCGGCATGTCGCGCTATTCGATGTATACGGAACGCCGGCTCGACACCGGCCACAAACGTTGATGCATGTCGCCCAAAAGTGTTTAGCGGTTTTGGGACAACGACATGCATCATAGCTAAAAGACAGAACAAAAAAGGGGAACCTGCCATGGTCATAGAAAACGCCGTCAGCGCCGAAGAGATCAAGGTCGATGCCAAGAAGATGCACATCTCGACCACCGATGTCGCAATCGACATCATCGGCATGCACAAATGGTATGGCGAGTTCCATGTGCTGAAGGACATCAACCTCAAGGTGATGCGCGGCGAGCGCATCGTCATCTGCGGTCCTTCGGGCTCGGGCAAATCGACCATGATCCGCTGCATCAACCGGCTGGAAGAGCACCAGAAGGGCAAGATCATCGTCGACGGCAAGGAACTCACCAACGATCTCAAGAAGATCGACGAGGTGCGCCGCGAGGTCGGCATGGTGTTCCAGCACTTCAACCTGTTCCCGCATCTGACCATCCTGGAGAACTGCACATTGGCACCGATCTGGGTGCGCAAGACGCCGAAGAAGCAGGCCGAGGAAATCGCCATGCACTTCCTCAAGCGCGTCAAGATCCCCGAACAGGCCAACAAATATCCGGGCCAGCTGTCGGGCGGCCAACAGCAGCGCGTGGCGATCGCGCGTTCGCTGTGCATGAACCCGCGCATCATGCTGTTCGATGAGCCGACCTCGGCGCTCGATCCAGAAATGATCAAGGAAGTGCTGGAGACGATGGTGGGCCTTGCCGAGGAAGGCATGACCATGCTGTGCGTCACCCACGAAATGGGCTTTGCCCGCAAGGTCGCCAACCGGGTGATCTTCATGGATCAGGGCCAGATCGTCGAACAGAACACGCCGGCCGAGTTCTTCGACCATCCGCGCCACGAGCGCACCAAGCTGTTTCTGTCGCAGATCCTGCACTGAGCATTTTCATGCGAACCAAAAGAGCCCGGCCGTAATGCGGCCGGGCTCTTTTGCTATCTGGGGTCGGGGTTGATCTTCTCCATTGAAACACAAAGCCGCCGCCGCATGAGAAAAGCCCTGCGTTTCGTGGCCATGCTGATTATCGTGGTCGCGCTCGCTGCCACGCTCGGCACGCTGGTGCCGCGTCCGCTGTGGCCGGCGTCAGCGGCGGGTGAGGGCACGCGCCATATTCTGGTGCTGGAGAATCCGATCCACACCGACATCGCCATTCCCGTCGATGACGAGGTGCGCCGGCGCTTCCATTTCCTGGTCGCTGCCGGCATCCCTGTCGACGCCCCGGAAGTGCGCTACATCGTCTTTGGCTGGGGCGGCCGGGCCTTCTATCTGGAGACGCCGAGCTGGTCGCAGCTGAAAGCAGTGCCCGTCCTCAAGGCGCTGACACTGGACGCCTCGGTCATGCATGTCGATATCGCCGGGACCATCGCCGAGCCGCACCCTGCTGTCACCGGTTTCGACATCGATGAGGAACGTTTTGCAGCGCTGCTCAACTATATCGACGCGAGTTTCCAGCAAGGGCCGCATGGTCCGGTCGTCATCGAGAACGCCGCCTATTCCAGCTTCGACCGCTTCTTCGAGGCGAACGGCCAATTCAACGCGCTTGTCGGCTGTAACACCTGGACAGCCGCCGGCCTGCGCACCGCCGGCCTGCGCACCGGCTGGTGGAACCCGCTGCCGGCCTCGCTGGGATTTTCAATGCGGTTTTATAACTAGCAGTCCTTCATCGCACCGCGACAGTGTTGGATCTTTTGAAGTCAGCGGGACAGCACCCCCCTCTGGCCAGCCGGCCATCTCCCCCGCAAGGGGGGAGATCAGCCGTTTTGCCCGCGGCGCTCCTGCTGCAACGCCGGCGATTTTGGCGAAGGCGACGGCGACACCAATCTCCCCCCTTGCGGGGGAGATGTCCGGCAGGACAGAGGGGGGTGGGAAGGATCGCTACGTCGACGATCTGGACTGCCGAGTGTCCGCTCGCCATCCATAGAGCCAGTCGAGGTCGGCGGCGAGCTTGTCAGGCGAGCGCATGGCCAGGAACAGATTGCGGGCGATCGCCACCGGGCCGGCAGCATGCCAGGCGAGGCGGTTTACGGCCCCACGACGCGCGGCCTTGGCGACACGCGGCCGCCGAAGATTTTCCCAGATTTGAAAACTTCTGGGCAGATCGCCAGGGAAATCGGCGATAGCGTCGGCAAGCGTGATGGCATCTTCGATCGCCATTGCCGCGCCCTGTGCGGCAAACGGCGTCATCGCATGCGCGGCGTCGCCGATCAGCGCGATGCCCTGCGGGCTCGTCCACCGCTGTTGTTCGACGGTATGGATCGGAAAGGCCGTCCATGGGCCGGCCAGTGCCACAAGCTTCGTCAGGCCCGGCGCGGTGCCGCGCAGGGCAGCCGTGAGGATCGCGGGATCGGCATGGCCCGACCAACCTTCGGCCATGCGCTCACCCTTGGTGAAGGCGGCGAGATTGAAGGTCCGGCCTTTGCTGACGGGGTAGGCGACCATGTGGAAGCCAGGATGCAGGAACGTGGTGACGCAGTCGGCGGCGCCGATCGCGGCAAAGGCTTCTCCGGCCGCACCGTCGGCTGCGATTGTAGCCCGCCAGGCGAGTTCGCCCGAAAAACGGCTTTTGACGAAGTCCTCGCCTGCGAGTTGCGCCCGGACCGCCGACCAGACGCCGTCGGCGCCGACCAGCAGTTTGCCGCGTGCCTCGATCTCGCGGCCGTCCACTTCGGCGGTCACGGCGACATATTGCGCGTCTTTGACGATGCCGGTCACGTGGGCGCCGGTGATGAACTCAATCTCCGGCCGTTCGGCCATTTGCGCCAGCAGCGCTGCCTGCAGATCGGCGCGGTGAGCGACGAGATAAGGCGCCTGCCAGCGCGCTTCGGCGGCTTGCCCAAGCGGTACCCGCGCCAGTTCGCGCAGCGTCCCGGCGTCCTTGAGCACGACCGCTTCCGGCCGCAACGCTGCGGGCAGCAGTCGGTCGAGCACGCCGAGTTTTCCAAGAATGCGTGTTGCGTTGGGCGAAAGCTGGATGCCGGCGCCGGCCGCTTCTAGGTGCTGTGCCTGTTCGATCAGCTTTACCGGATAACCCCGTCCGGCGAAGGCAAGGGCAGCGGTCAGCCCGGCGATGCCGGCCCCGGCGATTATGACCTGCCGGGACCTGATGTCTTCCATCGGGCTTGTCGCGGAAGGATCAGGCGGCCTGGTCGATATAAAGGCAACCAGCCGGCAGCGTTTCCGTCGCCCTCAGCTTCGCCGAATAGCGGTAGAGCGTCGAGCAGTAGGGACAGACCTTTTCATTGTCGTCGCCCATGTCGAGGAACACGTGTGGATGGTCGAAGGGCGGGTTGGCGCCGGTGCACATGAATTCCTTGACGCCGATGTCGATTGCCGGATGGCCCGCATCGTTCTGGAAGTGGGGAATGGAACCGCCTGCCATCGTCGTCTCCTTGATCTCGTCGAAAAGCATCTGGAACATAACAGGCCTGTTTGCAAGATCGATGAAATGAAACTGTCGCAAAAGCCTGTCAGAGGATACGGTGAGCCGGTTAAGTGCATGTCCCTGAAATCGGAATGGTTTTCGCCGAAGGGCCATGCGTCACAAAAGCGTGTTAGAGGCATGGCACGTCCAGCGGCGCTCCAAGGGACGGTTGGCGGGGAAGAGCAGGAACCATGAACGAACTGAAGCCGGTGCAGAGCGAATTCATCAATGTCGAGGTGGCGAGCCCCGAGGGCGGCAACCCCGATCGGTTCGTCAACCGTGAGTTCTCCTGGCTGCAGTTCAACCGGCGTGTGCTCGAGGAATCGCAGAACGAGCACCATCCGCTGCTCGAACGCGTCCGTTTCCTGTCGATTTCGGCCGCCAATCTCGATGAATTCTTCATGGTCCGCGTCGCCGGCCTTGCGGGCCAGGTGCGCGAAGGCATTGCGCTCAAGAGCCCCGACGGCCGCACGCCGGAGCAGCAGCTGGAACAATTGCTGCGCGAGGTCGAGCGGCTGCAGGAGGACCAGCAGAACAGCCTTTCAGCGCTGATGCTGCTGCTCAACAAGGAAGGCATAGAGAGCATCACCCGCGATGCACTAACCAAGGATGAGAAAGTCTGGCTGGAAGACCATTTCCAGGACCAGGTCTTCCCGGTCCTGACTCCACTGTCGATCGACCCGGCGCATCCGTTTCCGTTCATTCCCAATCTCGGCTTCTCGATGGCGCTGCAATTGCGCCATCGCAAGAATGGCGAGGAGATGAGCGCGCTTCTGCGCCTGCCGGTGGCGCTGAAGCGCTTCATCCGTCTGCCCGACCGCAAGCAGCACGTTCGCTTCATTCCACTGGAGGAGGCTGTCGGCCTCTATATCGGCAAGCTGTTCCCCGGCTATGAGGTCAAGGGTTCAGGCACCTTCCGCATCATCCGGGACAGCGATATCGAGGTCGAGGAAGAGTCGGAAGATCTCGTGCGCCTGTTCGAGACGGCGCTGAAGCGCCGCCGCCGCGGTTCGGTCATCCGCATCGAATTCGACAAGTCGATGCCCGGCGAATTGCGCGAGTTCGTCGCCGGCGAGCTTGGAGTCTCTTCGAGCCGCATCAGCGTTCTGACCGGCCCGCTGGCGCTCAGCCAGATTTCCGAGATCGTCGCCGTGCCGCGCGACGACCTGAAGTTCACCCCCTACAATCCGCGCTTTCCCGAGCGCATCCGCGAGCATGGCGGCGACTGTTTCGCGGCCATCCGCGAGAAGGACATCGTCGTCCACCACCCCTATGAATCCTTTGACGTTGTGGTCCAATTCCTGCGCCAGGCGATGGCCGACCCGGAGGTGGTGGCGATCAAGCAGACGCTCTACCGCACCTCCAACGACAGCCCGATCGTGCGCGCCTTGGTCGACGCGGCCGAGGCCGGCAAGTCGGTAACCGCCCTGGTCGAGCTCAAGGCGCGCTTCGACGAGGAAGCCAACATCCGCTGGGCGCGCGACCTCGAACGCGCCGGCGTTCAGGTCGTGTTCGGCTTCCTCGAACTCAAAACCCATGCGAAAATGTCGCTAGTAGTGCGGCGCGAGGACGGCAAGCTGCGCAACTATGTGCATCTCGGCACCGGCAACTACCATCCGGTGACCGCGCGCATCTACACCGACCTGTCCTTCTTCACCACCGATCCGACGATCGCGCGCGATGTCGCCCAGCTGTTCAACTTCATCACCGGCTATGCCGAGCCGACCGATGAGATGCGGATCGCCATCTCGCCGTTTACGCTGCGCAGCCGTATCCTCAAGCACATTGCCGACGAGGTCGCCTACGCGCTGGCTGGCCGTCCGGCGCGCATCTGGATGAAGATGAACGCGCTCGTCGATCCCAACATCATCGACGCGCTCTATGATGCCAGCCGTGCCGGCGTCGAGATCGATCTCGTCGTGCGCGGCATCTGCTGCCTGCGGCCGCAGGTGCCCGGCCTGTCGGAAAACATCAGGGTCAAGTCGATCGTCGGCCGCTTCCTCGAACACAGCCGCATCTACTGCTTCGGCAACGGCCATGGCCTGCCGTCGGACGAGGCGATCGTCTACATCGCCTCGGCCGACTTGATGCCACGCAATCTCGACCGCCGCGTCGAGACCATGGTGCCGATCACCAATCCAACGGTGCATGAACAGATCCTTGGCCAGATCATGCTGGGCAACATCATGGACAACCAGCAAAGTTTCGACGTATTGGCTGACGGAACCTCCCGGCGCGTCGTGCTGGAGGAGGGTGAGGAACCGTTCAACGCGCAGGAATATTTCATGACCAATCCGAGCCTGTCGGGACGGGGTGACGCGCTGAAGTCGCATGCGCCCAAGCGCATCGCGCAGTTCAAGCGTCGCAAGAAGAACACCGGCTGATGATTTCAACGTCCCAAGGCCGGCTGCAGGATCGCCGGCCGCTGTCCATCATCGACATCGGCTCGAACTCGATCCGCCTTGTCGTCTATGAAGGGTTGGCGCGCTCGCCGACCTTGCTGTTCAACGAAAAGATGCTGGCCGGCCTCGGCCGCGGCATCGTTTCGACCGGCAAGCTCGACCCCGAGGCGGTGACGCGCTCGATGGAGGAGTTCCGCCGTTTCCGCGCGCTCTCCGACCAGGCGGGTGCGGAGCACATGTTTGTGCTGGCAACAGCCGCGGCCCGCGAAGCGATCAACGGCCCCGATTTCATCCACCGCGCCCAGGAGGTGCTCAAGACCGAGATCCGCGTGCTCACTGGCCGGCAGGAGGCGCATTATTCGGCGCTTGGCGTCATTTCGGGCTTCCACCCCGCCAATGGCATTGCCGGCGATCTTGGCGGCGGCAGCCTGGAGCTTATCGACATCAATGGCGAGGCGATCGGCGACGGCATCACGCTGCCGCTGGGTGGCCTGCGGCTGCAGGACATGGCCAGGAATTCGCTCGCCCAGGCGGCAAAGATCACCCGCGACGAACTGGCGCGCGCCAAATTGTTGAAGGGCGGGCTGGGACGGCCCTTTTACGCCGTTGGCGGCACCTGGCGAAACCTTGCCCGGCTGCACATGGAAATGACCAACTACCCGCTTGGCGTCATGCACCACTATGAGATCGGTGTCGACAGCGCCGCCAATTTCCTGAAGCAGGTGGCGAAAGGCGAGATCGAGAAGGTCAAGGGCATCGAAGGCGTGTCGAAGAACCGCCGTTCGCTGCTGCCCTATGGCGCGGTCGTGCTGCAGGAGATCATGGCGGCGATGCAGCCGTCGAAGATAATCGTCTCGGCATTGGGCGTGCGCGAAGGGTTTCTCTATTCGCTGCTCGACCCTGCCGAGCAGAAGGCCGATCCGCTGGTCTCCGCTTCGGAGGAACTGGCGCGGCTGCGGTCGCGCTCGGTCAGCCATGCGCATGAGCTTGTCGAATGGACGGACAAGACCTTTGCCGCCTTCGGCATCGACGAGACGGAGGATGAGGCGCGCTATCGCCACGCTGCCTGTCTGCTGGCCGATATAGGCTGGCGCGCACACCCGGAATATCGCGGCAAGCAGTCGCTCAACATCATTGCCCACGCCTCCTTCATTGGCGTCGATCACCCCGGCCGTGCCTTCCTGGCGCTGGTCGGCCTGTTCCGCCACGAAGGCGTGTTCAACGATGCGGCGCCGGAAATCCGCGGCCTGGCGACGCCGCGCTATCTCGAGCGCGCCCGCATCCTGGCGGCGGTGCTGCGCGTCGTCTATCTGCTGACGGCGGCCATGCCCGGCGTCATGCCGCGGCTGAAATGGGAAAACCGCGGCAATGGCACGTTGGCGCTGGTGCTGCCGGCCTCACTTTCCGATCTTTACGGCGAACGCCCGGCCGGACGGCTGGCGCAACTGGCGCGGATCACCAACCGCCGGCTGGTGCTGGCGGTCGAGGGTGGGCAGAGCGTGTCGGTGAAGTAGGCGCGGCCTGACAGCAAAAGCATGTCGTCGTCGGCCTCGCGTTCGAGGACCGGCTTCCTCAATCCGTCGCTGCTTCGCACCGCCACCTTCCCCCTCCGGAGGGAAAGGAAGGGAGCCTCGTTGGAAAGCGTTGGCGGCAATAGGCTCGAGCCCTTCCTCTACTCCGTCGATCGGGGGAGAGGTGGCTCGGCGGAGCCGAGACGGAGTGGGGGTCGACCTGCCTCGGCGTGGGATCAACTTGGGACGATATTTGACGATATCAGACCGCGGCGCGGCGCCCGTCGATCGACCAGGCCCCGGCGCCGGCCATGGCTAGCGCCAGGAATCCACCGGCGATGGCAATATCCTTCATCAGCATCTGCTGGTGCAGGAAGGTGAGCATCGGGTCATCGCCGCCCTGGCCGTAGTGGCCGATGGAGCCTGCAACGATGCAGAAAGCGGCAAGAAGTATCGCAACGACCGGCGTCTGAAAGCCGACCAGTATCAAGAGACCGGCAATCAACTCGAACAGCCCGGTGCCCCAGGCAGCAAGCGTCGGCAATGGCATGCCGAGGCCGGCGAAATAGCCGGTCGTCCCGGCAATGTCGGCGAGCGCGTGGTAGCCGGAGGGAACGAGCAGGGCGGCGAGCAGCAGCCGGGAAATCAGAAGCAATGCATCGCGGGGCATGGTCATCTCCGTTGTCTGTCCGCCGGCTGTTTCGAGACCGATCCTAGCAGGGATGGAACGGGCGCGCGCTTGGGCAGACAACGAAAAAGCGGCGTGGAAAATTCCACGCCGCTTTTTTCAGGCTTGGGAGGGAAAGCTCAGCCGCGCTTGGCGTCGATCGAGTAGGCGCCAGGGCCCGAGGAAGCCAGCAGCAGGAAACCGCCGGTGATGGCGACGTTCTTCAGGAAATGGATCATCTGGTTCTGGTCGGCCCAGCCGGTATGGGCGACAAAGGCCGAGGCGATGGTGAAGACCGCGAGCACCCAGGCGGCGATGCGGGTCTGAAAGCCAACGAGCACGGCAAGGCCGCCGAGCAATTCGATCAGGCCGACGACAATGGCCGTTATGGTCGGCACCGGCAGGCCCATGGCGCCGAAATAGCCGGCGGTGCCGGAAATGGCGGTGAGCTTGCCGAAGCCGGAAAGCAGGAAGATGGCGGCGAGCAGGATGCGGCCGAGCAGGATGGTGGTGGAGCTGTTGGACGCGATGCCGGCGCCGGCAGCGGAAGTGTTGATGGACATGGTGGCTCTCCGAAAAGGGTTGATGTCCCGGTCAGATAGACCAAGCCGACTGTTCACCAAAGCCGCCAGTCCGGCGACACATTGTTCACAGGACGTACATTTCGGGATCGTTCGACCGACGCAAAATTCTTGTCGCGGCCAGCAGCGGCGGGAGCAAATTGTCCGCCACACAATTCGGATTTCTAGTTGACGCAATTCCAAAGAGGAAGGGCTGCGCGCTTCGAGGAAGGCACTTCCCCTGGAATCGCTTAACCCGGATGCGTCATGTCCTCCGGCCGCACCAGCCGGTCGTAGTCTGCCTCGCTGACCAGCCCGGTGGCCAGTGCTTCCTCGCGCAAGGTGGTGCCCTTCTTGTGCGCGGTCTTGGCGATCTTGGCGGCATTGTCGTACCCGATCGTCGGCGCCAGCGCTGTCACCAGCATCAGCGAGCGGTCGAGCGCGGCCTTGATGTTGTCTTCGCGCGCCTCGATGCCGACGACGCAATTGTCGGTGAAGGATATCGAAGCGTCGGCCAACAGCTGCACCGACTGCAGGAAATTATAGGCCATCAGCGGATTGTAGACGTTGAGCTCGAAATGGCCCTGGCTGCCGGCGAAGGTCAGCGAGGCGTTGTTGCCGAACACTTGCACGCAGACCTGCGTCAGAGCCTCGCATTGGGTCGGGTTGACCTTGCCCGGCATGATCGAGGAACCCGGCTCGTTTTCCGGCAGCGACAGTTCGCCGAGGCCCGAGCGCGGGCCGGAGCCGAGGAAGCGGATGTCGTTGGCGATCTTGAAGAGGGCGGCGGCCGCCGCGTTGATGGCGCCATGCGAGAACACCATGGAATCGTGCGCGGCGAGCGCCTCGAACTTGTTCGGCGCGGTGACGAAGGCAATGCCGGTGATTTCGGCGATGCGCGCCGCCACCTTTTCCGCAAAGCCGACCGGCGCGTTGAGGCCGGTGCCGACGGCGGTGCCGCCCTGCGCCAGTTCCTGCAGGCCGGGCAGCGTCATCTCGATGCGCTTGATCGAAGAGGCCACCTGCGCGGCGTAGCCGGAAAATTCCTGACCCAGCGTGAGGGGTGTCGCGTCCTGCGTATGGGTGCGGCCGATCTTGATGATGTGGGCGAAGGCCTTCGTCTTGACCTCGAGCGCAGCGTGGAGATGCTTCAGCGCCGGCAGCAGATCGTGCACGATGCGCTCGGCGCACGCGATGTGCATGGCTGTCGGGTAGGTGTCGTTCGACGACTGGCTCATATTGACGTGGTCGTTAGGGTGCACCGGCTTCTTCGAGCCCATGACGCCGCCCAGAAGTTCGATCGCCCGGTTGGAGATCACCTCGTTGGCGTTCATGTTGGACTGCGTGCCCGAGCCGGTCTGCCAGACGACCAGCGGGAAATGATCGTTCAGCTTGCCGTCGATCACCTCTTGCGCCGCCTCGATGATCGCCTTGCCGACTGCCGGATCGAGCCGCATCAGCTCCATATTGGCTTCCGCCGCCGCTCGCTTGACGATGCCGAGCGCACGCACGATCGAGGCCGGCTGCTTTTCCCAGCCTATCCTGAAATTGCCGAGGGAACGCTGCGCCTGCGCGCCCCAGTAACGGTCGGCGGCAACCTCGATGGGGCCGAACGTGTCGGTTTCGGTTCTGGTCGTGGCAGCGGTCACTTGTCTCTCCGACGATCGAATTCGGCAACGGCGTATCGCGTTGCACAATGGCCTTCAAGCAGAGATTGCGGTCGGCAGGCAGTAAATCGGTTGAAGCAGTAGCGCCGCCCTTCGGGACTCCTGCACCCTCCACTTTCGTGTGAAGGAAATTGCTCCTCAGTCCGGCTTGATCCCATAAAGTGGACGGAAACTTGCGGATTTAGCTCGATAAGATCATGTCGAGCTGGCGGATTGCTCTACGCAAACTTCCCCCAGGATCAGCAATGCGCAATTCACGTCTACCTACGGCGTCTCACTGGCAACAGCAGCGATGAGGTAGCTTATGCACTTGTCCTTCTGTCCAGTTTCCCGACCAAAATCCGGCATCGCATCCGGATCGAGCTTCGGATCGCGAAGCCGAGAATTTCAAGTCCACCCTGGGAGCGCCTCCACATAGCCTCGGAGATCTCCAAGATGCATGGCGGCAAGGTCGAAGCCGTCTCGACGTCGCAAGAGACGCTCTTTGTCCTCCGTATTTTGCTGAAAGCGCGCCTGATCGCGGACCGTCAGTTCGGAACCTTTTTCCTCCAGCGGCGCAGCTTTGTCCTGAGATAGGATCTGTAGCCGAACGGAAGTGTTCGCCGTCCGGAAGGCGTGCTTGTCCGCGCCTCCAGACGCTGGCGCACGACGCTCATCAGTCTGCAGAACGCGGGTGTTTCCAATGATTGCACCCGTTTGACGAGATTGTCGGGCAATGGCTTTGAGCGCCAGTCAAGCCTCGTAGTCTTGCGGCGTTGCGATCAGGTGCTGGAGATAGGCTGCAAGATCGCTGGCGCTGGCGAAGGCACTGGCGTCAATAAAGGAGTGCTCCGGAACGAACTCGTCCACATTGGGAGCGCCAAGGTAGATCGGCACCGTGCCGGCCATGAGCGCGTCATAGATTTTCTCGGTGACATAGTCGGCCTCGATCGAGTTCTCCATGGCCAGGCAGAATTTGTGCCGCGCAATGGTTTCAATCTTGGTCTTCGAGCCCAGATCGGGGCCAGAGACCGATCGGCTGTTGCGATATCGGCCATAAGAATCGATCTTGATGTGGCGCCCCAGTTCGTTCGCCAGATCGACACGGCCGCTATAATTCAGGCCGGCCGACTGGAAGAGTGCGACCGGCGCTTCTTCCGTTTTCGGTACGATTGGTCTGGCCAGCGCATCTTTCCACCACACCGCACGCGGAAGGTAGGGCACCCAGACATCGGACCGGGATTCATGCGTCATGATGATATCGAAGTGCCGCATGGTTTTGAGGTCGGCAAGTCGCTTGTAGTTTTGGCCGCATTCCATCGACCAGGCGACCCAATATTGACCAGGGTATTTGTAGGCATCGCCAACTTCGCGAAAGTTCGGAATATGGAAGACGACTGCCGCGGCCTCGGAAATCCGTCGTTTGTCCAGTGTCCACCGCCCGGGTATTTCGCACTGTATCGACGCGATATCGACGGGTTTGCTGAAGAACGTTGTGTAGAAGAGGATCAGTGGATCGATAGACGGCATGGCACCACGAATGTCTGAAGCATTGCTCAATCTGCAGACAGACGCGGTATCGGAAGTTTGGTCAAGTGCTCCGCTTGTTCGAGGCAGAGGGCCGTCCAAACGGTCACCCCGCCGTATACCCGCCATCGATCGCGAAAATGCCGCCGCTGGTCCACGCCGCCTCATCGCTGGCGAGATAGACGGCGATGCCGGCAAGATCGCTGGTCTGGCCGATGCGGCCGAGCGGGTAGCTGCGCTCGACATAGGCTTTCAGCTCGGCCTGCGCTGCCGCCGGCAGGTTTTCGATCGACTTGCGCCGCATGGCTGTCTCGACCGTGCCGGGCGCAATCGCATTGACCCTGATGCCGCGCGGACCAAGCTCGAAGGCCAGCGACTTGGTCAGCGAATTCAGCGCGCCCTTGGACAAGGAATACAGGCTCGATGGCCGCTTCGGGATCATCTTGTTGGCGAAGTAGGACGAGATGTTGATGACCGAAGCGCCGGCGCCGAAATGCGGCAGCAGGCGCTGGGTAAGGAAGAACGCCGCCGTCACATTGAGCGCGAAGGATTGCTGGAATTGGTGCTCGGTGACGGTCTCGAAAGGCACCAGATAAGCGACGCCGGCATTGTTGACGAGGATGTCGAGTGGGCCGGTTGCTTTCGCGCGATCGACCACGGCATCGATGCCGGAAGAGGTCGAGAGATCGGCCGACTGGGTGCCGACGTTGCCCTCCGCCGCAAGTGTCTCGCGGGCGGTCTCGAGCTTGCTGGTGTCGCGACCGACGATCAGCACGTCGGCGCCCTCGCGCAAGAAAGCTTCCGATATCGCCAGGCCGATGCCGTCCGAGCCGCCGGTCACCAGTGCTCGTTTGCCAGAAAGTCTCATTGAAGGCCAAGTCGCATCGAATGCTCTCGCTGTTGCCCGCGTCACGAAGGCAATGCCGATCGGCGAGGGCGGTCAAGCCGCCGGCCTATCGCTCAGTATGAACTTCGGTTGGCCGCGTGCCGATCCGGTTACCGCAGCAGCGACTGCGACGTCGGCGTCAGGCGCAAGGTTTCGGTCCGCCAGGTCACATCGGCCGCTTGCCATTGGGGCGAAGCGGCAACTGCGGCTTCGTAACTGGCATGCGCCTCGGGACTGTTGAAACCCGTCACCGCGATAAAGACGTTTTCGCTCAAGCGCACCGGCAGGCGGGGAAAGCTGTTTTCGGCGTGCTCGGTGATGAAGGCGCCAAGCAACCGTCCGCCGGCGCCGATAAGGACCGGAACGGCATCCGTTTCGAAATTGCCGGCGAAATCGGCTTCGGCGCCAGACCGCAGATGATGAATCTGGATGACAACCACACCGGTCAAGCCATCGTCTGCGCTCGGCTTTCCGTCCGCCGGCATGGCGCCTCGCTGCGCGCCTGACAGATCGAAGCCGGCGCCTGGCCATGCCGCCTTCAAGAGCAGCACATCGTCAGAATCGATCATCGTCGCATTGGCGGCGTCGCGGTGCGCCGTCCACACCGGCCCGTCATAGAAGGCGGTGAGCGCCTGCTTCCGCGCTTCCATGCCATCGAAGCCGCGCAGCCAGACGAACATGTCGGGGCGGTCGAGGTCGCGGAACTGTCCGATGATGGTCATGCCGGCGTGTTCCTGGCCTTCGATGAACCGACTGTCGAAGATGTCGATCAGCGTCTCGCGCCGGCCCGGCTTCAGCGTGTACTGCCGCAACTCGACGACAGGCGAAGCGAGCAGGCTTGCCGTCGCAGGCGCATTCAGGGGTACGGTCATTGTGTCGTCTCCAAAAAACAGGATGATCATCCGGTTTATAAAACAGACCGGTTGTCCTGTTTTGTCAATCTGCTATCGTTGGCAAATGTCAGCAGAGATTGCTCGGGCTCCGAAAGGGCCGCCGCGAAAACGCACCAACGATCCCGAAGGGCTGCGCAACAAGGTGCTCGATGTCGCCGAAGCGTCGTTCCAGGCGCGTGGCTATCATGCATCCGCTCTTGGCGAGTTGATGACGACCGCAGGCGTCAGCGGCGGCGCGCTGCATCATCATTTCCCGACGAAGAAGGCGCTAGCTCTGGCGGTGATCGAGGAGCGCGTGGCAGCGGCCCTCGATGAAACCTGGATCAACCCTGTACGGGCGGCAGGCTCGGCGCGCGAAGGCGTGCGCGCGGTGTTCGAGGCGGTGGCGACCGAGCTTGAGCAGCAAGGCTTCGTGCGCGGCTGTCCGCTCAACAATCTGGCGCATGAACTGTCGCTCGCTGACCCGGATTTCCGCGCCGCTCTGGACGATATCTTTGCCGGATGGCGTCAGGCGGTTGCCGACAAGGTGCGAGCCGACCAGCAGTCGGGGAGGGAGCAGGGCACCGACCCCGAGCGCTTTGCGGCACTCGCCATCGCCGCCTATTCCGGCGCCATGTCGATGGCCAAGGCGGCACAGGATGCCAGCGTGCTGCGCGATTGCCTGGCCGAACTTCAGGGTAGCTCAACGCCGCCATTCCCGAGCAGAGCGAAGCGGCGTCGCAGGATCCTGCTGCGGCCGGGAAAACCTTGAGGCCGGAACTGCGCTGTTCTAGTCGGAAAGCGGCTTGATCGTCTCGTAACCGTTCACCGATTCCGCGCTGGTCCCTTCGTCGTAGCGCCGGGCGAGGGACGCCTGCAGATCGGGCGCATAAAGCGCGGTAAATGTGTCCAGCGTTTCGCCGGCGCCGTTCTTAAAGGTCTCCGTGACCGCCAGCACGTTGTATTTGCAGCCGCCGACGTTGAACGTCTCCTTGCCCTTGACGACCAGGCTCAGTGTCTTGGTGCTCTTCGGCTGCTTGTTCGGCGACAGCTCGACGAATTCGATCGTGCTCTTGGCTCCCGTCTTCAGCGGAAACAGTTTTCGCAGATCGGAAAACGGGATCGTCGCCACCCGTCCGGTATCGCTGTCGCGAAACACTTCGACCAGGCCGGCAAACAGGAACTGTGTTTGCGGCGATTGCGATTCGTAGGTGTTGGCGACGGACACCATGCCGCCGGCCACCGGCCGAAACTCGCTGCGGACGCCAGGCATTTCCAGAACGAAGCCGGCCTTGGCCGATTTTGCGTCGACACAATCGGCGGCATGCACCGCAGCCGCCGGCAGCAACCCAGCCAGCACCACGCCTATCGAAAAGGCTCTCATGAAATCCTCCCCCTCTGCTTGTATTTGCTGCGCGCCAGCATGACCCAAGAAATGCCAGAGCCACAGTGCCGTGTCGACCTGCCATTCCTGGCAACCGGACGGTGGGGCGCCGGCTGTGCTGAATTTCAGGTCATGAATCGCAAGCTCGTCCTCTCCCGTCGCAATTTCCTCGCACAGGCAGCCGGCCTTACCATGGCTGGCATGCTGCCGCGCGCCGCGCTTGGCCAGACCGGCAAGCGCATCCAGCCCATCGACGCCACCTTTCTGTTCATCGCCGACGTCCATGCCTGCCGCATGTCGAGCGGCCTCAGCCCCAACTGCCTGGAGGAAGGCAAGACCGATGCCGCGCTGTTGCGCAATGTCGCTGTCCTCAATGGCTTGGCCGGCCGGCAATGGCCAGTCGAGATCGATGGCGTTGCAACCCGCCTGCGTTCGGCCGGCAGCCGCATCGATGCGCCGCTCGGCCTCGTTGTCGGCGGCGACATCACCGACGATGGCGGCGGCCAGATCACCGAGCCCAGCGAAGGCACGCAACTGTTGCAGTTCAGCCAGCGCTATCAACAAGGCGTCGGCCCGGACCGCGTGCACATGCCGGTCTATGTCGGCCTCGGCAACCACGATCTCGACCAGAACGGCTCGCCGCCCCATGTCGACTGGTATCGGCGTGAACTGCGCGACTATGTCGAGGTCAACCACCGCCCCGGCGTGTTCTTCAAGCCGCCGGTGCCGGCCACCGAATACGATGTCGACACCGACTGCTATTCCTGGGACTGGGGCGGCCTGCATCTCGTCCAGACCCACCGCTTTGCCGGCGACACCGGCCATGGCGCGGTGAGCAGCCTGCCGTGGCTGAAGCAGGATCTGGCGACCTACGCGGCGGATGGCCGTCCCCTCATCCTGTTCCAGCACTTTGGCTGGGACACTTTCTCGGTCGAGCGCTGGGACCCGGCCAAGCGCACCTATGACGATGACGGCGCAGGCGCGCCGCACTGGTGGAGCGAGGCCGACCGCCAGGCGCTGCTGGCGGCGCTGAAGGGCTACAATGTCATCGCCATCTTCCATGGCCATCAGCACGAAGTGCCTATGATCTACAAAAGCGATGGCCTCGACCTGTTCAAGCCGAAGGCCGCCTATATGGGCGGCTTCGCGCTGGTGAGGGTAACCGGGGACAGCATGGACGTAGTGCTGGGCGAGGCGGCCGGCGACCACGGCGAGGTCAAGTTCACCAGCGCCTTCAGCAAGAGTCTCAGCCTCTGACAAGAAAAAGGCGGCCTTGAGCCGCCTTCCTCATTGCCTGCGAGATCGGGTCAGAGCGCCTTTTTGATCTTGTCCTTCACGTCGCCATAGACCTTCTGCACCTTGCCGGCGGTCTTGTCTGCAGTGCCTTCGGCCTGGGTCTGCCTGTTGCCGGTCGCCTTGCCGCCGGCCTCCTTGACCGAGCCCTTGACCTGCTTGGCCACGCCGGCAACCTGATCCTTGTTCACCATCTTTGCATCTCCTGGGATTCCGGGGATTCATTCGCAGGAGGCAAACGGGCCGGCTTGGCTTAGGTTCCCTGGGCGGCGATCATCGTCGCATCTGGTCGCTTATATGGTCGCCGAAACGCTTTGCCGCGTCGTATCGTGTGACTAGTGTGACGAAATTTTGGGGAGACCGCCTTGGCTGAATTTACGCTCATCATCGCCAACAAGTGCTTTTCGTCCTGGTCGCTGAGGCCATGGGTGGCGATGAAGCATCTGGAGATCCCGTTCGAGGAAGGTTTCGTGCGCCTGCGCACGCCCGAGACTTTTGCCGCTCTGGCGAAAGTCTCGCCCACCGGCCTTGTGCCAGTGTTGAATCACAATGGCAGGATTGTCTGGGAAACCCTTGCCATCCTTGAATATCTGGCCGACCTGTTTCCGGAGAAAAAACTTTGGCCGCAGGATATCGGCGCCCGCGCCTTGGCTCGCTCGGTGGCGACCGAGATGCATTCCGGCTTTCGCGAGGTGCGCTATGGCTGGCCGATGAATTTGCGCCGGCCGAAGGGCCACAAGCCGCTCGACGCCGAAGGCGAAATGCAGCGCGCGCGCATCGAAACGATCTGGCGCCAGTGCCGGGAACAATACGGCAAAGGCGGCCCCTTCCTGTTCGGTCATTTCACCGCGGCCGATGCCATGTATGCACCTGTCGTCACCCGCTTCGACACCTATGGCGGCAAGCTCGCGCCCGACACGCGCGCCTACGTCGACGCCGTGTTGGCAACGCCGGCGATGCGGCACTGGTATGCGGAAGCAGCGAAGGAGACTTGGCCGGAACCCGGCCCGGACGAATAGGACCACTAATGACATCACGGTGAGTGACCGATGGCCAGCAATGATGGACCGCGTGAGACTACCGCGCCAACAATCTTCCACTGCCGGCTGATCCCGCCTCGGCCGGACTTCGCCTTCACCCTGACGGAGGAGGAGAGGGAGTTGATGGGCCGGCATGCCGACTATCTGCGCGGCAAGCTTGCCGAGGGCACCATGATCCTGGCCGGGCCGGTCGCCGACCCGGCCGGTCCTTGGGGTCTGCTGATCCTGCGTGTCGGCAGCGAAGCCGAGGCAAGAGCGGTCACCGACGGCGATCCGGTGTCGAGCTCCGGCCGCGGTTTCCACTACGAGATCCTGCCGCTGATCAGCGCGATCCTGTAGGCCGCCAGCGTGAGTTTAAGGAAAGTGTGAAACGGTTTTCCCCTGGGAATTGCGTCAGACAAGGGCACTTACAAGAACGCCTCTCGCACCGTTTAATGTGCGGGAGGCGTTCTTTTGCCAGCATTACCGAGATTGCTCTCTGAATTGCTGACACCACGGAAATGCGCCGGCTTGCGATTGGTTCCGGGGCGTGGAATATTTTTTGGAACGCCTTGAGCTCCGCCACCTCGTCAGTTGAGGCTTATGCCTCAGGCACCCTCAGGTTGAATTTGGGCTCCGGCCAAACCAGAAATTGACTCGGCGCTAAAAGAAGTCTATAAGAAACATGTCGATATTTGTTTGACCGACTTTTGTTATCCGCGCATGATGCGCGCCTTTGACGAACTTCCCCATCAAAA
The DNA here is from genome assembly GCF_040320205.1 of Mesorhizobium sp. M0761. Lineage (NCBI taxonomy): Bacteria > Pseudomonadati > Pseudomonadota > Alphaproteobacteria > Hyphomicrobiales > Phyllobacteriaceae > Mesorhizobium > Mesorhizobium sp. M0761. Next base: position 68,925 of record NZ_JAMYPF010000009.1, read on the forward strand.
ATCGAGACAAAACGCTGTTGTGCAGTCGCACGATGGTGAACGAATATTTGCCAGGGAAAGGGTTCTTCATGGCCACCGGCACAGTGAAATGGTTCAACGCCACCAAAGGTTTTGGTTTTATTCAGCCTGACGACGGCTCCGCCGACGTTTTTGTCCACATCTCGGCCGTAGAGCGCGCCGGCATGCGTGACATCGTCGAGGGCCAGAAGCTCGGCTACGAGATGACCCGCGACAACAAGTCGGGCAAGATGTCCGCCGACCAGTTGAAGGCGGCCTGATAAGGAATTCGGCCTTCCGGTGACCACGGATGTACTGGCACCGATGAAAGGCTGAAAGGAGCGCCTTGCGCATCCAACTGGATGCGCGGCGCTTTCATGGAAGGTCAGGCGGTGCCTGGCCTTTTTCATTTTGTGCGTCATGCCGCTAAAAGTGCGCCGCACGCCGGCCGGAACGTGCTAAGGGACGATCCAGCAATCTGAACCGCCCATACTGCCCCGCTGCCGTATTGCTTTGGTCGTAATCGAAGACCGCTCTCGCTCTATCGGCACCAGGCTCCCGACAGGAGAAAGTTTTGACCACTCAATCCAAGACTGCCGACCAGGCCGGCTCGCTGTTCAGCAAGACGCAAACCCAGTCGATGTCACTCAACCGCATCCTGTCCGAGCGTGATGCCGTCAGCGAGGCGCGCGAAGCCAAGACCGCGCGCTTGCGCGAACTGCGCAAGGAAAAGGAAGCCGACGACATGGCAGCGGCCGCAGTCCTTACGGCGCTGCCGAAGCGGGCAGGCAAACGCTGATGGCCACCAAGCGCGTACCGCCGACGCCGATCGATGCCGATGCGACCATCGCGTCCATGGTCCCGGGCCTGGACAAGCCGGTCGAATATGTCCGCCGTGTGCTGGAAAAGCTCGAGCGCTGCAAGCGCGCGCATGGCGATGCCCAGGTGCGCGTCGGCGTGCGCGGCCGTGCCGAAGCTCCGAACTATCTGGTCGAATATGTCCGCGAGGACAAAAAGACCCAGGAGCGCGTGACCTACCAGGATGCCGCCTATAGCGGCAGCACGCATCGCGAACTGGCGGCGCACCACATCGCCGAGGCGAGGAACTGGTCGCCCGAGGAAATGAACATCACAGCGGTCTCGGCGCTGATCGGCCGCTTGCGCAATCCGCGCGCACCATCATCCCGCTTTTCCGACGAGGACTGACATGGCCATAAAGTTTTCCACCAAGGACCAGCCGGCAGCGCCGACTGCTGCCACTGCAAAGCCGGCCAAGCCCGCTGCCGCGCCGAAGGCCGCCGAACCGTCGGCGACCGATCTGTTCGAGGCGCCAGCCGCCACGCCCAAGGGCAAGGCAGGCAAGAAGAAATAGCGCCTTGTCGCACCAAGCCGATCGCAATCTCGCAGCGCCTGGGCTGGTCGCGTTGGCCGCCAGGGATATCCGGTCGTCAAAACAGGACGACCAGCCGGTTTTCGATTGCCAGAGCTGCGGCGCCTGCTGCTCCTACTCGGCCGAATGGCCGCGCTTCTCGACCGAGGACGATGCGCAACTTGACCGGATTCCGGAAAAGTTCGTGTCCGCCGACCTGTCCGGGATGCGCTGCGAGGGCGTGCGCTGTTCGGCGCTTACGGGCGAGATCGGCAAGCACACGGCCTGCGGCATCTACGAGATCCGCCCGGACGTCTGCCACACCTGCATGCCTGGCGGCGACGATTGCCTGATGGCGCGCAAGGCGCACGGGATGCCAACGATCTAGCCGACGCCCACCTTGCCTGATCCCACATCCCCCGATAGCTTCCACCACGGGCAGGGCGTTGGAGGAACCATGAGCATCGAATTCCTGTTGACGTCGCTGATCGTCGTGGCTTCGCCCGGCACCGGCGTTCTCTACACGCTGAGCGCCGGGCTTTCGCGAGGCGCGCGCGCCTCGATCACTGCTGCATTCGGCTGCACGCTTGGCATCATCCCGCATATGGCCGCCGCCATCACCGGCCTGGCGGCGCTGCTGCACACAAGTGCTGTCGCCTTCGAGACGCTGAAATATCTCGGCGTCGCCTATCTCCTCTACATGGCCTGGAACACGCTGAAGGAGAAGGGCGGCCTGAGCGTCGATGAAAACGCGGCACCCCGCTCGGCAGCCAAGGTCATCACCTCCGGTATCCTGATCAACATCCTGAACCCGAAGCTGTCGATCTTCTTCTTTGCCTTCCTGCCGCAATTCGTCAGCACGACCGAACCGAACGCATTTGCCAAGATGCTCGAACTCTCGAGCGTCTTCATGCTGCTGACCTTCGTCGTCTTCGTCGCTTACGGGATCTTTGCGGCCTCGATCCGCAGCCATGTCGTGTCGCGGCCGATGGTGCTGACCTGGATGCGCCGCACCTTCGCCGGCGCCTTTGTCATGCTCGGCGCCAAGCTGGCGCTGGCTGATCGATAGAACAGGAGCTGCCAGGCCTCGGCCTACTCTTCGTCGGTTCCGGATCCGGTCCGGATGCCTAGACGCCAGGCCGAGGGAGGAAGGCCGATCATCTTCTTGAAGGCGCGGCTGAACGCTGCCTCGGATTCGTAGCCGATTTCAGCGGCGATGCTGGCCATGTTGCTGGAGCCGGCGCTGAGCAGCTCCGAGGCGATCTGCATGCGCCATTTGGCGAGATAATGCATTGGCGGCATGCCGACCAGCCTGGTGAAGCGTTCGGCGAGCACGCTGCGCGACAGCGCGGAGTCCTTCGCCAGCGCCTCCACCGTCCAGTTATGCGCCGGCCGGTCGTGGATCAGCGCCAGTGCCCTCGCCAGGTGCGGATCGCGCAGGCCAGCCAGCCATCCCGTGGTTTGTGGCGGCAGCGATTCCAAGTAACGGCGCAACACGTCGACAAACATCAGTTCGCTCAGTTTGGTGAGCACCGTTTCACTGCCTGCGCGCTTTTGCGCCACCTCCGTGACAGCCAGGTTGATGAACTGGCTGAGCCAGCCGCCATCGCCTTTGGCATCTCCGGCCTTGATCACCGACGGCAAAGCCTCGAGCAGTGGATTGAAAGGCTGTGCATCACAGGCGAGATAGCCGCAAACCAGCCTCGCCGAGGTCGCGCCGTCGCCGGCGCAGTTGATGTAAAACGGCATCCGGCCGGATGTTGCGATGTCGAGAACGTCGGCTGTCGGCGGATCGGCGCGCAGCGCCGGATTGCTGGACATAATGTGCGGGTCGCTCCTGGTGAAGACGACGACTTCGCCGGCCTCCAGCGCGATCGCTTCCTGGCCGACGATGCGCGCGAAGCAGCGACCGGCCGTTACCACATGGTAGGAGATCAGATGGTCCGCACCGGGCAGGATCTTCGGCAGGATGGACGATGGCGCCGGCGAGCAGACGGCCCACGGCTCGTGGCCCTCAATGTCAAAAAACGTCGCGCCGGTAAGGCGTACCGTCCTCAACAGGTCAGACAGAGCATCCCCGGCCATTCCGTTTCGTCCCGCACCCGGCTAGCCGGTCAGCCATCCCTTTCGAGTTCCGGACGCGCTGTCAAGCGAGGCGGACGCCGTATCATTCAGTTCGCGGCCAGAACTCCTAAACCTGCACCGGTGCTCAAGCGCTGCCGAGAGAGGGCGCTGAGTGCTGTCGAAACCAACCAGGGACAAATGTCATGACGGTACATAAGGGCGGGTGTTTTTGCGGCGCTGTGGAAATCGAAGTGCACGGAGCCGCCGAGGCAATGGGCTATTGCCATTGCGGTTCTTGTCGATCGTGGTCGGCGTCTCCCGTGAACGCATTCACGCTGTGGAAGCTTCAGAACGTCAAGGTCACGGGGGGCCTGGAGTTCCTGTCCGGGTTCGAGAAGACCGAAATGAGCGATCGCCAGTTCTGCACGAAATGCGGTGGTCATCTGATGACCGTTCATCCGCCGCTCGGCCTGGTCGATGTCTATGCGGCAACGATACCAGGCGTGAAATTCACGCCTGGAGTTCACGTCAACTACGCTGAGACCGTGCTGCCGATGAAGGACGGGCTGCCCAAGCTCAGGGACTTTCCGGCTGAGCTCGGCGGCTCCGGCATCGCGGTGCCGGAATAAGGCCCGGCCACTGCTCGCCATTTTTGACAACGACAATTCAAGACAGGAGATTGTTCATGGAAATCGCAACATTTCGCGCCACGCAGGAGCCGATCAAGGATCTCTATCGCAGGGATGCGAAGGCCGCGTTCCTCACCTTGAAGGCCAAAGGCGTCGCCGACGCGTCCACCGTGACCTGCAAGGTCGAGACCGGACGCGGGCTGGCGCTTGCCGGCATCCATCCGATGGCCGGGGGCAGCGGCCAGGAACTGTGCTCCGGCGACATGCTGCTGGAGGCGCTGATCGCATGCGCCGGTGTCTCGATGCGCGCGGCGGCGGCCGTGCTCGAAATTCCGATCAGGTCCGCCGAAGTTTCCGCGGAAGGTGACGTCGATCTTCGCGGCACGCTCGGCGTGACTGCGGGTGTTCCAGTCGGCTTCAAGGAAATCCGCTTGCGGTTCGACATCGACACCGACGCTCCCCAAAGCCAGCTCGACCAACTGCTCGAGCTCACGGATCGCTATTGCGTGATCTTCCAGACCATCCAGAACAGTCCCAGCACCACGGTGAAGCTGCACCGCGTCATCCAGTGACCAGAAAACCGGCCCGGAAACTCGACTTGAGCGAGATTCCGGGCTGGGAACGGGAGTGCCGTATCGGGCAACGCTTCTATCCCTTGACGTAACCCATCGCCTCGACGATCAGCCCGTCCGCGACACGCATAAGGTTGACGCCGCGGATGGAGTTGCCGTCGGCCATGAAGTAGCGCCAGCGGATCGTCGCCCGTTCGCCGGCGACGAATGTCTCCTCAAGGTCGAAGCGCGTGCCAGGCTGGGTGGCGATCGCCGACCATAGGTCAATGCATGCCTCTTTGCCGGCATGGCGGGCGCCGTCCGGCGCCGGCACGGTGTTTTCGATAACGCAATCCTGCGCCACCAACTCGGCAAGCGCGGACGGATCGTGCAACTGGAACACATCGTTGAAGCGACGCATGGTCTCGGCCGTCTGCCGGGACAAATCATTCCCGGCTGCGTCCATGATAAGCTCCTGTTTCATCATATTCTCCCGGTTTCATTGATCTTTGACGGCTTTGACCAGCACGGCCTTTAGGGTGATCTGAGGCACGCCGGCCAAGGCGCGCGAGACGAGGCAAGTCGCCTTGGCCGACTGCGCCAGGCGTTCGAACTCGTCTTCGGCGAGATCCGTGACCTCCGCCTCCGTTTCGAGCTCGATGCGGGTGATCGTCGGCCCGGCGGCGGTCGCGCCGAGATGCACCTTGGCGACGGTGCGGATGGTGCGGGCGACGTGGCCTTCCTGGCCGAGGATGAAGGTCAGCGCCATCGAGAAGCAGCCGGCATGTGCTGCCCCGATCAGCTCTTCGGGATTGGTGCCCGGACCATTCTCGAACCGCGACGGAAAGGAATAGGCGCCTTCGAAGACGCCGCTGCCAAGCCGCAGACGGCCGCCGCCTTCCTTCAGCGTGCCTTGCCATTCTGCGGAAGCTTCACGGATGGTCATGGTCGTTCTCCTGATTCGGGGTTGAAAAGCGGGCAATTGGGTCAGGCGCAGTCGATGACAACCTTCCCGAACACGTCGCCCTGCTGGAAGTGGCGGTACGCTTCGGGGGCTTCGGCAAAGGGGAAGACCCTGTCGATAACGGGCTTGAGGCGATGCTGCGACACGGCGCGCAGCATGGCCTCGAGATTGCTGCGGCTGCCGACGAACAGGCGGCTGATGGTGGCGAGGCTGCGCTGATAAAGCGCTGCCGGCATCTCGATCGATCTGCCACTAGCGTCCTGCAGCGTCAGCAGCACGATGTGTCCATAAAGCGTGCTGGCAATCAGCGACTGCGCGAAGGTGGCCGGGCCGCCGGTTTCGACGACGAGGTCGATGCCGCCTGTCTGCTCGCGCGCCCAGCCGCCCCATTCCGGTATGTCAGTGCTGGAGACAACGAGGTCGGCGCCCAGCGCCCGCAGCCTGTCGGCCTTCTCCGCGCGCGATGTGACGGCGACAACCCGGCAGCCGAGCAACTTGGCGAACTGCAGAGCAAACAGCGAAACGCCACCCGAACCGATGGTGAGAACCCATTGACCAGGCTTCGGAATCCGGGTCCCGGTCACCGCGTTCCAGGCCGTCACGCCGGCGCAGGTCAGCGTCGCCGCTTCGTGCCAGCTCAGATGATCGGGCAGTCGCGCCGCCCATTGTTCGTCGAGCACGGCAAACTCAGTCAGCATGCCGTCCAGCGTACAGCCGAGCTGGTCGATCAGACCGGCATTGATGCGGCCATCGATCCAGCGGGCGAAGTAGCTGCCTGTGACGCGGTCGCCGACGGCAAAACGGGTGACGGCATCGCCGATTACGACGACGTCACCGGCGCCGTCGCTCAGCGGCACGATGCCTTGCCGCGGCGGCAACGGATAGGTGCCGCCAAGGATCATCGTGTCGCGCCGATTGAGCGAGGCGGCGCGGACTCGCACCACGATCTCATGCGGTTTCGGTTCCGTCCGCGCCTCGTCGCGCATCGCCAGGGATTCGGTTCCACCAAACCCTTCGAGACGGTAGCTGCGCATGTCACTCTCCTTAACAATATATATAGACTGATCTACATACTATATAGACCGATTGTCATATTCTTGGCAAGGCCTATAATGCGTCACTGCTGACAGAGGTTGACATGGCCAACGACACCCGCACCCGCATACTCGAGACCACCGGCCTGTTGCTCAGGCAGCGCGGCTATCACGGCACCTCGCTCAACGACATTCTGGGCGCCAGCGGGGCGCCGCGCGGCTCGCTCTATTTTCATTTCCCAGGCGGCAAGGACCAACTGGTCATCGAGGTGACGCGTAACAGCGTTGCCGACGTCACGAAAAGGCTGGGCGAAGCACTGGCAGCCGAGAGCGATCCTGCAGTGGCCGTCCATCACATCTACCAGTCGGTCGGGCGCATGCTGGAGGACAATGATTTTTCGCTGGGTTGCCCCATCGCGCCGGTGGTGCTGGATTCACCCACCGATGTGCCGGAACTGGCGGAACTCTGCCGATCGGCTTTCGAGCAATGGATCGGCTTGCTGCGACAGGCCTTTGTCAGGGCAGGAGTGCCCGAACGCCGGGCGCATGCCCTGGCACTGCTGGTCGAATCCTCGCTGGAAGGGCTGATGGTGATTGCGAGGGCCACCCGCGATCGTGGCCCGGTGCTGGTGGTGGCCGACGAGGTGGCGGCGCTTGTCGAGCAGGCGGTGCTTGCAGGCAAGGTTGCGCGGCAGGCGGACAGCGCCGCCTAACCATCCGCTTTCCAAAACAAAAAGGGCGCCTCTCGGCGCCCTTTCCGTATGCATAAGCCAGATAGCTTGGATTAGAAATCCATGCCGCCCATGCCGCCCATGCCGCCGCCGCCCATGCCGCCAGGCATGCCGCCGCCGGCCGACTCCTTCTTGGGAGCCTCCGCGATCATGGCTTCGGTGGTGACGAGCAGGCCGGCGACCGAGGCCGCGTCCTGGAGAGCGGTGCGAACGACCTTGACCGGGTCGACGATGCCCATGGCGATCATGTCGCCATACTCGCCGGTCTGGGCGTTGTAGCCGTAGGTCGCGCCCTTGTTGTCGAGGATCTTGCCGGCAACGATCGAAGCTTCAGCACCTGCGTTCGAAGCGATCTGACGGGCCGGAGCCTGCAGTGCACGGCGAACGATGTTGATTCCGGCAGCCTGGTCGGCATTGACGCCGGTGACCTTGATGTTGGCCGAAGCGCGCAGGAGAGCGACGCCGCCGCCTGCAACGATGCCTTCTTCCACGGCCGCACGGGTCGCGTTGAGGGCGTCATCGACGCGGTCCTTCTTTTCCTTGACTTCGACTTCCGTCGCGCCGCCGACACGGATCACCGCAACGCCGCCGGCGAGCTTCGCCAGACGTTCCTGCAGCTTCTCCTTGTCGTAGTCCGACGTGGTCTCTTCGATCTGCTGCTTGATCTGGGCAACGCGGCCCTGGATCTCGGCCTTCTTGCCGGCGCCGTCGACGATGGTGGTGTTCTCCTTGGAGATCGACACCTTCTTGGCGCGGCCGAGCATGTTGAGGCCGACATTCTCGAGCTTGATGCCGAGGTCTTCCGAGATGACCTGGCCACCGGTCAGGATGGCGATGTCTTCCAGCATGGCCTTGCGGCGATCACCGAAGCCCGGCGCCTTGACGGCGGCGATTTTCAGGCCACCACGCAGCTTGTTGACGACCAGCGTGGCCAGAGCCTCGCCTTCGACGTCTTCCGAGATGATGAGCAGCGGCTTGGAGGTCTGCACGACGGCTTCGAGAACCGGCAGCATGGCCTGGAGGTTGGACAGCTTCTTCTCGTGCAGGAGGATGTAGGCGTCCTCGAGCTCGGCAACCATCTTGTCGGCGTTGGTGACGAAGTAGGGCGAGAGATAGCCGCGGTCGAACTGCATGCCTTCGACGACTTCCAGCTCTGTCTCGGCGGTCTTGGCTTCTTCAACCGTGATGACGCCTTCATTGCCGACCTTCTGCATCGCTTCGGCGATCATGGCGCCGACCGACTCGTCGCCATTGGCGGAGATCGTGCCGACCTGGGCAACTTCCTCGGAGGTCTTGATCTTCTTGGCAGCCTTGCCGAGAGCCGCGACGACTTCGGTCACGGCCAGGTCGATGCCGCGCTTCAGATCCATCGGGTTCATGCCGGCGGCAACGGCCTTGTGGCCTTCCTGGACGATCGACTGCGCCAGGACGGTCGCGGTCGTGGTGCCGTCGCCGGCGATGTCGTTGGTCTTCGAAGCAACTTCGCGGACCATCTGCGCGCCCATGTTCTCGAACTTGTCTTCAAGCTCGATTTCCTTGGCGACGGTGACGCCGTCCTTGGTGATGCGCGGTGCGCCGAACGACTTGTCGATGACGACGTTGCGGCCCTTGGGGCCGAGCGTGACCTTCACCGCGTCGGCGAGGATGTTGACGCCGCGCAGCATGCGCTCGCGGGCGTCGCGGGAGAATTTTACGTCTTTAGCAGCCATTTTTTAGCTCCTGGCAGGGGGCTTGCGATCAAGCCCGAAATTAGTTGACGGTGAGGCCGATGATCAGCCGATGATGCCCATAATGTCGGATTCCTTCATGATCAGAAGGTCTTCGCCATTGAGCTTGACTTCGGTGCCCGACCATTTGCCGAACAGGATGCGGTCGCCGGCCTTGACGTCCAGCGGGACCAGCTTGCCGGCTTCGTCGCGAGCGCCGGAGCCGACGGCGATGATCTCGCCTTCCTGCGGCTTTTCCTTTGCCGTATCCGGGATGATGATCCCGCCGGCGGTCTTGGATTCGGATTCGACCCGGCGTACGACCACGCGGTCATGAAGCGGGCGGAACTTCGACTTTGCCATTTTTTCTTCCTCGAATGAGAACGGTGAGAGCTGTTCCTCGATCCGGCGGTGCCGGATGTGCGTTAGCACTCACCTGGGGAGAGTGCTAACGTCGCGCTGAAATAAGCGCGTGGCTTTCGAGAGTCAAGGCGAACGGTGAGCACAATTGTGCCAATTGGAGCCGTGCCGCGATCCGACGGCAGACCCTATCGGCGCCGCGGCGATTCAAGCACCAGAAGCGGACAGCGTTCAGCCAGCCCATAGGTCCCTGTCGGCGCGAGGCGGACACTGTCAAAAAACCGGCTCGCCTCTTCGACCAGCGTCGCCGCCGGGGCGAAACTGTAGACAGTCTTCGAATTCGCATAGGCATCGATGGTGCCGATGACCGGCATCTCCCATCCGGTCGTCGCGGCAAGGGCCTCCCGGTCGGCAAACAGCGCATCGAAGGCATCGAGGATCGCCCGCACCGGAATGGCGCGGTCGGGATCGCCGCCGGCACAAGCCATGGCAATGCGCCATTTGAGTTCGTGGAAGGTCGCGACACCACCGGAAAGCGTCAGCGCCCGGACCTCCTGCAGATCATCCTGTACCTGAGGACTTGCATAGGCGCGCAATGCAGCCCGCCCACCGGACTTCAGCACACGCGCAATCTCGGCAAGCAGCGCCTGCCGTGCAACCGAGGAGTCCAGCGCCGACAGGCAGCCGTCGCCGATCACCGCCCCGGCGCTTTCGTCGCCCAGCGGCAACTCCAGCCAGTTGCCGATCACCGCCTTGCGTGAGGCGGTATCGCCCGGCCAGATGCCCGATATCATGGCAGTGGACTCGTCGATCGCGAGCATGGTCCTTCCGAGGCCGGCAAGCTCCGGCGTGACCCCGAGCAGCACCACATCGACTGATTGCAGGCTAAGTTCGCGCTCATAGGCGGCGACAGCTTCCGGGGGCGGACACAGCGGCGACCCGAGAAGCCGCCAATGACGGCGAATTGCGTCCCAATGCTCAGTCATGCGGAACGGTTTGGGGAAAGGCTGGACATATTTCCTTCCAGGCTGTTGGTTGCCTTGCGAGTTACCTCATGCAGGAAAGGCCATGGCCCGCATTGCCGTCATAACGCATGAATTTGACCGCTTCCAGAGCCGGCGGGGCCTCCTGCTGCGCCAGGACAGCCCCTACATGCTGTTCGACGTCCTGGCGGAGCTGAAACGGCGCGGTCACTCCGTGCAGATCATGCGTGGACCCTCGGCAAGTCATAACGCCGATATTGCCGTCCTGCATGTCGACGCGACAGTGACGCCATCGGACTATGTCGACTACGCGCGCGGATTTCCGATTTGTCTCAATCTTGGTGCAACCGACATTTCCAAGCGCCGCATCAGTGGTGCGATCCTCGAGGAGGGTGCCAACTGGAGCGGCCAGGTCATCGTCAAGAGCAACCTCAATCATTGGGGGACGCCCGAGGAGCAGCTCAACCGAAAATCCGTTCGCGCCGGCAAGGCAGTGCCTTTCCCGGGCGCGCAGACCTTCGACCGTTATCAGGTGCATGCCTCGCTGGCCGATGTGGCGCCGGAGATTTTCAGGCGTGCCGACCTGATCGTGGAAAAATTCATTCCCGAAATCGAGCCCGACGGGTTTGCGGCGCGGTTCTGGATATTCTGCGGCGATCGGGAGCGCTGCACCCGCTATGTCTCGCCGCAGCGCCTGGTCAAGGGCGACGACACCGTCCGCCGGCAGCCGGTTGCGGTTCCCGACGAACTGCGCGCCTTGCGTCGGAAGCTGGGCTTCGACTATGGCAAATTCGACTTTGTCGTGCATGAGGGCAGGGCCGTGCTGCTCGATGCCAACAAGACCCCAGGTCGCGCCAGGAACCTGTCGAAGATTGTTGCCGCCGGCACAGCCAACCTGGCCGACGGCTTCGAAAACCTCATCCACCAGACCGGACGGGGTCGAATCGGGCGCTAGAGAAACAGTCCCAACTGCGTATGGATGATCGACCGGTAGTCCTCGATGGTGTGGCGGCTTTCCTCCTGGTTCTGGGTCAGCGCCATGCGCACGACGCCGCCGGCCAGCTGGAAGATCAGGAAAACCATACGGCCGAACTCATTGCGTCGCTCTGGCGCGAGAAAGGGGCCGACATGGTCGCAGAACATCGTCGCCTGGCGCCGGGTTTCGGCGATGTCGAGATTCTTCAGCGCCTTGTCAGCCTGGATGGCGTTTTGCAGGTCCTGAATGGCGGGGTCGCCGGCGACGCGCTCATAGTAGTCGTCGAGCAGCCGGTCGGCCGCAGCGATAACGTCGTCCAGCCCGCCAATGTCGGCAACGATGGCGGCAAGCCGGGCGCGGCTCACTTCGGAGAATCGCTCGTAGAGCATCGCCAGGATCGCCGACTTGTTGGGGAAGTAATGATAGACGGTGGCGATCGGCCCGCCGGCCTGTGCGCCGACTTCCTTCATGGTGACGGCGTCGATGCCTTTCTCGCCGATCAGCCGCATGGTCGTCGACAGGATGGCGTCGATGCGCTCGCGGCTGCGCTCCTGTTTGGGCCTGCGCCTCGGTTCGGTCGTCATCTGCACTGCTTCGTTCATGCCGCCATCCTCTCGATCGCCCAGACCATTCGATCGCCAAGACCATCCCCAGCCTTGTTGGTGCCAAGTCCCGCTACTGATTGACAAACGAATATGATCGAGTATCAGTTTCTAAATGCTGACAGACTGTCAGTTTTTTTGCCGTCAGGCAAGGACGTTGGGAGGCGACCGTGACTTCTGCTGGTAACGCGGATGCCGGGAACGGCGACTGGCTGGTCGGCAACCCCACTGGGGCGCAACTCGCCTCGGCATTGTGGATCGGCTCGGTCGGCCTGCTCGTTCTCGGGCTGCAGCCGGTGCTTCTCGGCGCGCTCTACACCGAAGGGCATGTCAGCGGTGACGAACTCGCGCTGGTCGCCACGGCGGAGATGATCGCCATCGGCATCGGATCGGCGGCCATCGCCATGATGCTGTCCGCCCACAATATGCGCTTGAAAAGTGCCGTCCTTCTGCTCTTGCTGGCGCTGGCGAACGGGGCGACCGCCTATGCGCTGACCTCGACCTCGCTGATTGCCGCCCGCGCGGTGGCGGGCCTCGCCGAGGGTGGGCTGGTGGCGGTCGCCACGGAACTGATCGCCCGTTCGCGCCGGGCCGAGCGCATCGGCGGCTTCTTCGTCACCCTTCAGACCCTGGCGCAATGCGCCCTTGCCCTGCTGCTGGCGCTTTACGTCATCCCGGCCGCCGGATCGGCAGGCGGCTTCATCGTCCTTGCCGTCGTCTGCATCGCTTCGGTGGCGGTCGCCTTCATCGTTCCCGATAGCTATGCCGACCTGCCCAAGGAGGAACAGTTCAGCAATGTGCTGACCGTTCCTTCGCTTGCCGCTTTGCTGTGCGTCTTCTGCTACTTTATGTTCTTCGGCTCGGTCTGGGCGTTTCTCGAGCCGCTTGGCGCACAATACGGCATCGATGGCCGCAGCGTCGGCCTGATCGTCTCGGCCAGCCTGGCATTGCAGGTGCTGGGCGCAATGACGGCTACCGTCTTCGAGGCGCGTATCGACTACCGCTTCGCCATCGTGGCGATCGGCGTGGTCGCCGTCGCCAGTTCCGTGGTGCTCGCCGGCAGCCCCGGCCTGACGGTTTTCTGGGTCGCGGCCTTGATCATGGGCTTCATCCTTCTGTTCATCGTGCCCTATCAGATCCGGCTGGCGATCACCGCCGACGAGACGCGCACGGCCGTGCTTCTGGTGCCGGCGGCCCAGCTTTTCGGTCTGGCGATCGGCCCGGTCGCGGCATCGCTGCTGATCGACGGCAAGGATTTTCGGCCGGTGCCGGAATTTGCCGCCGCCAGTGCTGCGGCCAGCGTCGTGCTGCTCGGCCTGTTCGTCCTGATCGCACGGCGCCGCCGCGCCATCGCCTGAGACACGACCGGAGGAGCATCTCCTCGATACTTGACTAAGTCAAATAAATGACCGATCGTTGATGGGCAGGAGGCTTCCCATGACGATCCATCATCAACCCGGCAAGGAACGCATCGACGCGGTGCGGGCTTTCAACCGCTTCTACACCCGCCAGATAGGTCTGCTCGACGAAGGCCTGCTGAAAAGCGCCTTCTCGCTGACCGAGGCGCGGGTGCTCTACGAACTGGCGCATCGCGATGGCCTGACCGCCAGCGATCTCATCCGCGATCTCGGCCTCGACGCCGGTTATGTCAGCCGGCTCCTGAAGAAGTTCGAGCACCTGCAGCTGATTGCACGCGCGCCGCTGGCGTCGGATGCGCGGCAGTCGTCGATCACGCTGACGCCGGTGGGGCGGCAGGCCTTCGCGCCGCTGAACCGGGCTTCGCACGACCAGGTCGCGGCCTTGCTGGAGCGGCTTCCTGCTGCCGAACAGGACCGGCTGGTCAAGGCCATGCAGACGGTGCAGCAACTCCTGGGCGACAGCCCGGAGTCCAAAGTGCCGTATATGCTGCGCCCCTTGCAGGTCGGCGACATCGGCTGGGTGGTGCGCCGCCAAGGACAGATCTACGCACAGGACTATGGCTGGGACGAAACCTACGAGGCGCTGGTCGCCGAAATCCTCGGCGCCTTCGTAAAATCCTTCGATCCAGAATGGGAACGCAGCTGGATTGCCCAGCGGCAAGAGGAGGTAGTCGGCTCGGTCTTCGTCGTGCGCAAGTCCGACGAGGTGGCAAAATTGCGCCTGCTCTATGTCGAGCCTTCGGCGCGCGGCCTCGGCATCGGCAAACGGCTGGTCGAGGAGTGCATCAGCTTCGCCCGCGCCAGGGGCTACAAGACGCTGACCCTGTGGACCAACGACATTTTGACCGCCGCCCGCCACATCTATGAGAGTGCGGGCTTCAGGCTGGTGGACGAAGAGCGCCATCACGCCTTCGGCAAGGATCTGGTCGGCCAGAACTGGAACCTGGAGCTGTAGCGCCTTTTCACCGGAAGAAGGCAAGATCGCGCGCAAACGCTCTCACACTCTAACCGGAATCCATATCTCCAGCCCGCCATTGCCACTGCGCGGATCGAACTCCGGGCCGTAGCGTTCGAATTCGGGGCCGTCGGCTATATCGTGCCCCGAGGCCGGCAGCCATTTGTTCCAGATCGTGTTGACGGTGCGGCGGATGGTGGAGATGTGCTCGGCATGGGTGAACACGGCGTATTTCTGCGCCGGCACCCGCACCCGCGAAAGCTCCTTCGGCAGGTCCGAGAAATCCGAAACTTCGACGCCGGCGATATAGTCGAAATTGCCGGCATCGTCGCCGTTGACGCAGACGCCATAGGCGACGTCGCCGGTCTCGCCCGGAATGTTGCCGATATAGGGACCGAAGCGCTGCCACTGCATCGGAATGGCCGCGCTGGTTTCGCAGCTGTAGCGCTCGCCGAGGCCGGCAATGAGGAAGGGACGGCCGGTCTCGAAGCGCGGCGGCGGCAGTGAGGCGAGGAAGGACTGGTCCATCAGGATCGGCTCCACCAGGGCGAGATTGCTGAGGCTGCCCTGCGCGCGCACCAGTTCCGGCGTCGTGCCGAACTGATCGCGGAAGGCGCGGGTGAAGGCTTCGTGCGAGGCGTAGCCGGCATCGAGCGCGACCGCGAGGATGTCGGGCGCGCCGGAAGCCAGCTTGCGCGCCGCTTCGGTCAGCCGGCGCGCGCGCATATAGCCCATCACCGAACGGCCGGTGGCGGCGCCAAAGGCGCGCGTCACATGAAAGCGCGAGACGCCGCTGCTTTGCGCGACATCCTCAAGCGAGATCGCTTCCGGCAAATGGCTCTCGACAAACCACAGCGCTTTCTCGGTCGGGTTCATGAGTCTCCTCGCATTTGGCCACACCATGCTGCCGGCTTTTTGCGAGGCCAGTTTGATCGAAATTGCGCCTGTCGTAAAATCGAAGGGCGCTGGTCGACTGTGGCAGGTCACCATCGTGGAAAGCCGCTGCTGGGCGGCCTCGGCCTGGCTCGCTGGGACAATATCCGGGCGCGCTGGGTGCGGGCACCATCCTTGCCTATGCCCTGTGGAACCACCGCCGGCTCGATGCCTTCGCCGCCGGCGAAAATGCCGCCGAAAGCCTAGGTGTGCCGGTGGCGAGGACGCGCAAGACGACCTTTCTCCTCGGGGCGTTCTCGACGGCAATTCACGTCTCGGTCGGGAGGTCATCCGCAACCGTCATTGACAGCGCCGTGACCGCATCTGCATGGCTGCCATCCCTCTTTTTCGGCTCTGGTGCAATGCGGCGCCTTGAATGCTAAGCACGCTTATAATATATACCGCTCATGGTTTCCGACGGCATAGATAGATTGGGCTTTTTGATCCACGACGTGCAGCGCCTTATGCGCAAGCGCTTCGAGGCGCGCGCCAGCGGTCTTGGCCTTTCCTCGGCACAATGGCGGCTTCTGGTTCGCGTCGCCAAGGAGGCCGGCGTCGCCCAGGCTCGCCTCGCCGAACTTCTCGAAATCGAGCCGATCAGCGTTTCACGCCTCGTCGACCGGATGGAGGAGGGCGGCTGGATCGAACGGCGCTCCGATGCAACTGACCGGCGCGTGCGCATGATCTTCCCGACAGCCAAGGCGAACGCGGCCTATGCCGAGGTCAAAAGCCTTGCCGGCGAAGTTTATGAGGAATCGCTGGTCGGCGTTTCGCCGGACGACCGCCGCGTCCTGATCCGGGCGCTGGACACCATCGTGCAAAACCTGGCGGACGGCGAGACGTCGTCCTTGAAGAGTACGGAAGGGGCAGCAACATGAACGCGGCAGCCAAGCTAGACGAGAATGTAACCAAGATCGAGACGCCGGCACAGCCGGCTGCCGAAGCGCCCGCGCAGCCGGCCGCGGCACCTGTCGCTGTGGCTCCCCCGGTGCAGCCCGCTCCGGCTCCGGTCAAGAAGCGCCGCCTCGGCCGCCTGCTGCTGATGGTCGCCCTGCCGGCGGCACTGGCCATTGGCGGGGGCTACGTCTGGGTGACCGGCGGCCGCTATCAGGAGACCGAAAACGCCAATTTGCAGCAGGCCAAGGTGTCGATCGCCTCGGACACGGCCGGCCGCATAGTTCAGGTCGGCATCTCGGACAATCAGCAGGTCAAGCAGGGCGATGTGCTGTTTGCCGTCGACCCCGAGCCCTACCGGATCGCGTTGGCGCAGGCCGACGCGGCGGTCGCAGTCGCACGCGTCGGTATCGAACAGCTGCGCGCCGCCTACAGCCAGGCGCTGGCGCAGGAAAAGTCCGATGCCAGCCAGGTCGACTACGCGCAGTCGCAGTATGACCGCGCCGCCGACCTTGCCCAGAAGGGCATCAACGCCAAATCGTCGCTGGACGAGGCCAAGAACGATCTCGACAAGGCCAGGCAGCAACTGGCCGTTGCCGAGCAAGGCATCATCAGCGCCAAGGCCGCTCTCGCCGGCAATCCCGATATCGAGACCGACAAGCATCCGACCGTGATGGCCGCACTCGCCGCGCGCGACAAGGCCGCCTACGATCTGGCGCAGACCACGGTCAAGGCGCCGGCCGACGGCGTCATCAGCCAGGCCTCCTCGTTCAAGGTCGGCCAGTATGTCGGTTCCGGCACGCCGCTGTTTGCGCTGGTGGAGACCGGCGACACCTGGATCGATGCCAATTTCAAGGAAACCCAGCTTACCCACATGAAGCCTGGCCAGAAGGCCGAGATCGTCGTCGACACCTATCCGGGCAGAACTTTCGAAGCCACCGTCAAGGCGATCGGCGCCGGCACCGGCGCGGAGTTTTCGCTGCTGCCAGCTCAAAACGCCACCGGCAACTGGGTCAAGGTCACGCAGCGCATACCGGTGCGCCTGGAGCTGACCGATGCCGACGCCAAAATGGCGCTGCGCACCGGTATGAGCGCCTCGGTTACGGTGGATACCGGCGTTGCCCGCGGGTTCCCCGCTATCTTCGGCCACGCCACCGCAGGCGAAGCACAATAGACTGTGAATGGACCGTGATCTCGAAAAGCAGGATCACGGCCCGGCAGAACGCCCGCCGCAGGCGAGGTGAAGGTGAGATGACAGGATCGGTCCGACGGCAGGTTGAACGAGGGGTGGATTGGACCGGGCCGCATCGCGGCCTGCCCAGAACCTGGACCACTTCGGCGCCCATCCTTCGGACCTTGGATTTCCGGGCGGCAAGCGCCTGATGTGTCGAGACCTTCGATCGATGTAACCCCCACATCGATAGATCGCGTCCCACCGCGATGAGGGTCTCTTCACCAGAGAAGGCCTCGCCGCCCGGAAACCTAGTGTACACGTTTTTGTTACCTGTCGGAAGTTCCGCATGATGACCACACCAGAAACTTTCAAGGAAGTGCCGCATCGCGGCCTGATCACAGTGGCGCTGATGCTGGCGACGGTCATGCAGGCGCTCGACACCACGATCGCCAATGTCGCGCTGCCGACCATGACCGGCGACCTCGGCGCCTCGCCTGACAACATCAACTGGGTGTTGACCTCCTACATCGTTGCGGCCGCCATCATGACGCCGGTGACCGGCTGGCTGGCCGACCGCTTCGGCCGCAAGGAACTGTTCCTGGCGGCGGTTGTCGGCTTCACCGTGTTCTCGATGCTGTGCGGTATTGCCTGGAGCCTGGAGAGCATAGTGTTCTTCCGGCTGATGCAGGGCGTGTTCGGCGCAGCCATCGTGCCGCTGTCGCAGACCTTCCTGCTCGACATCAACCCCAGGGAACGCCACGGCCAGGCGATGGCCATCTGGGGCGCCGGCATCATGCTGGGGCCGATCCTGGGTCCGACGCTGGGCGGTTGGCTGACCGAGAATTTCAACTGGCGCTGGGTGTTCTTCATCAATTTGCCGGTCGGCATCATCGCCTTCCTCGGCATGGCAGCCTATTTGCCGGTCGTTGCCCGGCGGATCCGCAGCTTCGATTTCTTCGGTTTCGCCATGATTTCGCTCGGCGTCGGCGCACTGCAGCTGCTGCTCGACCGCGGCGGCGAGGTCGATTGGTTTTCCTCGGTCGAAATCTGGATCGAGCTTGCTCTTTCGATCACCGGCTTCTGGGTGTTCATCATCCACACACTGACGGCCGAACGTCCTTTCATCGACCCCAAGATCTTCCTCGACCGCAATTTCGTCACCGGTCTGGCCTTCATCTTCGTCATGGGCGTGCTGATCCTGGCCTCGATGTCGCTGCTGCCGCCGATGCTGTCGACCATCTTCGGCTATCCGACCGTGACCATCGGCGTCGTCCTGGGACCGCGCGGTGTCGGCACGATGATTTCGATGCTTGTCGTTGGGCGGCTCATGAGCAGGATCGACGCCCGCATCCTCGTCGTCATCGGCTTTCTGCTCACCGCGCAGTCGCTTTACACCATGTCTTCCTTCACGCCGCAGATGGACAATTGGCTGATCCTCAGCTCCGGCGTCATCCAGGGCCTGGGCATGGGCATGGTGTTCGTGCCGCTGTCGACGGTGGCCTTCGCCACGCTCGACGTGCGCTTCCGCACCGACGCCACGGCCCTGTTCAGCCTGGTTCGAAATCTCGGTTCGTCAATCGGCGTGTCGGTGGTGACGGTTCTCATGGTGCGCAACACGCAGGTCAATCACACCGAATTGTCGGCCTTCATCAACCCGTTCAACCCCAATTTGTGGGCACTCTCGCCGGCGGCAGCAGGCGGCGATCCGACGGCACTTTCGCAGGTGGACCGCATGGTCAACATCC
Organism: Mesorhizobium sp. M0761; assembly: GCF_040320205.1. NCBI lineage: Bacteria > Pseudomonadati > Pseudomonadota > Alphaproteobacteria > Hyphomicrobiales > Phyllobacteriaceae > Mesorhizobium > Mesorhizobium sp. M0761. The sequence continues at coordinate 88,010 of NZ_JAMYPF010000009.1, forward strand.
AGGCGATGATGATCTCCTACGTCAACGACTTCAAACTGCTGATGGTGATGACGCTGGTTGCCATTCCGTTTGTCTTCCTGCTGCGCAAGCCGAAGACCGCTCCGGCCGGCGCGGCCGCTCCTGCCGCGCATATGGATTGAGGCGGGCGCCGGTAGCGCTGGCAGCAAGCTGGTTGCCCCTGATGATTGTTGCTCGGATGATCGTCAAAACCCGCGTGTGCAAAAGAATATCGATAATGAGCCGTTGGAAGTTGATTTGAAATGACATTTGCACCTTTGGTATCTGGTTGCTGACGCCTCCAATTCCGTTACAGTTCATCTTGAATTAGCACATCTGTAACATTGTCAGTCGACTTTCGTTTGGCACGACAGAGGCCCTTTCTTGTTTCAGGTGCCAAACCGGAGGAGGTCTGTTTGGTCACGAAGTCATCCAGAAGATCCGTCGGGGCGCGCGGGCCGGTGGGCGTAGTCGCATTGGCAAGACTGGCTGACGTTTCCTACGATACGCTCGAGGGAGAACTTCGCACGACCATTGCGGGTCTCGAAGGGCAGACCCTGCGCTTCGAGACTGCGATCGAGAATATTTCGCAAGGCATCTGCTTTTTCGATGCCGATGAACGCCTGATCCTGAGCAACCGGCGCTATGCGGAAATCTACCGCATTGCGCCCGAGGAATTGCGGCCTGGCGTGACACTGAGCGAAATAGTCGAACGCCGCGTTGCCGCCGGCACGGCGGCGACGGCCGCCGACACCTATCTCGCAACGGCTCGCTCGATCAATTCGGGCAAGGCTTCGCGGCTCTGGACCGCCAAACTTGTCGATGGTCGCACAATCCAGATCCGTAACCAGCCCATGCCCGATGGCAGTTGGATCGCCACGCATGAGGACATCACTGAACTCCTCGCCAATCGGCAGATCGTCGACGAGCGCATTTCGCTGCAGGCGCTGATCGACTGGGTGCCCGATTATCTCTGGGTCAAGGATACGCAAAGCCGTTTCGTCGTGGTCAACAGCGCCCTTGCGACCGATAGCGGCCGCAACAAGACCAGCGACATGATCGGTTTGACCGATTTTGATCTCCACCCCCCGGAAGTTGCGCGGAAATTTCGCCTGGTCGAGCAGCGCCTGCTCAAGAGCGGACAACCAATGATCGACGCGGAAGAGTTTGTCGTCGATGCGTCGGGGAACGGCAAATGGCTTTCGTCGACGAAGGTGCCGTTGCGCAATCGCCAAAATGAAATCTTCGGCCTGGTTGGCATCGCCCACGACATCACCGCCCGCAAGCAGGCGGATGTCCTTCGCAGCGGGCAGGCGCAGATCCTCGAAATGATTGCCACGAGCGCGCCGCTGGAGGACGTGCTCGACCGCCTCATGCGCTTCGTCGAGGCTCAGTTGAAGGGGATATTCGGTTCCGTCCTGCTGCTCGACAAGGACGGCATTCATTTGCGTCACGGTGCGGCGCCGGGCCTGGCGAAAGCCTATACGAGCGCCATCGATGGGGCGGCCATCGGTCCCAAGGTGGGATCCTGCGGAACCGCCATCTACCGGCGGGAACCGGTCATTGTTACCGATATTCTGCAGGATCCGCTTTGGGACGATTACCGCGAACTGGCGGCACCCCATGGCTATCGTTCGTGCTGGTCAACCCCGATCCTGTCGCATCGGGGCGTCGTGTTGGGCGCCTTTGCCATGTATTCGATGACCGTGCGCGAACCCACCCATGCCGAGACCCGCCTGATCGAATTCACCACACACATTGCCGGCATCGCGATCGAGCGCAAACTGGCGGAAGACCAGATCCACTTCATGGCCAACCATGATGCGCTGACCGGCCTGCCCAATCGCGCTTTGCTGGAGGATCGGCTTTCCCAGGCGGTCCTCTACGCGCAGCGATACAATCGCTGGATGACGGTGGTGTTCATCGATCTCGACAATTTCAAACTGGTGAACGATACGTTTGGCCACAATGCCGGCGACGAACTCCTCAAGACCGTCGCCAGCCGTTTGGTTGGATGCGTGAAGGCCACCGACACCGTCGTGCGGCTTGGCGGCGACGAATTTGTCATCGTCCTGTTCGACCAAACCACCAATGTCGATGTGGTCTCGGAAACCCTGCAGACGATCAGGGATGCGATCGCGGAACCGGTTCTTGTCGGAGAGCATCGGCTGAGAACGACGGCCAGCATCGGCATCGCAAATTACCCGAAGGACGGGACCAGCCCGGATACGCTGTTGGCCAATGCCGACGCCGCCATGTATCGCGCCAAGGAATTCGGCCGCGACAATTTCCAGTTCTATGCCCCGGAGTTCAACTCAACGGCACATGAAAAATTCCTGCTTCAGGAGGAATTGCGAAACGCGCTCGCCCGGTCGGAATTCGCTCTGCATTATCAGCCACAGGTGGATCTGCGATCGGGGCAGGTTTTCGCCGTCGAAGCGCTGGTGCGCTGGAACCACCCGACGCGAGGCCTGGTTTCGCCGGCGATGTTCATCCCGACCGCCGAGGAGACCGGGCTGATCGTGCCGCTCGGCGACTGGATCCTGCACGAAGCCTGCCGGCAGAACAAAGCCTGGCAGCGCGCCGGTCTGTCGCCCGTAACCGTCTGCGTCAACGTGTCGGCGCGGCAGTTCCGGGAGAAGAACCTGATCGACCGCGTCGTCAACGCATTGAAGGAAAGCGGCCTGGAGGCGAGGTATCTCGAGCTCGAAGTGACGGAAAGCCTGATCATGCAGGATTTCGAGCTGGCGGTCGCAACGATGAACGGACTGCAAAAGCTCGGCGTGCAGATATCGATCGACGATTTCGGAACAGGCTATTCCAGTCTCAGCGCCCTCAAGACGTTTCCGGTGGCGCGGCTGAAGATCGACAAGTCCTTCATCAACGATCTCGCGACCGACGAGAACGATCAGGCGGTCACTGGCGCCGTGATTTCCCTGGGGCAGAAGTTGAACCTTCGGGTGCTGGCCGAAGGTGTCGAAACGGAAGACCAGGTCGCCTTCCTGCGCAAGAACAATTGTGACGAGGTGCAGGGCAATTATTTCAGCAAACCCCTGTCGGCTGGGGATATCGGCGAGCTGATCGCGAAAGGCTGACGGCTGGCTCGCGCCGTAACCGCTGGCTGCTATTTTCCGAGCACCAGGCTCCAGTAGCGGATGGCGCTGTCGCGTCCGTCGCGTACATAGGCGAGGCCGAAGCGGCTGAAATCCGGATCGAGCATGTTGCGGCGGTGGCCAGCCGAATGCATCCAGATGTCGAACAGTTTCTGCTGGTCGAAGCGGCCCTCGGCGATGTTCTCGGCGGCGGCGCCCCGCACGCCATTGTCCTTCATCCGCGACGCGAAATCCTTTCCCCAGCCCGTCGTGTGGCTCATGCGTTCGCGTGAGGCCATATAGCCGGCCTGCTGCCGAGCGGCCTGCTCGAGCTGGGCGTCCGGCACCAGCGCCGGCAGTCCGGCCGAAGCTCGGATGCCGGCCAGCGTCGCGGTGGCGGAGGACGAGACACCGGCGCCTTCGCCGGTCGGCACCGAGACCGTGCTGCAAGCAGCGAGGCCGGCCATGGCTGCAAGGCCGATCAGCAGCAGGCGCCTGTTTGGTTTTGGACTTGCTGCGCCAGAGCGGGTTTGCGCGAGCGGGTGATTGGTGGTGCAGATCATTGTCATGCCTGCCTGACTTAGCGGCGATCATGGCTTTTGCCGGGCAGGGCTGCGAAAATCTCAATCGCTGGCCTCCGTGCAGGTTCGGCCGATCGATTCGAATGGGAAGGTCGGCGGCCGATGTAGTCTCGGCGCGCTGCCTCCGATCAGCGTTGCGCGTCGGTCGCCATTTTAAGCGCCAGCGCGGCGAGCACCGTGCCCATCATCCAGCGCTGGATGACCATCCATAGCGGCCGTCCGGCAAGAAAGGTGGCGATCGAACCGGCCGTTACCGCGATGATGGCATTGACGGTCAGGCTGATCGAGATCTGCGTGGCGCCGAGCACCAGAAGCTGCGACAGCACATGGCCGTTGCCCAGCGAGATGAACTGCGGCAGCAGCGACAGATAAAGCACCGCCACCTTGGGATTGAGGAGATTGGTCATTAGACCCATGGCGAACAGCTTGCGCGGCCTGTCCTTCGACAGTTCGCGCACCTGGAATGGTGAGCGCCCGCCGGGCCGCACCGCTTGCCAGGCGAGCCATAGCAGATAGAGCGCGCCGGCAATGCGCAGTGCGTCATAGGCAAACGGCACGGCAAGCAGCAGGGCGGTGATGCCCAGCGCAGCCGACACGACATAGAACAGAAAGCCGACCGCCACGCCGCCGAGCGAGATCAGCCCGGCCATGGGGCCTTGCGACAGCGAGCGCGAGATCAGGTAGATCATGTTCGGCCCGGGCGTCAGCACCATGCCCAGGCAGACCAGCGCGAAGGCGAGATGGTTGGCGGTTTCGGGCACGGGGCAATCTCCGGGAAGCGGTGACGATACCGAGCACGCGTTTTGACTCACCGCAAGAGCATGATGGCCGGAGACTTTGCGCCAGCGCCGAAAAATGTCGAAAGCGGCGAAGCCGTCAATTTCCCCCGCAAGGGGGAAGATCAGCAGCTTCAACCCTCAGCTCACCACGCGCAGGTTCGAGAGCTCGTTGGCGATTTCCTTGAAATTGTCGGACAGCGTGGCGCCGGTCGCGTTCCAGAACAGTTTTGCAGGCTTGCTCGGGTCGGTCGGATCCTTGCGGAAGCGCGAGTCCGACGAGCACGTCTTCAGTGCCTCCATCGCGCTCTTGTCGCCGGCGTCGGTCGTCGACATGTCGAGCGCCACCGTCATCACCATGATGTTGGCCGCCTTGGCGTTGTTGCACAGCGTCGCCATCTGCTCGTTGAGCGCGGCGGTGTAGTTGCTCGACGAATAGTTGAGCTGGCCGATGGCGCTCGACGTGCCGCCGAACAGGCGGGTGACCGCAGTGCCGTTGTAGCCGACGCCGGTATAGCCATAGCCGGCATAGGTCGACTTGTTGCCGGCGGGGTCGGAACTCACCGTCGAATAGGTGTTCTCGCCGTCGGTGAGCACGATGACCACCTTGTCGTTGCCGCGCTCCGTCTCAGGACGTCCTCCTGTGAAAGGCTCCGTGCTGGAGACGGTGCGCCAGCCCCAGGCCATGCCTTCCGGCACATTGGTGTTGCCGTTAGGCGCCATAAGGTCGATCGCAGCCTTGATCTTGGTCAGCCCGGCGGCGTTGGCGACGTCGGTCAGGGGTGTGATCGGCGTGGTGGTGCAGCTGTAGTTCGGACCGGCACCCGTCCCCAGCACCGGCGCGTTCATCGGCCGTGGCTGAAAATACTTGGCCATGTTGGACTGGCGCGTCTTGCCGGTGGTGCTCGCCGGATCGTCGTTCCACCAGCTGTTGGCTGCGCCATAGGTCTTGGGAGCCACCTCGTCGGGGTCCTGCGTTATGTACCAATGATTGCCCGGCTCATCCGGCGCGAACATCGGCACGAACATGGTCGCGGGATCGCCGACGCCGGTGCCGGTGTTGTTCGGTCCGCCGGAGGCCGGCGCGTCGTTGACATTATAGGGATAGGGCCGCACTTCGACGCAGCCCTGCCAGCTGGCGAACGGTCCATATGTGTCGTTGTAGTCGTATTCGTTGTGGCTGTCCGAGCATGTATGATTGGCGCGATATTTGTCGCAGACCACGCGTTTGCTGCCGACGATGCGCTCGTGGCTGGTGACCACCTTCATGTCGCGGTAGAGCGAGAAGCGGGTCAGCATCTGCCCCTCCTGCTCACCCCAGCCAGTGCCTTTCTTGTACCAGATGCCGCCGATCTTCTGGGCATATTTGTCGGCTGCGTTAAGCGTGGACCAGGCGAAATTCTCATTGTGGATGGGCGACAGCCCGTAGGCGTCGATCCACGACGCGTTGTCGTTGCTGGCGCCGACATTGACCGAGGCGGCGAACGGCACGAGGCTGAACTGGACCGGCTTGTCGATCTGCTTGATCATCGCGGCCTGCAAGGCAAGCGTGTCGACGAGCTGCTTGGCGGCTTGCTTGAGAAGGTCGATGCGCTTTTGTCCGGCACCCGTGCCCGTGTTCGACATCGACCCCGAATTGTCGAGCACCATGGCCACTTCCAGCGTGTTCTTCAGCCGGACTTGCGAACACACGGAGTAGGTGACGTTTTCCGACGTCCTGCCGATCAGCATCGCCGCTGCCGGCAGGAAATAGGGCTTGTAGACCAGGCTGGCGCACAGCTTGACGATGCCGCCGCCGGTCGTGCTGCTGGGCAGCGTAACGCTGAGCGTCGTGTCGGCGGGATCGACGTGGTTGAGGTTTGCCTTGAAGAAGTCGAGCGCATAGGCCCGCAACTGGTCGTCGGTGGCGCCTTCCACCAGCCGGCGCGCTGTGGCGAAGTTGGCGGCGTCGAGCGCGTTGACCACCCTCTGCTTCTCGCTGACCACGCCGGTGTAGTCGACAGCCATTGCCACGCCGCCCATCAGTGGCACCATCGCCACAACGGTCATCAGAGCGTAATTGCCGCGGCGGTCACGCCAGAAGTCACGCCGGAATGTGCGCCAGAGTTCACGCATGTGATGTAAGCGGCCCCGCCTGCGGATTCTTCAATGCCGCCACAGTTTCACAAAACGTTGAAGGACGGGTTTGGGAAACTGCTCGATTGCGCGGATAGCGCTTCACCAGGCGCTAACCAAATGCGCCAGCTGCCGAACGCAAAACGCCCCGCCGAGGCGGAGCGCCTTGTTCGAAAGATCGCGCCGATCAGCTGACGATGCGCAGGTTCGACAGTTCGTCGGCGATTTCCTTGAAACTTTGCGACAAGGTGGCGCCGGTCGCGTTCCAGTACAGCTTCGCCGGTTTGCTCGGGTCGGTCGGATCCTTGCGGAAGCGCGAATCCGAGGAGCATTTCTTGAGCGCATCTATGGCAGTCTTTTCCGCCGGCTTGGAACTAACAAGGTCGAGCGAGACGGTCATCAAGAGAATGTTCGAATTCTTCGCATTGGCGCAAAGGGTTTGCATCTGCTCGTCAAGCGCGGCCGTGTAGTTGGTCGCCGTATAGGTTGTCTTGGCGACGGTCGTGTTGACGAACAGGCGGGTCGCAGGCTCCACTGGCTTCGGAAAATTAGGGCCGGTGTAGCCATAGGCGGCGTAGGTCGATCCATTCTTGGCGTAGTTGCTGGTCATGTCGTTGCTGGGGCCGATGCTATAGGTGTTTGCGCCGTCGGTCAGGACGATGACCACTTTGTCGTTGCCTCTTTCGGTGTTCGGCCGGCCTTGCGTAAAAGGCTCGTTGCTCGACACCGTCCGCCAGCCCCAGGCCAGCCCTTCCGGCACGTTGGTGTTGCCCGTCGGGGCCATGGCATTGATGGCATCCGTCAGGATTTTCTTGCCATCGGTGGTGGTTATGTCCTGTAACGGCGTGATCGCGGCGGTCGTGCATGCCGAATTGGGTCCATCATCGGCCGCAGCGGCTGCTGCGTCCCAGGGCTTTGTCAGAAAATACTTGCGCATATCCGCCTGGCGTTTGGGGACAGTCAGCGTGTCGGAATAATCGATCCACCAATTGTTGGCGTAACCCCACGTCGATGTGCTGGTGCGAGTTGTGTCGGTCCAGAAATTGCCAGCTTCGTCCGGCGCGAACATCGGCACGAACATGGTGGCGGGCGTGCCAGTGGTCGGCGACGTGTCGTCGTCATTATAGGGATACGGCCTCGCCTCCACGCAGCCCTTCCAGGCTTCGTATTTGGCGACGACGGAGGTCTTGCAAGTGCCGTTCGAGTTTTTCTTCGTACAGGTCGTTGCCATCATGTCCTGATAGAGGGTGAAACGCGTCATCTCCTTGTCTTTGTCAGTGCCCCAGCCCGTGCCGCGCTGGTAGTAAACGCTGCCTACTTTTTCGATCCATTTGGTGGCATTTGCCGCCGCTGTCATCGTCGACCAATCGAAGTTCTGATGATGGATCGGGGAAATGCCGGTCGTGTCCAGCCACGTCGGCAATGGAGCCGGGGGGATCGGAGCGCCGACATTGACCGACGCAGAAAACGGGACCAGCGAGAACTGCACCGGCTTGGTCACCTGCTTCATTTGTGCGGCCTGGAGCGCCATTGTATTGACAAGCTCGGTCGCGGCCTTCTTGAGCAAATCTATTCGCGGCTGGCCGGTGCCGGAGCCGTTGGTGCTCATAGAGCCGGAATTGTCGAGCACGAGAGACACTTCCAGCGTGTTTTTGAGGCGGATCTCCGAGCATGCCGATGTTGTGACGTCGGCGGCGGTTCTTCCGATCATCATGGCCGCTGCCGGCAGGAAATAGGGGTGGTACGTCAATTCGGCGCACAGCTTCAGCGTGCCACCACCTGCGTTGTTGTTGGGAAGCGTCACCGTCAGGGCCGTATTGGCTGCTTTGACGCGGCCGAGATTGGCTTCGAAGAAATCCTTCGCATAGGCCTTGACTGCCGTGTCGGTCGCCCCGGTGACGATCTGCTGTGCCGTGGCAATCCCGGCGGCATCCAGCGCGTTCAGCATGTTCTGCTTTTGGCGCAAGAGATCGGTGTAGTCGATGGCAAGCGCCAGCGCGCCCATCAAGGGCACCATGGTGATCACTGTCATCAAGGCATAGTTGCCGCGTCTGTCGTTCAGAAATCTGCGGATCATGCCTTCAGCACCCCTGCCAGGACCCCAATATCGGTCCGAAGATGCCCACAAAATCGTTAAATTTCAGGTTGCTGAAATGCGTTCAACATAGGCCGATCTTTTCAAGGCTCGTTAACCACTCGGCCCTGGTGACCAGCGGTGCGACATTGTTTCGATAGACCAAAGCTCGGAGAAGGGTGGTTCCTGCCTGTGCAACCTTCGATCAGCCCGTTGCGCAACAGCCTGGCAAGTGCCGAAAAGCTGGTGACAGGATGAAACGCTTCGGTTAATGCGGGGCCGGTTGCGGCGGACCGTCGGCTGCAGCTCTCGCAATGATCGTCACAGCAGGTAAACGGCATGGCGGATTCGCCTGATATCATCGGCTCGCTCGCGGATTTGTCGGGCGCCTACTCGGCCATCCTGTGCGATGTCTGGGGCGTGATCCACAATGGCGAATGGCATTTTCCGGCGGCTGCCGAAGCGCTTGCCGCCGCGCGTGCGGCGAAGGTCCCGGTCGTCCTGATCACCAACTCGCCGCGCCGCAATGCCGATGTGGTGGCGCAGATGAATGCGATCGGCGTTCCCGCCGCCGCCTACGACCGCGTCGTGACCTCAGGCGATGTGACCCGCGACCTTATCGCCGAAGGCCCACGAAAAATCTTCCATATCGGCGCCGACCGCGATTTCACCCTCTATGACGGTCTCGACGTCGAGCTCGTCGAGGAGTTCGAGGCCTCCGGCGCGGTCTGCACCGGGCTGTTCGACGACGAGGTGGAAACGCCTGAGGATTACGCCGATCTGCTGCGCCGGCTGCGCGCCAGGAACCTGCCTTTCATCTGCGCCAATCCCGACATCGTGGTCGAACGCGGCGAGCGCATGATCTGGTGCGCCGGCGCCTTGGCGCGCGACTATGCCCAGCTTGGCGGCCGCACGCTGATCGCCGGAAAACCCTATGCGCCGGTCTATGACGTAGCGCTGCGGGAGGTTGCCGTGCTTCTCGGCCGCGACGTCGCGCGCTCCGAGGTGCTGGCCATCGGCGACGGCATGATGACCGATGTCAAGGGCGCCGCCGACAACGGCATCGATGTGCTTTACGTCTCGGGCGGCATTCACGCGCGCGACTATGGCGATCCCATGCAGCCGGACCCCGCCAGGCTCGCGGGCTTTCTGCAAAAGCACGGCTACCGGCCGGTCGCCGTCATTCCGAGACTGCGGTAGGATTGCTGCATGAGCGCAGCTTTCGAACACATTTCAGCAACCGCGCCGCTGCCGCCGCATTTGCGCCGCGGCGTGGTGGCGATCGGCAATTTCGACGGCGTCCATCGCGGTCACCAGGCGGTGCTCGATCGCGCGCTTGCCGAAGCCGGGCGGCGCGGCGTGCCGGCGCTGGTGCTGACCTTCGAGCCGCATCCGCGCAAGGTGTTCAGGCCCGATATGCCGCTGTTCGTATTGACGCCGCCGCCGATGAAGGCGCGGCTGCTGTCGCATCTGGGCTTTGCCGCACTCGTCGAACAGCCGTTCACGCGCGCCTTTGCCGGCCTGTCGGCCGAGGCTTTCGTGACCGATGTGCTGGAGACGAACCTCGGCATCACCCATGCCGTGACCGGCTTCGATTTCCACTTCGGCAAGGACCGGCAGGGCGGTCCTGCGTTTCTGATGGCGGCAGGCGAGCGCCATGGTTTCGGCGTCACCCTGGTCGACGCCTTTCGCGACGAGGGCGCCGAGGTCGTGTCGTCGAGCCGTATCCGCGAGCTGCTCTGCGAGGGAGAGGTCGCCGAGGCCGCAGGCCTGCTCGGCTACCGCTTCACCGTCGAAAGCGAAGTGATCGGCGGCCAGCAGCTCGGCCGCACGCTCGGCTTCCCGACAGCCAACATGAGGCTTTCGCCGGAAACGACTCTGAAGGAAGGGATTTATGCCGTCCGCTTTCGCCGCGCCGACGGCACGCTCTATGATGGTGTCGCCAGCTTCGGGCGTCGCCCGACTGTCGACGACAATGGCGCGCCGCTGCTCGAAACCTTCGTCTTCGACTTTGCCGGCGATCTCTATGGTGAGATCTGCGACGTATCGTTCTTCGGCTTTTTGCGCCCCGAGGTGAAGTTCGATGGGCTCGATGGGCTGGTGGCACAAATGAAGCGCGACGAGGCGGAGGCGCGCGCGCTGCTGGCCGGCGTCAGGCCGCTTTCGGATCTGGACGGCGCCATCGCTTTTTGAGCCTTCCGGCCGCTTACCTCTTCAAGCCCCTACTTCTTCAACGCCAGTCCGAGAGCGATGAAGCTCCAGCCCTGGAAGATCAGGTCGATGGCCAGGAACAGGCCGAGCACCCACAGGCTGTTGACCGGCCAGCCCATGGCGATGGTCAGCCCCGCCAGCACGCTGATCAGGCCCGCCGCGACGACCCAGCCCCAGCCCTTTTCCGGTCGGTGGCTATAGCCGACCCAGGCCCTGAGCGCGCCTGAAGCGACCAGCGCCACCGCCAGCAGCAAGGTCAGCACCGTCGAGGCCAGCAGCGGATTGTCGAAGGCAAAGAAACCGGCAACGGCATAAAGTAGGCCGCTGAGCAGCCAATAGAAGAAGCGACTCCAGGTCTTCACGCCGAAGGCATGCACGATCTCGATGATGCCGGCCATCAGCATCAGCCAGCCCACGACATAGACCGAGGCGACGGTGGCGATGAACAGATTGCCGAAGGCAATGCCGCCGAAGATGAGCAGCAGCACGCCGAGCGCGACGAACCACCCCCATTTGTCCCGTGTCCGGCCGATCGCATCTTTCAGGGTATCACCGTGCAGGGTCATGGCTGCATCTCCTCGAAATCGCCTGGCACCTTGCCGGGAGGTTAGCCCCGGCTGTAGCGGACGTCCAGCCGATGGCGACGGCTAGCAAACAAACAAAGCGTCGGTGGCTTGAGGTTCGCGCGTACGTGTCAATTTATGGCAGCCCACCCAGTCACAAGGACGAGGACAAGCGTGACGATCGCTCCAGAGACGTAGACGATCGTTCTGACACTGCCACCCTTGGCGGCATTGCCGCCGCGTAGGTAAACCCCCAGGTGAAGCAGGCGTATCGCCACATGAACCCAGACAATGGTCGCCAACGTGGCCGACCCAACGCCAACCATCATGGCCAGCACCGCCGGGACGACAAAAGGCGCCAGCGCCTCGACCGAGTTCATATGCACGCGGTCGATCCTGTAGAGGAGATTGGCGTCGTCGGCCGGGATCACCGGACCGGAAAGCGCTCCGGCAAATCCCTTGGACGAACCCGAGTAAACCGCCAGCGCGACTGACAAAAGACAGAGGATCAGTACACCGAGGATGCTTAGCCAATAGGGTTCCATAATTGTGCTCCTTCAGGTCACCTTGCTGGCAAAAAGATCTTGGAATCGCCTGAGATACAGCGGCCAGCCTCGATCACCGTCAATCCCAAAGCGCACGCCTTCCCAGCCTTCGCCATGACGTTCGAGATTGCGATGCTCGATCTCGACGCGGGTCCGGCTATTCGTCTCCGCCGTAAACCGGACTTCCCACTCGCTGGTCCTGTCCGGATTGGTCTCGATCTGCCATTGAGGGCTGATATCCCAACTCAGAAGCAGTCGGTTCGGCGGCTCGTAGGCCAGCACCCGTGCCCAGCGGCACTCGCTGCCATCCACACCGCGGTCGTAGACGTGACCGCCAACGCGGGGTTCGAAGATCGTCTCCGCGATCGGCACCGCAAGCAGGTTATGCTCTTTGGGTTTGAAACTGCCGAAGTCCTCGGTGAAGACCTTGAAGGCATGTGCGATCGGAGCCTCGACAAGGATGGAGTGCCTCACGGGCGGTTGATGTGTGCTCATTCCTGCTCCTTCAAGGGCTGTTCGACGACCACTTTGTAGGCCGCCAAGGTCTTGCTCCAGAACCGGTCGAGTTCGGCGCGCAGGCTGGCCAAGCCTTCCGGTTCGACCCGGTAGATGCGTTGCTTGCCTAGCCGTGTGTTGGCCACGAGGCCGGCGTCCTTGAGCACCTTCAGGTGCTGCGAGACCGCCGGCCGGGTGACAGGAAGCGCACGAGCCAATTCCCCGACCGAACAGGGTTGTTCGACCAGCAGTTCGAAGATCGTCCGCCTGGTCGGGTCGCCAAGCGCTGTCCATCTGTTCATGTTAGTCTGCACTAACGCGAATTTAGGCAACCTCGCTATTTCTGTCAACTCGCCACAGGCCCGGCGGCGCCCTGTTCAAATGGGCCACAGCGCAAAAAACAGGGTCGCAGTTGCCGCCACTGCTGTAGATTTTAAGTCAAATTTTACCGAACCGGCGCCATGGCTTTGGCTGCCGGGTGTTCTCTCCGTTTTGTTTCGCGTATGGGGTGGTGATGCGTATTGTCTGGACGATTCCGCTGTTTCTCGCCTCGGCGCTGCTCACTGTGTCCACCGCCAATGCGGGCGAGGGTGCCTTCGGCTGGATGTCCGGCGACTGGTACCTGACGCTTGGCGCCACCGGCATGGTCGCGCCGAAATTCGAGGGCTCCAACAGCTATCTGCTCAGCGCATCGCCGATCATCTCGCTGGGCAAGGCCGGCCCGGCCGCGCGCTTTACCTCGCGCAACGACAACATCTCGCTGGCGCTGGTCGACGATGGCGGCGTCCGCGCCGGCCTGACCGGAAAATTCCTGTTTTCCCGCGACAGCAAGGATGAGCTCAAGGGCCTCGACCCGGTGCGCTGGGGCGGTGAGGTCGGCGGCTTCTTCGAAATCTATCCGACGGACTGGCTGCGCGCCCGCGCCGAACTGCGCCATGGCATTCGTGCCCATGATGGCTTTGTCGCCGACATCGCCGCCGATGCTTTCTACGACGTGACGCCGACTGTCAGAATTTCGGGCGGACCACGCGTGTCCTTTGCCTCGTCGGGCTATTTCGACTCTTATTATGGTGTCAACGCCAAGGAGGCTGCGGCCTCGGGCCTGAGCGAACACCATCCTGGCGGCGGCCTGAAATCGACCGGCCTTGGTGGCGCCATCACCTGGAAGGTGACCGATCCGATGACCGCCAGCCTGTTCGGCGAATATGCGCGCCTGATGGGCCCGGCTGCCGATTCCAGCCTGGTCAAGGAGCGCGGCGACCGTAACCAGTTCACGGTCGGCGTCTCGACCACCTATCGCTTCGACTTCGCGATGTAAGTGAATCGAACAAGAGACGCTTTATTCCTGCGGCTTTCTCGGCTAAAAGCCCGGCAATGACGAGCTTTTCACGCCTTCGCGCGCTGACGATACGAATTACAGGCCCGGTGTTCCGGGCGGCCTGAGCGCCGCCGGAGCCGCCGGGAGTTTTGCGCGCCCCCTCGCGCTTTTCCAATCATGATAGTTCACGCCCGAGCTTTTACGCCCGCCGGGCAATGCACATGGCAGACCAATGACCGACACTGTTGAAACGATCGACTATTCCAAGACGCTTTACCTGCCGCAGACGGATTTCCCGATGCGCGCCGGCTTGCCTGAAAAAGAACCGCAGCTGGTCAAGCGCTGGCAGGACATGGATCTCTACCGCAAGCTGCGCGAGGACGCGGCCGGCCGCGAAAAATACGTGCTGCATGACGGCCCGCCCTACGCCAATGGCAACATCCATATCGGCCATGCGCTGAACAAGATCCTCAAGGACGTCATCACCCGTTCGTTCCAGATGCGCGGCTATGACGCCAATTATGTGCCGGGTTGGGACTGCCATGGCCTGCCGATCGAATGGAAGATCGAGGAACAGTACCGCGCCAAGGGCAAGAACAAGGACGAGGTGCCGGTCAACGAGTTTCGCAAGGAATGCCGCGACTTCGCCGCGAACTGGATCACGGTGCAGGGCGGCGAGTTCCAGCGGCTCGGCGTCGTCGGCGATTTCAAGAACCCCTATACGACAATGGCTTTCCACTCGGAGTCGCGCATCGCCGGGGAGTTGTTGAAGTTCGCCATGTCGGGCCAGCTCTATCGCGGCTCCAAGCCGGTAATGTGGAGCGTCGTCGAGCGCACCGCACTGGCCGAGGCCGAGATCGAATACCAGGACTATGAGTCCGACACGATCTGGGTGAAGTTTCCAGTTGTGTCAGGATTTTGGAGCGTTGAGCACTTTGTATCAGACGCTGCACCGTCCATGCGCGTTCCGGAAAGCGTTGCACTTTTGGACAACGCCCACGTCGTCATCTGGACGACAACCCCGTGGACGATCCCCGGCAACCGTGCCGTCAATTATTCGTCACGGATCGGCTACGGCCTTTATGAAGTTACCGCAGCCGAAAATTCGTTCGGTCCACAGCCCGGTGAGAAGCTGATCTTTGCAGATGCGCTTGCCGAAGACTCCTCGGCCAAGGCCAAGGTCACCTTGAATCGGCTTCGCAGCGTTTCGGTCGAAGAGCTTGGAAGCCTTACACTTTCACATCCCTTCAAAGGTCTCGGCGGTGGTTACGAATTCGCCGTACCCATGCTTGCCGGGGACCATGTCACCGACGATGCCGGTACCGGTTTCGTCCACACCGCGCCCGGCCATGGCCGCGAGGACTTTGATGCCTGGATGGATGCGGCATCGGATTTGCGCGCACGTGGCATCGACCCTGCCATCCCCTTCACTGTAGATGATGCCGGCTTCTTCACCAGGGACGCGCCGGGTTTTGGCCCGGATCGCGAAGGTGGCGCCGCGCGTGTCATCGACGATAACGGCAAGAAGGGCAATGCCAATCAGGCGGTCATCGACGAACTGATCAAGCGCAACGCGCTGTTCGCGCGCGGCCGGCTGAAGCATTCCTACCCGCATTCCTGGCGGTCGAAGAAGCCGATCATCTTCCGCAACACGCCGCAATGGTTCGTCTATATGGACAAGGACCTCGGCGACGGCACGACGTTGCGCAGCCGTGCGCTGAAGGCGATCGACGACACACGCTTCGTGCCGGCGGCCGGCCAGAACCGTATCCGCGCCATGATCGAGGAACGCCCGGATTGGGTCTTGTCACGCCAGCGCGCCTGGGGCGTGCCGATCGCCGTCTTTGCCGATGAGGATGGCAACGTGCTGAAGGACGAAGCCGTCAACCAGCGCATCATGGATGCTTTCGAACAGGAAGGCGCCGACGCCTGGTTCGCTGCCGGCGCCAAGGAGCGTTTCCTCGGCAATCACGAGGCCTCCAAATGGAAGCAGGTGATGGACATCCTTGACGTCTGGTTCGATTCGGGCTCGACGCATGTCTTCACGCTGGAAGACCGTCCGGACCTCAAATGGCCGGCCGACGTCTATCTCGAAGGCTCCGACCAGCATCGCGGCTGGTTCCACTCCTCGCTGCTCGAAAGCTGCGGCACCAGGGGCAGGGCACCTTACGACACCGTCGTCACCCATGGCTTCACCATGGATGAGGAGGGGCGAAAGATGTCGAAATCGCTCGGCAACACCGTCGTGCCGCAAGACGTCATCAAGCAGTCCGGCGCCGACATTCTGCGTCTGTGGGTGGTGACGACCGACTATTGGGAAGACCAGCGTCTCGGCAAGAACGTGCTGCAGACCAACATCGATGCCTACCGCAAGCTCCGCAACACCATCCGCTGGATGCTGGGCACGCTCGCCCATGACGATGGCGAGGAGGTGCCGCTGGACAAGATGCCGGAACTGGAGCGGCTGATGCTGCATCGGCTGGCCGAGCTCGATGAGGTCGTGCGCTCGGGCTACGACGCGTTCGAGTTCAAACGCATCACCCGCACTTTGCTCGACTTCATGGTGGTCGAGCTGTCGGCCTTCTATTTCGACATCAGGAAGGACGCGCTCTATTGCGAGGGACCCGCCAGCGTGAAGCGCAAGGCCTCGGTGCAAGTGGTGCGCCACCTCTTCGACTGCCTGGTGAAATGGCTGGCGCCGATGCTGCCCTTCACCACGGAAGAAGCCTGGCTCGACCGTCATCCGGATGCTGTCTCCCTGCATCTCGACCAGTTCCCCGAGATTCCGGCCGACTGGAAGAACGAGGCACTGGCGGAAAAATGGCGCAAGGTGCGGCAGGTCCGCCGAGTCGTCACCGGCGCGCTCGAGATCGCACGCGCTCAGAAGGTCATCGGTGCCTCGCTGGAAGCCGTGCCGGTCGTGACCCTCGACGATGCCGCGCTTGAAGCCGCGATCGCCGATGTCGACATGGCCGAAATGGCGATCACCAGCGATCTCGTCATCGCCCACGGTAAGGCGCCGGAAGGCGCCTTTGCGCTCGACGATGTCAAAGGTGTCGCGGTGGTGGTCGAAAAGGCCGAGGACCGCGGCTTGGTCAAATGCGCGCGTTCGTGGCGCTATACCGCCGATGTCGGGCAGGACGTGGAATTCCCCGACGTGTCTGCCCGCGATGCCGCCGTGCTGCATGAACTCAAGGCTCTGGGACGTTTGTGAGTGCTCAAAGCCGGTGCACAAATGCCACGGCGGGCGGGTGAAAAGCGCCCGCGCGTTGCCCTTAACGAGTGGTTGAGATAAACACGCGAAACTCCGGAAGACAAATTGTCGCCGGAATTCCGTCGCAAGAGCGT
Organism: Mesorhizobium sp. M0761; assembly: GCF_040320205.1. Classification (NCBI taxonomy): domain Bacteria; kingdom Pseudomonadati; phylum Pseudomonadota; class Alphaproteobacteria; order Hyphomicrobiales; family Phyllobacteriaceae; genus Mesorhizobium; species Mesorhizobium sp. M0761. The sequence goes on from NZ_JAMYPF010000009.1 coordinate 105,125, forward strand.
GGACGATGGGGACCGGGGCCTTTGGCCGGTGACGATCGAGAGGCTGTCTAGAGTGGGACTTTTTGGCATGATCGACAGAACTTCCGTGCGCGTTGCGCTGCTGGCGCCGCTTGTCGCGTCCGGCCTCGCTCTGTCCGGCTGCATGGGTTCGCCGACCTACGGCACCGACAAGACGGCTGGCGAGCAGCTTGCCGGCGACCTTTCCGGCGCCTTCGCCATCACGCCCAAGCACAAGGAACAGATCGACTACAGGCCGCGTCCGGAGCTGGTAAAGCCGGCGCCGGGGCAGAAGGAAGTGCTGCCGCCGCCTCAGGAAAGCATCGAAACGGCGAGCACCGATTGGCCCGAATCGCCCGAGCAGCGCCGCGCCCGCCTGCGTGCCGACGCCACTGCCCACCAGGACGACCCGTCCTATCAGTCGGGGATCGTCGACGACGTGCAGACCGATCCGGCTTCCGTGAAGAAGGCGCTGGCGGATTCGGGCTCAAGCCACCCGCCGGCCTGGTCGCCGAAGGATTCAGACAAGGGCCGCGCCGCCGAGATCCAGCGCCGCACCGCAGAGCAAAAGCAGGGCGATCCCAACACTCGCAGATATCTGAGCGAGCCGCCTCTGGCCTATCGGGCTGCCTCCGACACGGCGCCGCAGGGCGAACTCGGCGAGGATGAATACAAGAAGGAACGCCGCCTCAAGAAGGAAGCGGCCGCCAAGGGCAAGAGCGGCGGGCTCTTCGACTGGCTGCCCTCCTGGTAGGAACCGTCGCCTTCGGTAGCTGAAGGCTCTACGTTTCGCGTCTTTCCCGAAAGAATTCCCTGAGCAGCAGCGCCGCGTCGGCCTCGGCCATGCCCGGATAGATGTCGGGCGTATGGTGGCAGGTCGGCGAAGCGAAGAAGCGCACGCCGTTGACCACCGCGCCGCCCTTCTCGTCGGCCGCGCCGAAATAGAGCCGGCGCAGCCTGGCGAAGGAAATGGCGCCTGCGCACATGGCGCAGGGTTCCAGCGTCACATAGAGGTCGTGACCGGTCAGCCGCTCGCTGGAGAGCGTTTGGCAGGCCGCGCGGATGGCCAGCATTTCGGCATGCGCCGTCGGATCGGCAAGTTCGCGGGTGCGGTTACCGGCGGATGCCACCACCGTGTCGCCGCTGGCGATGACGGCGCCAACCGGAACTTCTCCGCGCAAGGCGGCGGCTTGCGCCTCTTTCAGCGCCAGCGCCATGAAATCCGGCCGCTTCACGCGGTTTCCATTCCGATTATCTCCTCGCCACTTGGCGGTGATCCTGTTATGGAGCGCGTCAACCCGAATATCGGAACAGATTTTCGGAAATGATCATGCGCCAAATCAAAGTGCTATAGCGTCCTTTGCGCGCCCGAAAGGATGCGCCACGCTGTAGCAGCGCAACAAGGCAAAGGCCACATGGACGACAACGACAAGAAATCTCCGCGCCACAAAGGCCCGGGCAAAAGCGGCCCTGGAGCCGCGGGGCCGCGCCGCGATGGCGCCGCCGGCAAAAGCGGCAAACCCTCCTTAGGGGCCAAGAAACCCTATTCACCGCGCGGCGCCCGGCCGGCAGCGGCTGAGGGCGAGCGGCCCAAGCGCGATTTCAAAAGTGGCGACCGGCCATTCAGCAAGGGTCCTCGTCCCGAAGGCAAGCCTTTCGAAAAGCGCGAGGGACCGCGCAAGCCATATGCACCACGCGGTGACCGGCCGATGGCAGCCGAAGGCGAGCGCAAGCCGTATGAAAAGCGCGAAGGGCCGCGCAAACCCTATGCGCCGCGTGGGGATCGCCCTATGGCGGCCGAGGGTGAACGCAAGCCGTATGAAAAGCGCGAGGGGCCGCGCAAGCCTTATGCACCGCGGGGCGATCGGCCGGTTGCGGCCGATGGCGAGCGGCCAAAGCGCGATTTCAAGGGCGGCGATCGGCCGTTCAGCAAGGGGCCGCGTCCCGAAGGCAAGCCTTTCGAAAAGCGTGAAGGGCCGCGCAAGCCCTACGCACTGCGCGGCGATCGGCTTGCTTCCGCCGAGGGCGAAAAGCGTTTTGACCGTCCAAAGCGCGATTTTGGCGATCGCCCGCAGCGCGACGCCGGAGATCGTCCCGAGCGTGACTTCAGCGATCGCCCCAAGCGCGATTTCGGTGGTGACCGGCCGCAAGCATCTGGCGGCGCCTTCAAGCCGCGCCCGCGTCCGGCCGAGGCTGAAGAAGCCGGCGAGCGTATCGCCAAGCGGTTGGCCCGCGCCGGCCTGGCGTCGCGCCGCGACGCCGAAGACCTGATCGCGGCGGGCCGTGTCAAGGTCAACAACCGGGCTTTGACCTCGCCGGCCTTCAACGTCATGCCGGGCGACATCATCCATCTCGATGGCATGGAGATCCCGCCGATCGAGCGCACCCGCCTGTTCCTGTTTCACAAGCCTGCCGGCGTCGTTACCACCAACCGCGACCCCGAGGGCCGCAAGACCGTGTTCGACGTGCTGCCGGCCGAATTGCCACGGCTGATGACCATCGGCCGCCTCGACATCAACACCGAAGGCCTGCTGCTGCTCACCAATGATGGCGGTCTGTCGCGCGTGCTCGAACTGCCTGCCACTGGCTGGCTGCGCCGTTACCGCGTGCGCGTTCATGGCAAGGTCGAGGAAAGCATGCTCGCAGGCCTGCGTGAAGGCATTGCCGTCGACGGCGTCTTCTACGGCGCCATCGAAGCGACGCTCGATCGTGAACAAGGCACCAACGCGTGGCTGACGATCGGCCTGCGCGAAGGCAAGAACCGCGAAGTGAAGAACATCCTTGGATCGCTCGGCCTCGACGTGACGCGGCTGATCCGTATCTCCTACGGACCGTTCCAGCTCGACGATCTCGCCGAAGGCCATGTGCTGGAGATCAAGGGCCGCGTCTTGCGCGACCAGCTCGGCGAGCGACTGGTCGAGGAATCCGGCGCCAATTTCGACGCCGAGATCATCAAGCCGTTTTCCAACCAGCCGGTGCGGCGAGAGCGTGACGCGGAGCCGGAACGGCCGAAAGTCACCCGCGAGGGTGACCATCGGCCGATCGGCGAGGGCGGTCTGATCAAGAACCGCAAGCGCCGCGAAGGCAGCCGCGACGAAGCGCTCGGCAAGCTGTCGACCAGTCCCGAAAGGGGCGCGAGGCCGGAAAAGAGCTTTGGCGAACGCGGCCCGAGACCCGAGCGCAGCGAGTTTTCGGACAAGCCGCGCAGCGAGTTTCGCGAAAAGCCGCGCGGCGATTTTGGCGACAAGCCCCGTGGAGGCTTCGGCGACAAGCCGCGCGGCGCCTTTGGTGACAAACCGCGCGGCGGCAAGAAGCCCGAGCGCGAGCAGCGGCCGATCGATCCGCCGGGCCAGCGCAAGGCTAATGTCTGGATGGCGCCGGGCGCGCGTCCGATCGGCAAGGGCAGGGCGGAAGCCGATGCCGCCAAGGCGGCCGAGGCCAAGGCGCGCAAGGCGTCATTCAAGCCGTCCTATGGCAAGCCGGCCTATGGCAAGCCGGGCGGAGCCAAGCCGTTCGGCAAGCCGGGTGGCGAGCGTCCGGATGGCGGTCGGGGCGGCGAGCGGCCACGCAACGGTCCCAAGGGCCCGAGGACCAGATGATGCCGGGACTTAAATGAGATCCGGCCTTAAATGAGACCCGGGCATAAATGAGAATCGTCGGCGGCCAATTTCGCGGGCGTCCGCTGGCGACGCCGCGCGACCATGCCATCCGCCCGACGACCGACCGCGCCCGCGAGGCCGTCTTCAACGTGCTGGCGCACCGCTTTGCCGACAAGCTCGACGGCGCGCGTGTGCTCGACCTTTTCGCCGGCACCGGCGCTCTCGGCCTCGAAGCGCTGTCGCGCGGCGCTTCCTATGGCGTCTTTATCGAAGAATCGGCCGAAGGACGCGGCCTGATCCGCACCAATGTCGAAGCTTTTGGCCTTACCGGCCGCACCAAGATCTTCCGCCGCGACGCGACCGCCCTGGGTGAGGCCGGTACGCTTGCGGCATTCGGCCTGGTCTTCGCCGATCCGCCCTATGGCAAGGGCCTTGGCGAGCGCGCCCTGCGCTCGGCCAGGGATGGCGGCTGGTTGCTGCCCGGCGCGCTCTGCGTGGTCGAGGAAGCCGCCTCGGCGCCCTTCGAGATTGGGCCGGAATTCTCGGTGGTTGATGAACGAAACTACGGCGAGACGGTGGTCCGGTTCATCGAGCTTGCGTAAGGGTGGAGCGACCGGCGCCTTCAAGTGGAGCGACCGGCGCCTTCAAAATGACGCACAATTCACTTTGCCTCCGCGGCTAACCTTGCCTATCGTCGCGCGATAACAACCGGAGCCATCAATGACATTTCATACTGAATGGCTGCGGAGAGCCTTGCTCGCCACCGCGCTGACCATGGCCGGCCCGGCCCTGGCCGCGGACGATGGCAAGGTGGCCAACTTCCTGCTCGACAATGGCATGGAGGTGGTGGTCATTCCCGATCACCGCGCCCCCATCGTCACCCATATGGTGTGGTACAAGATCGGCAGCGCCGACGAGCCGCCAGGCAAGTCCGGCATAGCGCACTTCTTCGAACACCTGATGTTCAAGGCCACGACCAACCACGCCGCGGGCGAGTTCGACCGCGCCATATCGGCCATCGGCGGCTCCAACAACGCCTTCACCTCCTATGACTACACTGCCTTCCACGAGACGGTGGCGCCCTCGGCACTCGGTGAGATGATGAGCTTCGAGGCCGATCGCATGCGCAACCTCATCTTGACCGACGAGGTCATCAAGACCGAGCGCGACGTGATCCTGGAAGAGCGCCGCGCGCGCATCGACAGCAATCCGCAGGCGGTGCTCGACGAAGAGGTCGACGCGACGCTCTGGCAGAACCAGCCCTACCGCATTCCGGTGATCGGCTGGATGCAGGAGATGGAGCAGTTGAACCGCACCGATGCGGTTGCCTTCTATGACAAATACTACCGCCCCAACAATGCGGTGCTGATCGTGGCCGGCGATGTCGAGCCGGAGGTCGTGAAGGCGCTGGCCGAAAAAACCTATGGCAAGGTCGCGCGCGGTCCCGACCTGCCCCCGCGCATCCGCCCGGTCGAGCCGGAGCAGAACACCAAGCGCACGGTGACGCTCACCGATGGGCGCGTTTCGGTGCCGAGCTTTTCGACGCAATGGGTGGTTCCGTCCTACCACACGGCAAAACCCGGCGAGGCCGAGGCGCTCGACCTGCTGGGAGAGATCCTTGGCGGCGGCAGCCGCAGCAGGCTCTACCAGCAACTCGTGGTCAAGCAAGGCATCGCATCGGCGACCGGCGCCTTCTTCCAGGGTACGATGCTCGACGCCACCAATTTCACCGTCTATGGCGCGCCGCGCGGCGACGCCAAGCTGAGCGACGTCGAGGCGGCCGTCGACGCCGAGATCGCCCGCATCGTCAAGGACGGCGTCACCGCCGATGAGCTGGAGAAGGCCAAGGCCCGCTATATCAGGGCCATGATCTTCGCCCGCGACAAGCAGGACGAGATGGCCAATCTCTACGGCGCCGAGCTCGCCACCGGCGGCAACGTCAGGGATATCGAGGAATGGCCGGAACGCATTCGCAAGGTCACCGCCGATGAGATCAAGGCGGTCGCCGCACGCTATCTGCTGCTCGATCGTACGACGACCGGCTATCTCTTGCCGCAGCAACAGGCGGGGAATTGATGATGACGAGATTGAGCGTTAGCGCTGCCCCTCACCTGCCTGCCGGCATCCTCTCCCCCTATAGTGACGGGGAGAGGGGCGCTGTCATCGTCGATTTCGCCAACCATCAGCGTCGTAAGAAGAGCGCCAGCGTCGCGGCGAGACCCCTTCTCCCCGTCACTATACGGGGAGAAGTGCCCGGCAGCGCGATGAGGGGCGGAGCTGACCTTGGCGATCAATGGCCTGATGGGATTACTCATAGGCGCATCGCGGTTCTCCACGTCTTCGCCACACTGTTCCTCGGCATCTTCTTCCTCATCCTGCCGGCGCTTGCCGCGCACGCGATGGACATTCAGCCGGTGACCTCATCGAAAGGCGTCAACGCCTGGCTGGTCGAGGACCACTCCATTCCGATCGTCGCCATCCGCTTCGTCTTCGATGGCGGCTCGACGCAGGATCCGGCGGGGCGGGAAGGGCTGGTCAATCTGATGACCGGCCTATTCGACGAGGGCGCCGGCGACCTCGACAGCGAGGCCTTCCAGATCAAGCTTGACGATGCCGGCGCCGAAATGGGCTTCGAAGCGGCGCGCGACGGCACCTATGGCGCGATGCGGATGCTGGCCGAGCAGAAGGATGCGGCCTTCGACCTGCTCAGGCTGGCGGTCACCAGCCCGCGCTTCGACCAGGCGCCGATCGACCGTATCCGCGCCCAGATCCTGTCCGGCATCATCGCCAATGAGCGTGACCCCAACACCGTCGCGCAAACCAAATGGCTGCGCGCCATCTATGGCGAACATCCGTATTCCAGGCCCGACCAGGGCACCAAGGACAGCATCGCCACCATCACGGCGGCGGATCTGGCTGCCTTCCACAAGGCCAATTTCGCCCGCAGCGGCCTGCATGTTGCGGTGGTCGGCGACATAGATGCCGCGACGCTGAAACGGAAGCTCGACGAGGTCTTCGGCGATCTGCCGGAAAAGCAGGTGCTGCAACCGGTTGCCGATACCGAGCTGAAGCTCGGCCAGCAGCTCGAGGTCGACTACGACCTGCCGCAGACCTCGCTGCAGTTTGCCTATCCCGGTGTGAAGCGCGATGCGCCGGATTTCTTCCCTGCGGTGCTGATGAACCAGATTCTCGGCGGCGGCACCTTCACCTCGCGCCTCTATGACGAGGTGCGGGAAAAGCGCGGCTTGGCCTACTCCGTCGATTCCAACCTGGTCGACCACCAGCATTCCAATGCGCTGATCATCACCACGGCGACGCGTTCCGACCGCGCCGCCGAGACGCTCGGCATCGTCAAGGAGGTGGTCAAGAAGATGGCGCAGGAGGGGCCGACCGAGGCCGAGCTGGACGCCACCAAGAAATACATGGTCGGCTCCTATGCTATCAGCAATCTGGATTCTTCCAGCGCCATTGCCGCGACCCTGGTGGAATTGCAGCTCGACAATCTCGGCATCGACTACGTGCAGCGCCGCGCGGCGCTCATCAACGGCGTGACGCTCGATCAGGTCAAGGCAGCGGCGAAGAAGCTGCTGACGCCGGCGCCCGCGATCATGAGCATCGGGCCGAAGCTGGAGGCCAAATGACAGGTCCGACTTTCGGTATCGCCTTTGGCGGCGGCGGCGCGCGCGGCCTCGCCCATATCCACATCGTCGAGGCGCTGAACGAGCTCGGCATCAAGCCCGTGGCCATCGCCGGCTCCTCGATCGGCGCCATCATGGGCGCCGGCATGGCCTCGGGCATGAGCGGCAAGGACATCGAGGACTACGCCCGCTCGATCCTCGGCCGCCGCGCCGAGGTGGCGGCGCGCATGTGGCGCTCGCGTCCCGGCACCATCGCCGAGGCGATGCAGGGCGGCATCCGCGTCAGCCAGTTCAACATAGAGCGCATCTTGAAGGCGTTCCTGCCGGAAGCCATCCCGGAAACCTTCGCCGAGCTGATGATCCCGCTCAAGGTGACGGCGACGGACTATTTCGGTCACAAGCTGGCCGTCTTCGACGAGGGCGACCTGCATTCGGCGCTCGCCGCCTCGGCTGCCATTCCCGCCGTGTTCCGCCCGGTGACGCGCGACGACCGCGTGCTGATCGACGGCGGCATCTACAATCCGGTGCCGTTCGACCTCATCGAAAACGCCGCCGACATCATCATCGCGATCGACGTCGTCGGTGCGCCGAGCGAGGCCGAGCGCAAGCACCCGACCACGGTCGACCTGATGTACGGCGCCACGCAATTGATGATGCAGTCGATCATCGCCCACAAGCTGAACCAGCGCCCCCCCGACATACTGATCCGCCCGCCGGTGTCGAAATACCGCGTGCTCGATTTCATGAAGATCGACACGCTGCTTGCCGAGACGCAGGAGGTCAAGGACGAACTGAAGCGCGAGGTGGAAAGAGTGGTCGAGGCGCGTGCCAAGGGCAAGCGGGGGAAGAAAGTAGGGTGAGCTGCCGATCTCCCCCCTCGAGGGGGAGATGGCCGGCAGGCCAGAGGGGGTCGTCTCGCGTGAAGCTAGACCTCCTACTGTCGATAGGAGGTTGCGTCAGGACGGACCGACCGCCTCTGTCGCCTTCGGCGACATCTCCCCTCACGGGGAGATTACCCCACCAGCGTCTCACACCCTCCCAGCCGCATATTCCAGCGCCACCACGCCATTGCTGAACTGTACGGTCGAGATCGGCTCCAACGCCACCGGCATATCGGGCGGGAACAGCTTCTTGCCCTCCCCGACGGAGCCAGGGTAGCTCAGCAGCCTGACGCGATCGACCAGACCATGGCGCAGCAATTCCCGCGCGACGCTCAGGCTGCCATGCACATAGATGTTGCCGCCGCTGCCTTGCTTCAGCGCCCGAACCGCTTCCGGCAACGCACCCTTCAGCAACTCGGCCGGTTTCCAGTCGAGTGCCTTCGGGCTTGTCGACGCGACATATTTCGGCAGCGCATTGAACCGGTCGGCGAAGTCTCCGGTTTCCTTGGGCCAAGAGCCGGCAAAAATCTCGTAGGTCGTGCGCCCCAGAAGCATGGCCCCGCTGTCGGCAAGCTCGTCCTCCTTGAACCTTTGCATCTCATCGTTCCAGGTCACGCTGGGCAGATTCTCGACCTCGGCGATGCCATCGATGCTGATGAACTCGGTGACAATGAGGTTTCTCATGGCGCTCTCCTTCTTCTGTCAAAGGACGAACCGCGTGAGCCTTTTGCGACCGCTCTGCGAAAAAAATGCGCTTTGTTGAGCAGCTGTCGGGCGCTGGCCCATTCGCGCTTAAAGGGGGGCGCTTCGGACACCATCGACAAACGCCAGAACGACCACGCACGGAGCAAGGCAGTAAACCAGTCTCGCTCTGCGGCCCGTCTTCGTCACAGCGTCGCCTGCGTCGAGATCGACGGTGATGTCCTCATAGCCCAGCACTTCGCGATCAAGCGGGTAGGCGGCCTTGTAGACAGCTTCCTTGGCGGCAAAAAGGATGCGACCGGCAAGATACGGGTCGGTTGCGTCGATCCGGTCAGCGGGGACTGCAACCAGCGCGAAGATGTCGTCGGGCAGGGGCAAAGCGGGCTCGATATCGATGCCGAGCGAGGCGACGTGGGAGAGCGGCGCGACGGCCGCCACGGCTATCTCGTCGTCGTGAGCCAGCGACCCCGTTACTCCATGAGGCCATACCGGTGCGCCGGAGGAGCCGCGGAGGATAGCGACGTCGTTCAAGCCCATATCCGCCAGCAGCTCGTGCGCGATCCACCGCGCCGCGCCACTCGCCCGCCGCATCAGCGGCAGGCGTGACGGGATGGAGCGTGCTTCCTGCGGCAGCAAATGGTTCTCATCGCCTTCGCGGATCGTGCGGCATCCGATCTGAACGCCGGCCGGTGCCATGGCGGCCATCGCCGCCAGCAACTGCGCCGACAGGCTGCCACCGGCATCGAGCGGGCGCGTCATGGCTGGCCGCCCCGCAGAGCGAGGTCGGCGATCATTTCCCCGTCCTCGTCGGGCCCTTCTTCGACGAAACCGGCAGCGCGATAGAGGCGGCGTGCCGCTTCATTCCCAGGTTCGTAGCAGATCGAAACGTGGCTGATGTGGCCGAGCCGCATGATTTCATCCAGCACTTCGCGCAAAGCGGCCTTGCCGTAGCCTTGGCCCTGATGGACGCGATCGATCATGAAGCGGTAGATCCGCGCCTCGTCGTCGTCCTCCGGCGCCTCGTACATCAGGAAACCGACGACGCGATCCCCTGCCATGACGACGCGCGGCCGTGCGTCCCCGTCGGTTTCGGCTTCGTCCAGCGACTCCGCATTGCTGGCGACAAAATCGATCTGATCCGCGGCCAGTTGCAGGGCCGCGACCAAGGCCCGGTTGGCCGCAGTCAGCGAAACGAGACGGACGTCTGCGCCCATCAAGCCGTTGCCTTGACGCTATCCTCCGGCACCGGCTCGACGAAGCGATGCAGCTTGGCCGGGTTGCCCCGCCAGATCGAGTTGGGCTCCAGCTCTTCGCCCTTCATCACGAAGGAGTCCGCGTCGACCATCGAGCCTTTGCCCATCACTACGCCGTAGTGGACAAAGGCGGAAGGTCCGAGCGTGCAACCATCGCCGATGCGGATGAAATCGGACTTGAACGCGCCTTCTTCCAGCGAGTGGGCCTGAATGACGCAGCCCTCGTTGAGCGTGACGTCGTCGCCGATCTCGACCAGCGAGCGCTCGGTCAGGTTGCTGCCGCCATCATAGACCCGGCTGCCGACCTTGACGCCGAGCAGGCGCAGGATCATCGGCCGGAACGGCGTGCCGGCGAACAGGCGCACGATCGGCGAATCCGCCAGCTTCCAGTGGCGTTCGTGGCGCCAGAAGGCGACGTCGTAGATCGTCGTCATCTGCGGCTTCAGCCGGCTAAAGCCAAGGCTTGCCCGCTCGACCAGAATGTAGAACGGAATGGTGATCGCCGAGGTCAAAAGCACAGCGGCGAACAGGGCGACCTCCGCCCATTCCGTATAGTAGTTCAGCGCCCGGTCCCAGATCGCCAGCGTGACGAACAGCATGACCCATTGCGTTGCCAGGAACAGAAGAATGGTCACCAGGTTGTGGCGGTTCTTGTGCGGGATGCGCCGGCGCCGGTCGGCCTCGTCGACGCCGGCTATAAGCTCCTTGTCGCGGTTCACCATGCGCGGGATTTCAAACGCAGGCGAACCGAGAAGGCCGACATTCTCGCGCACCGGCCCATCGATGGGGATCATCACCTTGGTGCCGAGCAGCACGTTGTCGCCGGTGCGGCCGTCCGGCGGATAGTAGATGTTGTTGCCGAGATAGTTGCGTTCGCCGATGCGCGTCGGCTCGAGCCTGAAGGCCGAGGCGGACTTGTGCATGTTGATCATGAACAGCCCGTCCGAGACCATGGTCTCGGTGCCGATCTCGCACAGAAGCGGATTTTCGTGCTGCTGGTTGGAGCCGAAATTGGAGCCGGTCTGCACCACTCTGTTTAGGTTCCAGCCGATGGCGCGCATGTAGTGCACGATGGCCGAGCTGTCGCCGGCCAGGAGCCCGAGCACGCGGGAATTGCTGGCGAATTCGGCGACGGTCTGCAGCCAGTAGCGGAAACCGTAAAGCGTGTAGGTGCGGCCCGGCTTCAAGATGAGGCTGGTCAGGCGCGGCACCAGCGTCGCTGCCAGGAAAGCCGCCGCGATATAGCCGAAAAGCGTGACCGTGGTGCCGATTGCGACAAGGCCGATCGTCTCCTGATAGTCGTCGCCGACATATTCCCAGTAGCTGTGGAACAGGAGCGGCAGCGGGGTGACGAGGCCAAACAGGCCGATCAGCTGCAGCGCTTCATAGAGGAAGCGCCGGACCTGGTAAGGATTGACATTGCGCACCTTGCAATAGTCCGCCGTGGTCGGCACCGCCGGCGATCCATGCCAGTGCTCGCCGTCGGGAATGCTTTGCCCGCGATGCAGCGAGGACGAATGGCCGAGCTGGGCGCCGTTGCCGATCCTGGTGTCGATGTCGAGCGTGGAGCCGACGCCGACGAAGGCATCGCGGCCGATGGTCAGCGGCCCGGTGTGGATATAACCGGACTGGGCCCTGAAGCCGAGGATCATCGATTCCTTGCGCAGGATGGTGTTGGCGCCGATGGAAATAAGATCCGTGCAGACGGGCACGGACTTCGATTCGATGACGGCGTTTTTGCCCAGCTTGGTGCCGAGCAGCTGCAGATAGAGGCTGTAGAGCGGGCTACCGCGGAACAGCACGACGGGTGCGGTGCGGATCAACGTCTTGACCACCCAGAAGCGGAAGTAGCGCACGCCCCAGATCGGAAACGCCTCGGCCTTCCAGCGGCCGATGAGCAGCCATTTCGCCAGGACGGCAAAGCCCGACATGCCGAAGAACACGGCGGCCGAGAGCGCCACGCACCGGATATAGAGCTGCAGCGGATCGTCGAGCGCGTCATACATCCAGTTGAGGCCGTCATTGATCGCCCAGAGCGCCACGTAGCTGTAGAGGCCGTAGAACGAAAGCTGCGCCGCGCCGCAGGTCCAGTAGGCGAAATTCGAGGCCCGGCGGGTGAGGACCGGCTCGTTGGTTGCCGTCGTCATCTCCTCCGCTACCCCCAGATGCAGCGCCAGGCGCGCCACTGTGGGATAGAGATAGATGTCGCGCATCGACGTCGTCGCCCATTCCTTCCTGGTGCGCACGCGCGCGCAGAAATGCGCCATCAGCAAGGAGTTGGCGCCGAGATCGTCGAAGAAGTGATCCTCGACCGACACCGCGTCGAATTTCAGCACCGTGGCCAGCGCTTCCGCCAGGAATCGCTCGTCCTCATTGCCGGGCGGCACCATTGTGCGATCGGCCGAAAGCCGGACGCTCGTCGGCTTCGGCAGTTGGCGCAGGTCTACCTTGTTGGAGACGGTCATCGGGATGGCGGGCAGCTCCTCCAGATAGGCGGGCACCATGTAGTCCGGCAGCCGCCGCTTCATCGTCTGGGCGAGATCCCCTCGGGAAATCGCCGCTACGCCGGTTTTAAGCGCGTAATAGGCAACCAGTTCGACGCGGCCGGGCTCGATCTCCCAGGTGGTGACGGCGGCCTGCGCGATCTCGGGCTGGTCGAGCAGCACCGCCTCGATCTCGCCGAGCTCGATGCGATATCCGCGAATCTTCACCTGCGTGTCGATGCGCCCGGCATACTCGATCTCGCCGCCATCGTTGATCCGGCCAAGATCGCCGGTGCGGTAGATGCGCTGCGACGGGTTGTTCGGCAGGCCGACGAAATCGGCGATGAATTTCTGGTCGGTCAGGTCCGGCCGGTTCAGATAGCCGACGGCGAGCCCGATGCCGGCAATGCCGATCTCGCCCAGTTCACCGGGCTCGGCAAGTTGCGGCAGCGAAGCGTCGAGAATGACGATCGAGTAAGTCGGCAACGGCGCGCCGATTGTGACGGGACGGTCCGGCGTCAGCGCCCCCATCGTTGCGGTGACGGTCGCCTCGGTCGGCCCGTAGGTGTTGAGGATCTGCCGGCCCGGCTTCGACCAGCGCACCACCAGATTGTGCGGGCAGGCCTCGCCGCCCACCAGAAGCGTGCGCAGGCTGGGAACGTCCGATGTCATCGACGACAACAATGTCGGGCTGCAGGCCATGCAGGTGATGTCATGGAGGCGCAGGAAATCCGCCAGTTCCTCGCCCACCAGCGGCATCTGGCCAGGTGCCGGCACCACCGTCGCGCCGGCGACGAACGGCACCCAGATCTCTTCGGAGGAAAAGTCGAAGGCAATGGTCATGCCCTGATAGACCCGGTCGCCCGGCCGGTAGCCATAGGAGGCGGCGGCGACGTGTATGAAATTGACGAAACTCTGGTGCGTGATGACCACGCCCTTGGGCTTGCCGGTGGTGCCCGAGGTATAGAGGATGTAGCAGATGTCGTCGTTCGCCTGCGGCTTCAGCGGCGCGGGCGACTGTGCGGAAATTTCGGCGACGGCGCTGTCGATCAGCACATGGGGAACGGGCAGTTGACCGGCGCGCGACGCATAGGCGGCGATGGTGATGATCATGCTGACGGCGGCGTCTTCGATGATCAGCGCCATCCGCTCCTGCGGAAACGCGGTGGCCAGCGGCACGAAGGCAGCCCCCGCCTTCATCACCGCCAGCAACGCCACATAGGTTTCCGCCGATCGGTCGAGGATGAGCCCGACCCGGTGGCCCGGCCGCACGCCGTGCTTGATCAGCATGCGGGCGAACCGGTTGGCACGGCTGTTCAGCTCCTGATAGGTCCACACGCGTCCGTCGGAGATCACCGCCGGCAACGTGGCGAATGTCACGGCGAGCTGCTCGAACACCGTATCGAGCCGCTCACCCGGCTGCAGGGCAAAGTCGGCGCCCGTCAGGACCTGGCCGTCCCTTGCCGGGCCGCGAGCGATCCTTGCCAGCGCATCGATGCTTGCCAGGCTGCCGATCGCCGTTGCCGCGTCGCTGTCCAGTTCGGCGATATCGTAGTCCATGTCCATACTTTCTCGTCCTCGCCGGGCATTGCCCGGCTGTTCATGCCGCCGCCGCTGGAGGAGGCACTACGCCGCCGCTGCGATTTTGTTGGTGGAGGGCTTCCAAAAAGGAAGAACCCGGAATCCCGACCGGGAAGCTTATGCCACCCGATCTTTTCGCCGGTTTTTCCGAACTGTTGAATTTTGTTTCTGGAGTGTGTCTGGGCGGGGAGCTTGGCCGGCCGCTCGCTGCACCTTGCGGGGGAGGGCTTCAGCGTTGGTGGCAGCCCGGAAAGAGACTATGAGCGAACCTCATGCGGACGGCGCCGGCGAGCTGTCTATCTTGGAGCGCTACGGCGACCCAGCAGCAGAGCGATGCCCAACGCCGGAAGCGTCGCCGCCGCGACGGCCAAGAAGACGAATTGCAGCCCGGTCGACGCGGCGACCAAGCCGAGCGCCGGACTGCCGAAGCCGAGCGCCACGTCGAGGAAGACGGTGTAGAGTCCCATGGCCAGGCCGCGGCTGCGCGACGGAAGACGGCCTACGGCCTCGGCGCCGAGGCCGGGATAGACCAGCGAGTAGCCGAGGCCAGTCAGGCCCGCTCCGATCGCGGCGACGACAGGCCCGGTCGCAAGCCAGATCAGCATCAGCCCTGCCGCCTCGACCGCGACGAAGATCACAGCGACGCGTGCGCCCCCAAGCCTGTCGGGCAGGTGGCCGAAGCACAGCCTTGCCACGATCAGCGACGCGGCATAGGCCGTGAAGGGAAGCCAGACCGGCTGCCAGCCCCGCTCGGCGAAGAGCAGGGCGCCGAAGCCCAGAATAGCACCATAGCCGAGGCTGCTGAAAGCAGTTCCGACGCCAGGAAGCCAGACCGCTTTCGCCACGCTCCTCCATGACTGCGGCACGCTGCCCGCGGCGGCGCCGGTGCCGCGCATCGGCAGGATGGCAAGCAGCGTCGCCAGCGGCAGGACGATCGTCGCGAGTGCGATCGCGGTGAAACCGCTCGCTGCATAGAGCGCAGATCCGACCGGCGCTCCTAGCGCGAGCGCCGCAAACATCGCCGTGCCCACCCAGGCTATGACTTTTCCGGAGTTCTGTCCGCCCGCAACGGAGAGGCCCCAGGCGACGCCGCCGGTGATGATGAAGCTCTCGGACGCGCCCAGTACCGCCCGTCCGGCGAACAGCGCGGATGCGGACGCTACCGGCCGGTCGAGCAATGCCAGCGAGCCGAGGTAAAATAGCCCGGCAAGGGCAGCGGCAACGAGGCCGATGACGACGGCGCGCTTGCCGCCGCGTCCATCGGCATAGTTTCCAGCCCCGATGCGCGACAGCATCGAGGCGACGAACTGGCTGCCCGTCACCAGTCCCACTGCGAAGGGGCCGAAGCCAAGCTGCTGGTGAAGATGCAGCGGCAGGACGGGTAGCGCCAGGCCGATCAGCAGGAAGCCGGCGAAGACAGCCGCCATGATCGGCACCAGTTCCGCCATGACGCCATTTCGGTCTGACATCCGCGCCATTTTGGTCAATCGGCAGCCCAACTGTTCGGATCAGTAGCGTTCGTAGGTTACGCGCCAGCCTTCGGCCGGGTTGTCAGGCGTGAGGACGAGTTTGTTGTCCGAGACCTCGAATTTGCGTTTCATGCTCTTCCCGACAAGGTTGCGGACCAGGGAGGACTCGATGGTGATGACGAAGGTCTTGTCCTGGTCGTTGATGGCGACCGGCCCGTAATAGGCTTCGTAGCCATTCGCCGTGTAAGGCGTGTCCGGCGCCTTGGGGTCGGGGTTCTGCGCCTGCACCGAGAGGGTGCCGGCCTCGGTGAAGATGACCTGGCCGGAATAGGACACGGGCTTCAGGTTTCCCTCGGAGCCGGCCTCGAGCGAAATCATGCGCCATGCGCCGATGATCGCGGATTCTTGCGAGAGAGCCGGCGTGGCGACCGAAAGGGCAAGCGCAAGGGCGGCAATCTTTAATCTCATAGTCATATGTCGTTGTTCCTTTTCTGAGTTGTGGGTGCGCACAGGCCGTCCGCCCGATCTTGCTCACACCGAAAGCATGACCTTGATGGCGCGACGCTCGTCCATGGCGCGATAGCCTTCAGCGACCTCGGCCAACGGCAGCTTGAGGTCGAAGACCTTGCCGGGCATGATCCGACCTTGCAGCACACGGTCCATCAGGTCGGGCAGGAAGCGGCGCACCGGCGCCGGGCCGCCCAGCATGCGTTTCTGGCCGAAGAATAGTTTTTGGCCGTCGAAGTTCACGCCGTGCGGCACGCCGACATAGCCGATGGTGCCGCCGGGGCGGGAGCAGGCCAGCGCCTGGTCGAAGGATTCTCCCGTGCCGACGCATTCCAGCACGGAGTCCGCGCCGACGCCCTTGGTGAGTTCCTTGATGAGGGCCACGCCTTCCTCGCCGCGCTCAGCGACGATGTCGGTGGCGCCGAACTCGCGGGCGAGCTTTTGGCGGCTGGCGTGCCGGCTCATGGCGATGATGCGCTCGGCGCCCATCTCCTTGGCCGCAAGCACGCCCATCAGGCCGACCGCACCGTCGCCGACCACCACCACCGTCGATCCTTCGCGGACCTCGGCTGCGTCGGCCGCATACCAGCCGGTGCCGAGCACATCGGACACCGCCAGCAGGTCAGGGATGAGGTCGGCCGGCGGCACCTCGGCGGTGGCGACCAGTGTGCCATCGGCCAAGGGTACGCGAGCGTAAGGCGCCTGCGCGCCCGACATGAACTCGCGCTGCACGCAAGACGACTGGAAGCCGAAGCGGCAATGCGGGCAGGTATTGTCCGAGAGGCAGAATGACCCGACGACGAACTGGCCGGGGCGGACCGTGCGCACCTCTGCGCCGACCTCGACGACGATGCCGCAATATTCGTGGCCCATATGCATCGGCCCGGCGACCGGCTGCAGCCCGCGATAGGGCCACAGGTCCGAGCCGCAGATGCAGCTTGCCGACAGCTTGATGATGGCGTCCGTCGGCCGCATGATTTTCGGATCGGCGATTTCCTCGCAGCGTATGTCGCCCGGTTTGTGAAGAACGGTTGCAAGCATGTTGGTTCCTTCCGAGGGGAGAAGATCAGCCGCCGTAGTCGGCGTCGCTGACATGTTCCAGCCAGTCCACGACCTTGCCGTCCTTGACCTCCTGGAGGGCGATGTGGGTCATGGCGGTCCGAGGCGACGCGCCGTGCCAGTGCTTTTCGCCGGGAGCGAACCAGACGACATCGCCCGGATGGATTTCCTCGACCGGGCCACCTTCGCGCTGCACGCGACCGAGGCCGGAGACGACGATCAGCGTCTGGCCGAGCGGATGCGTGTGCCAGGCGGTGCGGGCGCCGGGCTCGAAGGTCACCTGTGCGCCTTGAACCCGCTCGGCGTCGAAGGGATTGAAGAGCGGATCGATCCGCACCGTTCCGGTGAACCAGTCAGGCGGTCCCTTGCCGGAAGGCCTGGTGCCGGCGCGAAGAATGTCCATGGTGATCTCCTTTGCGTCCTCAAATGCGTTCGATGCGAAGCGGGAATTTGCCGCGAATGTGCAGGGCCTGCTCGCCCTCGTCGAAGCGGCCAAGCCTGATCAGCCCCGGATGGCGGTAGTCGGCGTAGAACATGGCCAGGTTGCCCCAGGGCATGAAATAGCACAGGTCATAGGGCTGCTCGTCGGCGAACGGACCGCTTCCCTCCTCGGTCAGCTTGCGCGGCAGATAGGCGATCTTCTCGTTATGGGCGTAGTCCTCGATTTCGAGGTCGAGCGGCAGCATGGAGAAGAAGTCGTGCGCCGACGGATTGTCGTAGAGCGTGGCGGTCATGGTGCGGCCGTTGAAAACCATCCTGATCTTCATGTCGGTGGGCTCCTGGCTGACGGGAGATTGGCCTTCCTGGCCGGCGGCTGTGCGAGGCAGGGCCGCCGCCGCGAGCGCGGCGCCGAGCAATGTCCGGCGGCTGAGCGGCGCATGTTCGTTCGTCACGGCAAAGACCTCCGGGCCATATGCGCTGCGGCAAGGGCGGCGACCGCCGATCCGCAGAGCAGCACCGCGCCCAGAGTGAACGGTCCCCACCAGCCCACCGTATCGAACAGCGTGCCGCCGATCGCGGCGCCGCCGGTGATGGCGAACTGGATGACGGCTAGCTGCAACCCGCCGCCGGCCTCCGCGTCGTTCGGCAATGTTCGGCTGAGCCACGTGCCCCAACCGACCGGCGCGGCCATGCCGAAGAAGCCCCAGGCAACGAGCAGCAGCGCTGTGGGACCCGGGAGTGCACCGAGGGCGATGAGCGCGGCGGCCAGCGCAGCCATGACCAGCGGGATGACGGTGAGGATGCTGAACAGACGCGTGCGCAAAAGCCGGCCGACGCACCATGTGCCGAGCACCCCGGCCAGCCCCATCGCCAGCAGGACCGCCGAGAGGGCGGCGATGTCGAGCCGGGTGACGTTCTCGAGGAAGGGCCGCAGATAGGTGAAGAGCGCGAACTGGCCCATGAACAGCATCATGATCGACGCCATGCCGGTGGCGACGGGAAGACGGCCGAGCAGCGCCAGCGGATTGCCGGCACGCTTCCTGCGGCGCGGCGGCAGCGGCGGCAGGCTTGTCCACTGCCAGGCCAGCGCCAGGAGACCAAACGGCACGACGAGGAAGAAAGCGCCGCGCCAGCCGACATAGGCGCCAAGAAAACTGCCCAGCGGCGCGGCGATGGTGGCCGCAATGGCATTGCCGGCGTTCAGCATGGCGAGACCCTTCGGAACCATGTCTTGCGGCACGAGGCGCATGACGATCGCGGTCGACATCGACCAGAACCCGCCGATCGCGATACCGAGCAGCGCCCGGCCGACCATGAGCAACGCGTAGTTCGGCGCGAAGGTGACAGCCAGACCGGACACGATGAGGAGGAGGGTAAAGCCGGTCACGACCAGTCGGCGGTCGATGTGGCGCGTGAGGCCGGCGACCAGCAGGCTGGTCACGACGGCGAAAGCGCCCGAAATCGAGATCGCCTGTCCCGCCCGGCCCTCGGTGATGCCGAGATCGGCCGCTAGCGGCGACAGCAGGCTGACCGGCATGAATTCCGACGCGATGAGCACGAAAACACACAGCGCCATCGACAACACCGCGCCCCATGCGGCGCGGTTTTCAACAAGCCTTGTGTCGTACGTGGTTTCCATGATTGGCATCCTGGCAAAGCGACCGGACGGATCAGCCGCCAATCCCCATCGCTGCCAGAAGATATTGCAGGGGAACCCATTTAAGTAGACTAAGCAATCCGCATGGACTTATCTGCTCATGATATGAATGTCCGATGGGAGGTGCCCTGTGCAACGCGATGGCATGAAGGATCTGCTCTGGTTCGTGGCGGTCGCCCGGGAGCGCAGCTTCACCAGGGCGGCGGCCAAGCTCGGAACCTCGCAGTCGACCCTGAGTTCGACAATCAAGGAGCTTGAAGCTCGTCTTGGCGTCCGCCTGCTGACGCGTACGACACGGAGCGTCTCTCCGACCGAGGCCGGCGAGCGACTTTTCCAATCGCTCGTTCCGCGCTTCGAGGAAATCGAATCCGACCTCGCAAGCCTGGTGGCGTTTCGCGACAAGCCCTCCGGAACGGTCCGTATCACCCTGTCCGACCATGCGCTCCAGACGACCGTCTGGCCGAAGCTGCAGCCCTTGCTCAGCGACAATCCCGACGTGCGCGTCGAGCTCTACAGCGACAACGGCATGAAGAACATTGTGGAGGAGCGCTTCGACGCAGGCGTGCGGCTTGGTGAGAGCATCGACAGGGATATGATCGCAGTGCGCATCGGACCCGATTGGAGGCTCGTGGCCGTGGCTTCGCCGGACTACTTTTCCCGCCATCCGGTTCCGACCGCGCCCCAGGATCTGGTCCATCACGACTGCATCAATATGCGGCAGGCGACGTTCGGCGGATTATATGCGTGGGAATTCGCCAGGGATGGCCGCGACCTTCGTGTGCGGGTGGAAGGCCAACTCACCTTCAATTCGTCCATTCCCATGATCGAGGCTGCGGCAAGCGGTTTCGGGATCGCCTATGTCCCGGAAAACCTCGTCAGCCACCACATCGCCGAGGGACGCCTCAGGCTCGTGCTTGACGACTGGAGCCCGCCATTTGCCGGCTATCACCTCTACTATCCGAGCAGGCGACAGCTCTCCCCTGCGATGGCGGTGATCATCGACGCGCTCCGCCATCGCATCTGACCCCGAGACTGTTGTGGATCATGAAGCTGACCTTGCTGAATGGCAGGTTCTGCCCCCAGGCATCCTCAATGCGTGCGATTTGGCCGATCGGCGTTGCCGCGTCGCTGTCCAGTCCGGCGATATCGTAGTCCATGTCCATACTCTCTCGTCCTGGCCGGGCATCGCCCGGCTGTTCATGCCGCCGCTGGAGCAGGCACTGCGCCGCCGCTGCGATTTGACCGTTGTTTGTGGAGGACCGACGCTGCCAAAAAGGGAAGAATCCGGAATCCCGACCGGGAAGCTTATGCCACCCGAACTTTTCGCCGGTTTTTCCGAACTGTTGAATTTTGTTTCTGGAGTGTGTCTGGGGGCGCTCGTCTGACCCGTCCCCTTGTTGGCATTTGGGGGCGTGCTGCGCTCGCGGGAGGGATCAACCCTCGCCAGCGCGCCGAGCCGGAAAATGCGAAGCTCTCTTGACGATGAAAAGGTTCCGTCCTATCTCACGTGAGTAACGTGAGTTAGGTGATGACCATGAGATACCAAATGCTGCGCTCTGATCGGGAGCCCGTGCTTGCAGGAGCCTTGAATGGGAAAATCGCATTCGCGCGCATGATACAGGGCATCGACGTCAATCCAGAGACTGCTGCTCCGCTCTTCCTGGACTTTCGCGATGTACAGGTCGCGACTGCAAGCTACCTTCGCGAGTCCGTATTCTCGTTCAAGTCTTACCTACGGTTGACAGATTCAAAGTTCTACGCAGTCGCAGCAAATGTGAATGAATCAGTTTATGATGAATTTCAGATGGTTGCAGATGCGAAGAATGATGCCATCCTAAGCTGTCAGCTGAGCGAGGACGGCCATGTTTTCGATATTGGCCTTGTTGGCAAACTTGACCCAAAACAACAGATTACATTTGACCTAGTTAATAGACTCCGTGAGGCCGACGCAAACACCTTGAAAGAGCGCTTCGGCGAAACCGAGAAGACCACCGCTTGGAACAACCGACTCGCTGGACTGGCCGCTCGTGGCCTTATCCGCGAGTTTTCAAAGGGACGTGCCAAATATTACCGGCCCGTCGTGGAGGTAGGGAACAATGGGCGTTGAGTTTCTGAGCCGGACAAAGAAAACGATCCGCAAGACCATCGACATCCAGCGGGTGGCTTTGGCGACGCCTCATCTGTTCTCGGCGGTTCCTGGGGAGAAGCCCCAGGTCTATCTTGGAACGATCCGCTCCGGCGTCGCGGTCGCGGCAGGCGAGTCGTTCATCGTGGAATCTAGGAACTCCGGTTCAATCACATTCAGGCGTGGCAACGACACCGTTGGCTCGATGGACAATCCGTCAACGCAGATAGTCTCCTCCATCCAACAGTCAGGAGGGGTTGCTCGCGCGGTTGTTCAGCGCGTCCACACCATCTCAGGCAAAGTGGATGTCACGCTGTGCTGACCCACGCAACCAAGAGTACTGAACTCCAGACGCGCATGCTCACGGACAACCCTTACGCAAATACGATGTGCCTGGGTTGCGGGATCTGCCCGGAGCGACGAGTCTGTGGTGGCCTAAGCTTGGAGGCGCAGATTGTCGATTGCCTGCATCATTGCTGCGGCACGCCCGAGTTCTGCACAAAGGTATGCGCTAACAACACCGTGCTGTTCCCCCAGCAGTCGCGGGAAATCGGAGGTTTCGACCTGAACATCACGCCCCGCGCGCCTATTCGATCCATCACGCTTAAGGGGGATATCGTGGAACTGATCTATCACGGCAGCCGTCGCTCGCAGGCACTGGACGCGGATATCGTGGCGCTGAGGTTGGCGGATGTCGTGGACTTCCGTCGCAAACGGCCCAAGCATTCCAGCGCGGAGCAACTTCGTGAGGCGTTTCGCCTGATGCCGGATTGCAAGATCATCCTGACCGGCGTGGATCACGACAACAGGATTGAGTCCTGGTGGTCGCTCGGTTCCGCCCGTCCGGCGATCATTAGGGGGCTGGTTGCGCTCGGCATCCACATGGTCACCACGCCGAATTTCAGCCTCGTCCTAGATCATCCTCGCTGGGACGATCTTCACGCCATGAAACGTATAGCGCTGGTCTTCGCCGAGTTCCAAGAGAACGGTCTAGCGTGCGCATTGCATCCGAATGGGCGAACTTTTCAGGATTTCGAACGCTGGATGTCCTTCGTCGTCGAGCGTCCAGAGGTGCAGGCGCTTGCTTACGAATTCATCACCGGACCAGATCGGACTGGGCGACGGCAATTTCATCTCGATCGCCTCGCCGAACTCGCCGCCGCTGTAAATCGTCCGCTCGACATCATCATCCGCGGCAACCCACAGGTCATTCCTTTCCTGCGCGGGCATTTCCGCGAGGTCATTTATATCGACACGACGGCCTTTATGAAGACGCA
Source organism: Mesorhizobium sp. M0761 (assembly GCF_040320205.1). NCBI lineage: Bacteria > Pseudomonadati > Pseudomonadota > Alphaproteobacteria > Hyphomicrobiales > Phyllobacteriaceae > Mesorhizobium > Mesorhizobium sp. M0761. The sequence continues at coordinate 127,794 of NZ_JAMYPF010000009.1, forward strand.
GAAGCGTCGCATCGCCGAAAGAGTCGCGAATAGTGCTCTTGAGTGGGTCCCTTTCAAAACGCTACCCAAAGCCTTCCTCGATCCATTGCTAAGGATCAATCTAGAGGAGCAGGTGGCTTACCTTCGAGCCGCCTACTATAGCCTGCCGCCGCTGGCAGCCAGAGCAGGCTGAGGTGCGCCATAGATAGTCTGACCTTCGAACTGGTTGACGATATTGGGCTGGCCGCCTCAAGTGGACCGGGATGGGCAGCACGAATTCCGCCGCAAACCGGTCACGAGCTTGGTCCTCTACTGGAGCTTTGGCGTCTCGGCTATTTGCCGGACGCCCTTGGTCGATGGCTTGAGGCGCCAGGATTTAGGGAGCAACTCGCAAACGTCATCGCGATGACGGATTGGTTTAGGGCCGACGGACAGCAAGGTGTCATCACGGTTCGTAGTGTCGTCAAGAATGCCATGAATTGGCATGATTTCTCGATCAGGGCCAAAAACGCGGCTACCAGAGTGGGCGTGGGGCAGCAAGAATCCTGGCAACTCGTCGCGAGCCTCGAGGAAATTTACACCAACACCATCGAACACAGCGAACGCGCGGATACGGGCGTGGTCGCGTATGCCGCCCGGCGGGGCAGTTTCGAATATGTGGTATGCGATAATGGGATCGGGGTTCTGCGAAGTCTTCGCAAGAACCCCCTCTATGCCGGAGTGTTGGACTCGTGCACCGCATTGGAACTGGCGCTTAGCGAGGGGATCTCAGCAAAAGCCGAGCAGGGCCGTGGAATGGGTTTTCGTCCCATCTTTGTCGGCCTCGCCAATATTAGCCGAGTAGTGCGTTTCAGGTCCGGCGACGGGGCGCGTATACTGGCGCGCCAAACAGATGGAACACTGCCCTCTACCACCTTGCAGAGGGCTTGGATCGACGGACTCTTCTGTTCGGTCAAGATCGACGCTCAAGCACCAGGAGCACCATAAATGCAGTTCAGGGTGATCTCGGCTTTAGTTGTATTCTTGGGGTCTTACCTACCCTTGAGCCTCATACTTCTCGCACAGGACTTCGAGTACGCTTTTCTAGACCGCCCGCTTTGCTGGAAGGTGTGGGAGAGCGCCTGCTCGATACCGTTGAAAAATCCGGTCTTCGCCGTTGGCATTTTTGTGGCCTGCTTAATTTGTTTCGTGCTGACCTTATGGGCACTTGCCGTGGTCAAGCCGAAGGACGAGATCGTCGTGCAGGAAGCAAAACACGTGCCCACCGACCTTATGAACTATACGCTTCCCTATGTCGTTTCTTTTATGAGCATCGACTATCAGGATATTGGGAAGCACATCGGAGTGGTCATCTTCCTAGGGTGGATGTTCTGGATTAGCTACAAGTCCGGCCAGATCATTCTGAATCCTGTGCTGATCGTCTTCGGCTGGAAGCTATACGACATCTCCTATAACCACGCCGCGTCGAAGCAGGTGCATAGCGCCAATGCCCTTGCTCACGGAAACATCAAACCAGGCGCGCGATATCGCCAGATTCCGGTTCAGGACATCCTGGTGATCAAATCCAGCACGGGAGGAGACTGACCATGCCGTTGCCGCAAAGCCTGGCCAATTTCGACATACATAATTCTACGGTTTCGGTGTGGCTCTTCAAGAAGTCCATCGCGCCGGGAGGTGCGCCGCGGTTCACGGGACGTCGCGTCGATACGGACGAAGAGCTCGACAACGCCTTAAAGGTGGCCCTCGCTCAGGCGCGGGACTCGATTCAGGACGTTACTCCCTACACACTCTTGGCGGCGGCGCAGGATGGGATTGCTCTCAGGATCGACGCCTTGGAGACCCACGCCGACGCAATCACTGCGCAGATGGCGGATCCACTTGCCGAAAAGAAAGTGAGATCGTTGAAGGAGGTACAAAACACCAAGTTCTATGTCGTGAAGCTAACCCATGGCGACAGCGCGATCTACGCGGTCCGAAGCACGGATAATTCTTGGCAGTCCAGGCAGGTTCGGAGCGCCATTTCCGTTATATTCAAGGACGAACAACTTGGACTCAATGAAGAGCCAGCCTTCAGCATATCCCGCCATGTTGATTTCTTCATCGCTGGCGAGGACATCATCATGTTGAGCAAGCCATCATTTGAAAAGGTGCTGAGCTACAAGCAGGCTCATGCCGAGGATTTCGTGGCCTTGCAGGCGGAACCGGCTTTCGCCGCCATTTTCTCCGATGTCGCTCCACTCGTGACATTCGTGGGGGAGAACAAAATCCATCTGCGCCGCGCCTGCGTCATCCGCCAGAAGGGCCATTATCTGGATGCGCAGTTTATGCAGCGGCTGCGCGACAATTTCCAGAAGTGCGGACTGAACTTGGTGTTTGGCCAAGACGGCAAGCTGGTCGCGACGCCGGAGACTTGCGCGGATATTGTTCGCGCCTTGCTTGACCACCGGTTGTCGTCAATATTTTCCGAACAGAACTATGACGTGCCCGATGCTACCGCCGTAGCTTGATATCTTGAGCAGGCCAGTCACGGTCGCCATTCCCCGTTCATGATCTGGCGCCTCCCGTGCTTCTGGGCGAAACATCATAACCGGAGCATCGCGGCGCGTAGAAGAGGAGCCGTCCACAAGGCGACATCAGAATATTTGCTCGTCAATGACCGCCTCTGGTGCAAAGCGGCTATCACGATCAACCGGATCGTGTCGCATCCCGCTATACCCTCTTGCCATCCCCAAATTCTCATCCTAGTCTCGTCTGAGAAAACGTTTTCCCAAACTCGCAGCATCCGCCACCCACCCACATCAACACGCCAGAGACCCGCAAGAGAAAACCTTTTCTCAACCCGAGGACTTACACCCGACCAATGCCCTCCGACACCTCGCCGCCACCCGCCAAGACCCCCGTCACCCTGCGTGAAGTGGCGGCGATGGCTGGCGTCAGTGTGGCCACGGCGTCGAAGGCGCTGAACGGGCAGGGGCGGATGACCGTCGAGACGCGGCAGCGCATTCGCGAGACGGCGCAGCGGCTCGGCTTTCGCCCCAACAGCCTGGCGCAGAGCCTGCTGCGGCGGCGCTCCTTCACCGTCGGCCTGTTGACCAATGATACCTATGGCCGCTTTTCGCTGCCGGTCATGTCGGGCATTTCGGATGCGCTGGTCGACGCCGGTGTCTCGGTGTTCATGTGCAATGTCGAGGATGATCCGCGGCTGGCGCAGCTGCATGTCGAGGCGATGCTGGACAAGCGCATCGACGGCATCATCGCCAGCGGCAAGCGCATCGACCGCCATCTGCCGGTCGACCTCGCCAATCTCGGCGTGCCCGTCATCTACGCCTTCAGCCAGCCCGATCCCGATGCCATCGCCTTCGTCTCCGACGATGCCGGCGGGGCGCGGCTGGCGGTCGAGCATTTTTGCCGGCTCGGGCGTCGGCGCATCGCCCATGTCAGCGGTCCCGCCAGTTTTGCCGTGGTGAATGAGCGGGCACAGGCTTTTCGCGATGTGCTGGCCGCCCACGGCCTGCCGGTCACCGAGCCCTTGCTCGGCTCGTGGTCGGAAGCCTGGGGGCATGAAGCCGTCGGAAAGCTGTTCGACGGCCCAACGCTCTTCAACAAGAAGGGGGAGAAACCCGACGCCGTGTTCTGCGGCAACGACCAGATCGCGCGCGGCGTCATCGATGCGCTGCGCGAGCGCGGCTTAGGCGTGCCCGGCGATGTCGGCGTCATCGGCTTCGACAATTGGGAGATCGTGGCGGAGGCAACCCGCCCGCCGCTGACCTCGGTCGACATGAACCTGGCGGCGCTCGGCCGCGAGGCCGGCCTCACACTGCTATCGCTCGTCGGTGGCGAACCCGCCGCGCCGGGCATTCGAAAACTGCCGTGCCGGCTGGTGGTGCGTCAGTCCTGCGGCCGCCCATTGGACGGCTAGGAGAACGCGCGGCGCCATCTAAGGGAGCGCCGCAACAGGGAGGAGAACAGAACCATGAGGAGGAAAACCATGAAGACCGTGATTACCGGGTTCGCGCTCGCCGCGAGCATCATTGCCTTGCCTGCAATGGCTGCCGACACCGCCAACATCTGGGTCCGCGCCGACGGCTCGAACTTCATGCCGCGGATCGTCGATGCCTTCAACAAGGGCCATGAGAACCAGGTCAAGCTCGACATCATTCCCAATGCCGAGATCATCCCGAAATATGGCGCCGCCGCCGCCGGCGGCACGGCGCCCGACGCGCTGTCGCTCGACCTGATCTACACGCCGTCCTTTGCCGCCGCCGGCCAGCTCGAGGACATCACCGACTGGGCGAAATCGCTGCCCTATTTCGCCAGCCTGTCGCCGGCGCACGTCAAGACCGGCACCTACAAGGACCACATTTACGGGCTGCCGTTCTCGGCCGACGCCTCGGTGCTGATCTGGAACAAGAAACTGTTCAAGCAGGCGGGGCTCGATCCCGACAAGGGCCCGGCCAACTGGGCCGAGATCGAGGCTGACGCCGAAAAGGTCAACGCACTTGGTGGCGACATCAAGGGCTTCTACTTCTCCGGCAATTGCGGCGGCTGCAACATCTTCACCTTCACGCCGCTGATCTGGGCCTCGGGCGGCGACATCCTCTCCGAGGACGGCTCGAAGGCGACGCTGGACAGCCCGCAGCTGCGCGGCGCCATCGACCTCTACCGCTCGATGGTCAAGAAGGATCTGGTGCCGGCCGGCGCGCAGACCGACACCGGCGCCAACTTCTTTGCCGCCTTCGCCACCGGCAATATAGGCATTTCGCCGTCCGGCGCCTTCGCCATCGGCGCGCTCAACACGCAGTATCCGGATATCGACTATGGCGTCACCTTCCTGCCGGGCAAGGACAGCGGCTGGTCTTCGTTTGCCGGCGGCGACAATTTCGTCGTCACCAAGGGCACCAAGAAGCTCGCCGTGGTGAAGGAGTTTCTCGACTTTGCCTATTCGCTCGAAGGCCAGACCATCCTGGCCAAATACGGCAGCCTGCCGGTGCGCGGCGACATCGCCAAGGAGGCGCTGAAAGATCTCGATCCGCGCTACCAGATCGCCGCCGAAGCCATGGCCAAGGGCCGCACGCCCTATTCCGTGGTGTTCAACGACCTGATCAACTCCGCCAACGGCCCTTGGACGCAGATGATCAACGAGGTCGTCTTCGGCGACGACGTCGATGGCGCGATCGCCAATGCCCAAGAGACCATGCAGTCGATCATCGACCAGGCGCAGAAATAAGGACTGGCCGGCGGCGAGGGCGGTGCAACGCCCCTGCCGTCGCGGGTCCTGATCCGGTCGCCCGGTCCGTCTCCCTGGACGGGCGGCCGGCGCTCCTTACCCTCCCCACAAGGGGGAGGGTAAATGACCGCCATCACCACCACCCCGCCACGCGCCAGAAAACTGGTCGGCGTTGGCCGCCGGCAGTGGATCGGCCTGCTCTATGTCGCGCCGGCCGTGGCGCTGGTCGTCGTCTTCTTCATCATTCCCCTCGGCATGACCGCCTGGATGTCGCTGCACAACTGGCCGCTGATGGGCGAGCATTTTTATATCGGCTTCGACAATTACCGGGCGATCCTGCGCGACAACCGCTTCTGGAACGCGCTGAGCTTCACCGCCTATTACACCGTGATCGTCACCATCGTGATCTTCGCCGTCGCCTTTCCGCTGGCGCTGTTCATCGAAAAGCCCAGGCGGCTGACCGGCTTTTACCGGACATCCTTCTTCATGCCGGCGGTCGTCGGTTTCGCCTCGGCCAGCCTGCTGTGGTCGTGGCTGCTCAATGTCGATTCCGGCCTGTTCAGCCCTGCCGCCTACGACCTCGGCCTGACGGCGAAAAAGTTCAACCTGCTGGCGACCTTCCAGCCGGCCTTCTGGTCGATCATCGCCATGGTCGTCTGGAAGGTGGCGGGCTTCACCATGATCATCCTGATGACCGGCCTGCAGTCGATCCCGACCGATCTGCAGGAAGCCGCGATGATCGACGGGGCAGGGCCGTTCGCGCGCTTTCGCGCCATCACCCTGCCGCTGATGCGCCGCACGCTGGCGCTGGCGCTGATCCTGTCGATCGCCGGTTCGATCCTCGCCTTCGACCAGTTCTACATCATCCTGCGCGGCGGCCCGCGCAACCAGACGCTGACCGCCGTCTACTGGATCTTCAACCAGTCCTTCGTCTCGTTCAAGCTCGGCTATGGCGCGGCGCTGTCGATGATCCTGCTGGCCATATTGGTGGCGCTCAGCCTGGTTCAGCTGTGGCTGCTGCGCAAGCCGGAGGGCATCGACTGATGGCGCAGGCAAGAAGCCGCAGCAGCCGCCTCTGGCTCAGGATCGCCGAGCATTCGACCGGCATGATCGCCTCAGTGCTGTTCATCGCGCCGATCGTCTGGGCCGTGCTGTCGACCTTCAAGCCGGCGCAGGAGGCGCGCCAGCCGCCGCTGCCGCCATGGCCGACGACAGGCTTCTCGGTCGAGAACTACCGCACGCTCGACACCTTTGGCGACGGCCTCTGGCTGCCGGCGCAAAACAGCCTCTATGTCGCCTCGATGACGGTGATCCTGTCGGTGATCGTCAGCGTGCTCGCCGGCTACGGCTTTTCGCGCTTCCGCTTTCCCATGAAGGATGTGCTCTTCATCGTCATCCTGTCGACGATCATGATCCCGTTCCAGTCGATCCTGACGCCGATCTTCCTGGTGCTGACCAAGGTCGGCCTGCACAACACGCTGACCGGGCTGGTCCTGGTCTACACCACGCTGCAATTGCCGTTCTCGATCTTCATGATGCGCAACGCCTTCGACGCGGTGCCGCGCGAGATCGAGGAAGCCGCGCGCATGGACGGCGCCAACAACGTCACCATGCTGCTCAAGGTGATGCTGCCGCTGGTCTGGCCGGGCATCGTCACCATCGCACTGTTTGCCTTCCTCGGCGCCTGGAACGAATTCCTGGCCGCACTCGTGCTGATGACCGATCAGTCCAAATTCACGCTGCCGATCATGATGACCGCGCTTCAGTCGGGCCGCTTCGGCGCCATCGACTGGGGCGCCGTGCAGGCGGGCGTCACAGTGATGATGGTGCCGTGCCTGGTGCTCTTCCTGTTGCTGCAGCGCTTCTACATCCGCGGCCTGATGGCCGGCGCGGTGAAATGACCCGCCGTGAAATGACCAATATCCAACGGAGTGACACGATGACCGTTCAACCATTCGCCAAGCCCGGCAAACTCGCCTTCCGCCCGCTGCCGGTGCCGCAGGTCGATGTCCGCGGCTTCTGGGGCGACCGTGTCGATGCCGTGGCGTCGCGCACCGCCGACATCCTCTACGAGCGCTGCGTCGAGGCGCGCATGCTGGAGCAGATCGACCCGGACCGGCCCTCGCCGGGCGTCGTCATTCCGTTCCATTCGCCGTCGCCCGACGAGGCTGCCAGCCCCGGCTTCACCGGCTCGACGGTGACGACGCAGATGTTCTGGGACTCCGATTGGGGCAAGACCATCGAGACCGCGGCCTATTCGCTCTACCGGCGCAAGAACGCGGCGCTCGAGAAGAAGATCGATGCCGTCATCGACCTCTACGGCAGACTGCAGCAGGAAGACGGTTATCTCTCCAGCTGGTACCAGCGTATCCAGCCCGGCAAGCGCTGGACCAATCTGCGCGATTGCCACGAGCTCTATTGCGCCGGCCATCTGATCGAAGGCGCGGTCGCCTACTACCAGGCCACCGGCAAGCGCAAGCTGCTGGATATCATGTGCCGCTACGTCGACCATATCGCCGACACCTTCGGTCCGGAGCCGGGCAAGAAGAAGGGCTATTGCGGCCATGAGGAGATCGAGCTGGCGCTGGTCAAGCTGGCGCGGGCGACCGGCGAGCAGAAATACATGGACCTGGCCAGGTATTTCATCGACCAGCGCGGGCAACAGCCGCATTATTTCGACGAGGAGGCGCGTGCGCGCGGCGCCGACCCGAAGGCCTATCATTTCAAGACCTATGAGTACAACCAGTCGCACAAGCCGGTGCGCGAGCAGGACAAGGTCGTCGGCCATGCGGTCAGGGCGATGTACCTCTATTCCGGCATGGCCGACATCGCCACCGAATATGGCGACGACACGCTCAGGGTAGCGCTCGACCGTCTGTGGAACGATCTCACCACCAAGAACCTCTATGTCACCGGCGGCCTCGGGCCATCGGCGCACAATGAGGGCTTTACCAGCGACTACGACCTGCCCAACGAAACCGCCTATGCCGAGACCTGTGCCTCGGTCGGCCTCGTGTTCTGGGCCAGCCGCATGCTCGGCATGGGTCCCAACGCCCGCTACGCCGACATGATGGAGCGGGCACTCTACAACGGCTCGATCTCCGGCCTGTCGCTCGACGGCTCGCTGTTCTTCTACGAGAACCCGTTGGAGAGCCGGGGCAGGCACAATCGCTGGAAATGGCATCGCTGCCCCTGTTGCCCGCCGAATATCGGCCGCATGGTCGCCTCCATCGGCAGCTATTTCTACAGCCTGTCGGACGACGCGCTCGCCGTTCATCTCTACGGCGACAGCACCGCGCGCTTCGACATATCGAACCGGGCGGTCAGTCTGATTCAGACCAGCAATTATCCTTGGGATGGCGCGGTCTCGATCCGGATCGAAGCCGAAGCGCCGGTCGAGTTCACCTTGCACCTGCGCGTCCCCTCCTGGTGCGGCAAGGCGGCGCTCAAGGTTAACGGCGCCGCGGTCGATCTGGATGACATCACCAGCGACGGCTATGCCGCGATCCGGCGCGAGTGGCGCCAGGGCGACCGGGTCGAACTCGATCTCCAAATGTCGATCGCCCGTCTGTTCGCCAATCCGGAGGTGCGTCAGGACATCGGCCGCGTCGCACTTGCGCGCGGTCCGCTGATCTATTGCGTCGAGGAGACCGACAATCCCGGCCAGTTGCATCGGATCGCTCTGCCGCGAACGGCAACAATCGAGGCGCATGCCGAGCCGAACCTGCTCGGCGGCATCGTCACGCTTTCGGCACTTGGCAGCAAGGAAGCCCAGGAAAACTGGGAAACCGGGCTCTATCGCACCGATCCGCCGGCGGTGAGCGAAACGAAAATCACCGCCGTCCCGTACTTTGCCTGGGACAACCGCGAACCCGGTGAGATGCTGGTCTGGCTGCGGGACGGATGAGTTACAGGCTGACGAACGCCGTCAGCGGCAAATGATCCGACGCAACCCGCGACAGCGGCGTGTCATGGGCTTCCACCGACGATACCATGCCGTGCCGGTTGGCCATGATCCGGTCGAGCGCCAGCACCGGCAGGCCTGAGGGGAAAGTCGGCACCGCCGCCGGCGTGAAACCAAAGGTGGCGTGCAGCGTCTTGAGCGCCGAGCGGTTGCCCAGCCGCCATTCGTTGAGGTCGCCGAGCAGCAAGGTCGGCCTTTCATCCTGGTTGCTCATGATGTCGAGCACGACGCGGGCCTGCTCCGAACGCGAGCGGCGCAACAGGCCGAGATGCGCGGCGATGACGCGCAGAGTGCGCGTTTCGTCGAGGTCGATCTCGGCAACCAGCGCGCCGCGGGGCTCCAGTCCCGGAAGCTTGATCTGATGGACGTCGCGCACGGTGCCGCGCTTGAACAAAAGCACATTGCCGCGCCAGCCATGGCCCTTGCCGCTTCCGGAAACCGGCACCGGCACAAGCCCTGTTTCGTGTTCGATCCGGGCAAGGTCGAGCAGCCCGGCGCGGTCGCCGAAGCGGTTGTCGGCCTCCTGCAGCGCGATGACGTCGGGGCCGATCTCGCGGATGACGCGGGCGGTCCGTTCGGGGTCGAACCTGCGGTCGGTGCCGATGCATTTGTGGACGTTGTAGGAGGCGACCACCATCTGGGCGCCTTCAATGTGCTTGCGCGGCGTCGCGTTCGCCTTGCGCGCTTTCCTGCCGCGGATCGACAGGAGCACTGTTTCAGGAAGGCTGCGTCCGTTTATGTCCATAGGCCTGCGTTCAATCTGTCCTGATTCTAAAGATAGGGCGATCCCAGCCATAACAACCGGTCAAAAACCCGGATGACAAATGGCCGCGCTCTTAGGGTTGCGAGTGTGACGGGTTTGGCGGAAGCGATTGCCGCTCCGATGCGCCCCTCGATCTCGGCGGCAAAGCCGGTATCCAGAACCTCAAGGTCGATTTCGAAATTCAGCCGCAGCGACCGCGCGTCGAGGTTGGAGGAGCCGACATAGGCCCAGACGCCATCGACCGACAACAGCTTCGAATGGTCGAACGACCCTTCATGCCGCCAGACGCGGCAATAGTGCTTCAGCACCTGGTCGTATTGCGCCGTCATGGCGCGGCCGACCAGGAAGAGATTGTTGACCGCGGGCACGACGATGTCGATCTCGACGCCGCGCCGGGCAGCCGTGACCAGCGCGCTGACAAATTCCCGGTCCGGCAGGAAATAGGGCGACATGATGCGGATCGATTTGCGGGCGACGGAAAATGCCCCCGTCAGCAATTTGTGGTTGGTTTCGATGCTGGCGTCCGGCCCCGACGCCACCGCCCGCACCAGGATCGGCTGACCGGGAGGCGGCGAGGGCTTTGCCACGTGCCAGACCTCGTCCTTGAGGGCCTCGTTGCCGGCAAAACGCCAGTCTTCGGCGGCAACCGCGAACAGGTCGGCCACGACCGGCCCCGTCACCTGGAAATGCGTATCCGCCGAACTGGCGCTGCCGGCGCATTCGGCCGAAAATCCCTTGCGGATGTTCATGCCTCCCGAGAACGCCACCACACCGTCGACGATCAGAATTTTCCTGTGCGTCCTCAAATTCGCATAGGGAAGTCTCAGGCCCATGACGATGTTGCCGTTGAACAGATCGACGGTGACGCCGGCTTCCCGGAGTGTCCCAAGAATGCTGGGCACGGAATAGCGCACGCCCACCGCATCGATCAGCACGCGAACCGTCACACCGCGCCGGACCGCTCCGGCCAGCGATCCGACAAAACGTCGTCCGATCTCGTCATTGTCGAAGATGTAGGTCTCGAGCAGGATGCTGCGCCGTGCGCCGTCGATCGCCCCGCACATTGCCGCGTAGGCTTCGTCGCCGGTCCTCAGGATGGTGATTGCATTTCCCGAAAGCAGGCCGCGCCGCGCCACCCTGTCGCCTAGCGTCTTCAGGCCGGCAAAGCGCTGGCCGAATTCGGCTGAGATGAGTGTTTCGAGCGCAATGTCGTGGTCGTGTTTGGCTGTCTCGGCTTCACCGGCGACGGGCCGCATGGCGCTGATCGTGGCGCGGCGGATGCGGTTGATGCCGGCAATGGCATAGATGATCGCGCCAAGGAACGGCGACAAGATCATCACGCCGACCCAGCCGGTGGCGGCGCGCACGTCTTCCTTGGTCATGATTGCGTGGACGATGCCGATGGCGGCCATCAGCATCGGAATGATCACAAGGATCAGAGGCCAGTAGGTCACAAAGGTCTGCCACATCGGCAGGACTATCGAGCCAGCGGCCGCAGAAGGCAATGCAACGGATCAACCAGGACGGAGGCGCTCGCGCCTCAGTCCTTCGCCCGCTCCACATAAGCACCGTCAGCCGTCATCACCACCACGCGGGTGCCCGGCGCGATGTGCGGCGGCACCAGCGTGCGCACGCCGTTCGAAAGCACGGCCGGCTTGTAGGACGAGGACGCCGTCTGGCCTTTGGTCGTCGGCTCCGTCTCGACCACTTCGAAAGTAGCGCGCTGCGGCAGCACCAGGGCTATGGCGATGCCGTTGAACTGCGAGATCTGCACCGCCATGCCTTCGAGCAGGTAGGGCGCCATGTCGCCGACCACGCTTTCCGGCACCGCGACCTGGTCGTAGCTTTCCGGGTTCATGAAGTGATACCCCTCGGCGTCGGCGTAGAGGAAGGTGTGCTCGCGCTCCTCGACATAGGCGCGCTCGACCTGTTCGGTGGTGCGGTAGCGCTCCGAAACCTTCACCCCGTCGGAGATGCGGCGCATGTCGAGCTGGGTGACCGGCGTACCCTTGCCAGGGTGGATGTTTTCGGCAAAGAGGATGACGTAAAGCTTGCCGTCCTTGTCGACGACATTGCCTTTACGGAGCGAACTGGCGATGACCTTCACCACGGTTTTCAATCCTAGACTTCGTTGGCCTGAAACGATCGTTCGGCGCAAATCGGCTGCGAGAGCCGTCGCCGTAGCGCATCTTGGCCCGAACCGCCAGCCCTGTCAGCAATTCCGTTGCCCGGCAAACCCATGACTGGCGCTTCGCCCTGGTGGACGCCGGATGTTCACGCCGACCGCCGGCCGCGGCTGATGGCCCGCAACGCCATAGCTGCCGCAATGCGCGGCTGGTTTGGCGAGCGCGACTTCATCGAGGTCGAGACGGCGGCCTTGCAGATTTCGCCCGGCAACGAGGCGCATCTCTCAGCCTTCGCCACCGAGGCGATCGGCGCCGACGGCGCGCGCCGGCCGCTTTATCTCCACACCTCGCCGGAGTTCGCCTGCAAGAAGCTGCTGGCCGCCGGTGAGCGGCGCATCTTCAGCCTGGGCGCCGTCTGGCGCAACCGCGAGCGCGGCCCCTTGCACCATCCCGAATTCATCATGCTGGAATGGTATCGGGTCGGCGAAACCTATGACAGCCTGATGGCCGATTGCGCCGAACTGCTGAAGCTCGCGGCTGAGCGGGCCGGCGCCAAAACCTTCCGCTTCCGCGGCCGCGAGGCCGATCCGTTTGCCGAGCCGGAACGCGTGAGCGTGGCGGAAGCTTTTGCGCGTTACGCCGGCATCGATCTTCTTGCCACCGTTTCTGCCGATGGCAGCACAGACCGCGCCGCACTCCATGATGCTCTGGTCAAGGCCGGCCTGCGCACGGCCGACGATGACAACTGGGCCGATTTGTTCAGCCGGGTAATGGTCGAGAAGGTCGAACCGGTGCTGGGGCAGGGGCGGGCCACCATCTTGTACGGCTATCCGATCTCGGAAGCGGCGCTCGCCCGGCCGAGCGCGGAGGACCAGCGCGTGGCCGAGCGCTTCGAGCTCTATTGCTGCGGCGTCGAGCTCGCCAATGCTTTTGGCGAACTGACCGATCCGGCCGAGCAGCGCCGGCGCTTTGCCGCCGAGATGGACGAGAAGGAGCGCGTCTATGGCGAGCGCTATCCGCTGGATGAGGATTTTCTCGCCGCCCTCGCCATCATGCCGCAAGCCAGCGGCTCGGCGCTCGGCTTCGACCGGCTGGTGATGCTGGCAACGGGCGCGACGAGGATCGATGACGTGATCTGGACGCCGGTCGCCACTCCTTGACGGAAATCGGCCTCGGTTAAACTCACAAACCGGTCAAGCCGCGCGTCTGTGGCGGCCGCCGCGGATGGGCTTTGCGGGCCGCTTGGGCGCTATGCCGCAGCGGGACAATTGCCCGTGCGCCATTGCACAAGCCGCATTGGGACAATAGATGGTGCAACAGCCGCTACCGCCCGGCGCGGCTTCAGCCAGGACCATGCGCATGACCGATACACCAGAGGCAGCGAAATTGACCGACCGCGTCGCGGCACTGGTCGAGGCTGCCAAGCGGGCCGGCGCCGACGCCGCCGACGCGGTTGCCGTGCGCGGCCGCTCGATCGGCGTGTCGGTGCGGCTGGGCAAGGTCGAGAACACTGAGGCGTCCGAGGGCGACGATGTCTCGCTGCGCGTCTTCGTCGGCAACCGGGTGGCGAGCGTCTCGGCGACGGCGGCATCGGACCCCAAGGCATTGGCCGAGCGCGCCGTGGCCATGGCCAAAGTCTCGCCCGAGGACCCCTATCAGGGTCTCGCCGATCCGGCTTTGCTGGTCGGCAAGGTGCGCGACCTCGATCTGTTCGACGCCACCGAGGTTTCGGCCGATCAGTTGAAGGAAGCGGCCCTGGCCGCCGAGGAAGCGGCCCTTGCAGTCAAGGGCGTCACCAATTCGGCCGGCAGCGGCGCCAGCGCAGGCCTCGGCGGGCTGGTGCTTGCCACGTCGAACGGCTTCGTCGGCCACTATGTCGCGTCGCGCTTTTCGCGTTCGGCCAGCGTGATTGCGGGCGAAGGCACCGGCATGGAGCGCGACTACGAATACTCTTCGAACCAGCATTTTTCCGATCTGGACGCACCGGAATTGATCGGCCGCAAGGCCGGCGAGCGCGCCGTGCGCCGCCTCGGCGCCCGCAAGGCGGCGACCGGTCCGGTCAACGTGGTGTTCGATCCGCGCGTCGCGCGCGGCATTGCCGGTCATCTCGCCGGCGCCATCAACGGCGCTTCGGTGGCGCGCAAGACGAGTTTTTTGCGCGAGATGATGGGCAAGCAGGTTGCGTCGGCTGCCATCACCGTCACCGACGAGCCGCTACGGCGTCGCGGCCAGGCCTCGCGCCCGTTCGACGGCGAAGGCGTCGAGGGCGAAAAGCTGTTGATGGTCGAGAACGGCGTGCTGAAGCACTGGTTCCTGTCGACGTCCGCCGCGCGGGAATTGGGGCTGACCACCAACGGACGCGGCGCGCGCAGCGGCTCGTCGGTATCGCCGTCTTCGACCAATCTCGCCATCGAGCCGGGCGACAGGACGCCGGAAGACCTGATCAGGTCGCTGAAATCCGGCTTTTATGTCACTGAAGTGTTCGGCCAGGGCGTCGACATGGTGACCGGCGAATACAGCCGTGGCGCATCCGGCTTCTGGATCGACAATGGTGAGCTTGCCTATCCGGTGGCCGAGGTGACCATCGCCTCCAATTTGAAGACGATGTTCCTCAATATGGTTCCGGCGAGCGATCTTGACCGCGATTTCGGCACTGCCGCACCGACGCTGCTGATCGAAGGAATGACCCTTGCCGGAGCGTGACCCGGTCATATCGGCCGGGGCCTCGGAAGACCTCGATCTGCTGCGCGACGCCGCCCGCGAGGCGGGCGCGATCGCCATGCGCTATTTCGGCAAGAACCCGCAAGTGTGGATGAAAGGCGGCACCTCGCCGGTCAGCGAAGCCGACCACGCGGCGGACGCCTATCTTCGCGAGACCCTGCTGGCGGCGCGGCCGGACTATGGCTGGCTGTCGGAGGAAACGACTGACGATCCGGCACGGCTTCTGGCGCGGCGCACCTTTGTCGTCGACCCCATAGACGGCACCCGCGGCTTCCTCGAAGGTCTGCGCTCGTGGTGCGTCAGCGTCGCGGTGGTCGAGAATGGCCGCACGCTCACCGGTGTGCTCGAATGTCCGGCCAAGGGCGAAACCTATTGGGCGCTGCCTGGCCATGGAGCTTTCCGCAACGGCAAGCCGATTGCCGTGCGCGGCCTGGGTAAGACGGTCGAGATCGGCGGGCTGAAGCAGTTGATCGACCTGATGCCGGCGCAATGGCAAAGCCGGGTGCGGCGCGCGGCGCACATTCCCTCTCTCGCCTACCGGCTGGCGATGGTCGCCAACGGCACGCTCGACGCAACCTTCGTCAAGCCCAACGCGCATGACTGGGATATCGCCGCCGCCGATCTCATCTTGCGCGAGGCTGGCGGCGCCGTGCTCGACGGCCATGGCCGCGCGCCGCTTTATGCCGGGGAGATCATCCGTCACGGCGCGCTGGTCGCCGGCAGCGGGCAGCTGCTGACCGTGCTTGCCGGCGTCATTGCCGATACGGAAGCGTGATCGAAGGTTCCAAAGTCGGCAGCTTTGGGCTAGACCTGTCGCAAACTCACAATATGTGAAGGACCGAAATGGCCGCGGAAGACGGAAAGAAACAGCTTTTGCACCTGGTGTTCGGCGGCGAGCTGAAGCAACTGGGAGGCACCGAGTTCCGCGATCTCGACGCGCTCGACATCGTTGGCGTCTATCCGGACTATCAAACCGCGCACACCGCGTGGAAGGCCAAGGCGCAAGCCAGCGTGGACAATGCCCATATGCGCTATTTCGTCGTCCATCTGCACCGGCTGCTCGACCCTGAAAGCAAGGCCGCCGGTTGACAGTGATGGAGCATGAAGCGGTGAAAGGGCAGCCCACCGGCGCCGCGGTCCGAAGAAGACGCGGCGGCAGTTCGAAGACGTTCTGGCGCAAGATCCGCGAGCCGTTGGCGCAGTCGCGAATCGTCAAGAGCATCATCGTCAGCCTGCTCGCCCAGTTCGTCCGCCTGGTGCGCCTGACCAACCGCGTGGTCGAAGGCTCGGCTAAATTTTCAGGCGGCGACTACGCCGAATTCGAACCCGGCATCATCGCGCTCTGGCATGGCCAGCATCTGCTGACCCCAGCCTATTATCCCAAGGGACGGCCGCTGGTCGCCATGGTCTCGCGCAGCGCCGACGCCGAACTCAACGCGCTGATGATCGAAAAATTCGGCATCGAGGCGGTGCGCGGCTCCGGCGGGCGTGAAAGCACTAAGCATCTCGACAAGGGCGGCGCCAAGGCGCTCATCGCCCTGAAAAAGTCACTCGTCGCCGGCAAGAACGTCGCCATGATCGCCGACATTCCCCACGGCACGCCGCGCGACGCGGGGCTTGGTATCGTTCTGCTGGCACGCCTTTCCGGCCGGCCGATCATGCCTGCCGCCATCGCCACCAGCCGCCGCAAGGTGCTGGAAAGAAGCTGGGACAAGACCACCATCAACCTGCCGTTCGGCCGCTCCTCGATCGTCATCGGAACGCCGGTTTTCGTGCCGGCCAATGCCGACGAGGCCGAAATGGAGCGCAAGCGCCAGGAAGTCACGGCCGCGCTCAATGCCGCGACCGCCGAGGCCTATCGGCTCGTGGACGGCAGGCCATGAGCGTCGGCTGGGCGCGCGCCTTCCTGGCGGCGTACCGCCTTGCCGGTGCCGCCGCCTATCCGCTGATGGGTCCCTATGTCGCCTGGCGCACATCGCAGGGCAAGGAAGACCGCAGCCGCAGCCGTGAGCGCTACGGCGTTGCCGGGCGGCCGCGCCCTGAAGGGCCGGTGATCTGGATCCATGCGGCAAGCGTCGGCGAGACCCTTGCGGTCGTGCCGCTGGTGCAAAGCATCCTCGACTACGGTGTCAACATCGTGCTGACGACGGGCACCGTCACTTCGGCGCAGGTTGCCGACGAACGGCTGGGCGACCGCATCATCCACCAATATGTTCCGCTCGACCTGAAGCCGGCCGTCAGCCGCTTTCTCGATCACTGGCGGCCGGACCTGGCGATCATCGCCGAATCCGAGATATGGCCGATGACCATCCTCGAGCTCGGCGCCCGACACGTGCCGCAGGTGCTGGTCAACGGCCGGCTGTCCGACCGTTCGTTCAAATCCTGGAAGAAGCGCGCCAACATCGCCGAGGCGCTGTTCGAGAACCTCGCACATGTCGTTGCCCAGTCGGATGTCGACGGCGAACGGTTTCGCGCGCTTGGCGCCCGGCCGGTCACCGTGTCCGGCAACCTCAAGGTCGACACCTTGCCGCCGCCCGTCGACGAACGGGCGCTGGCGACGCTGAAGCGCCAGATCGCCGGCCGCCCGACCTGGGCGGCAATTTCGACCCATGACGGCGAGGAGGTGGTCGCGGCGGAAGTCCACGCCACGCTCTACAAGCGCCACCATGGCCTGCTGACAATCATCGTCCCGCGCCATCCCGACCGCGCCGAAGCGCTGGCAGCACAGATTTCCGGCATGGGCCTGAAGCTGGCGCGGCGCAGCAAGGGGGACCGGATCACCGCCGACACCGATATCCTCCTTGGCGATACGATCGGCGAGATGGGGCTTTATCTCCGGCTGACGGAAATCGCCTTTGTCGGCCGCTCGCTGACCTCGGAAGGCGGCCAGAATCCGCTGGAGCCGGCCATGCTCGACACCGCTGTGCTGGCCGGCCGCAACGTCCAGAATTTTCGCGAGGCCTATCAGCGCCTGCTCGACAGTGGCGGCGCCAAGCTGGTGCGCGACCGCGACATGCTGGCCGGCGCCGTCAATTTCCTGCTGAGCAATGAAGTTGCGCGCCATGAGATGATGGCGGCCGGTGCCGCCACAGTCGACCAGATGCGCGGTGCGCTGGCGCACACGCTGAAGTCGCTCGAGCCTTATATCCAGCCATTGATCGTCAAGTCGCGCCTGAAGGGCGCCGACGGGCGATAGGTGGCGTCGGAAGCACCACCTTTCTGGTGGGAAGCGCCGGACTGGCGGGTCTTTGCGCTGTCGCCGCTATCAGCGGTCTATGGCATGGTCGCCGGCCGCCATATGCATCGGGCGATACGTCAAAAGATCGACGCGCCAGTGCTTTGCGTCGGCAACTTCACCGTCGGCGGCAGCGGCAAGACGCCGGTCGCCATCGCGCTGGCCAAGCAGGCCAGGCGCATGCAGCTCAATCCCGGATTCCTGTCGCGCGGCCATGGCGGCTCGTTTGCGCAGCCGCATGTCGTCGATGCCAGTCACGACGCCGCCAAGCATGTCGGCGACGAGCCGCTGCTTCTGGCCGAGCACGCGCCGGTTGCGGTAAGCCCGAACCGCGCCGCCGGCGCCAAGCTGCTCATGGAAGCCCATGGCTGCGATTTCCTGATCATGGATGACGGTTTTCAGAGCGCGCGCATCCATATTGATTATGCGCTGGTCGTCGTCGACGCCCGCTACGGCATCGGCAATGGCCGCGTCATTCCGGGTGGGCCGCTGCGCGCCAACGTCGTCGACCAACTGGTGTTCACCGATGGGCTGTTGAAGATGGGCGAGGGCACCGCCGCCGACCAGGTCGTGCGCCAGGCGGCGCGCGCCGGCCGGCCGATCTTCGAGGCGCATGCTGAACCGGGCGGCAAGGAGCGGTTCGCCGGCCGGCGGTTCCTCGCCTTTGCCGGCATCGGCCATCCCGAAAAATTCTTCGAGACGCTGCGCGGCACGGGCGCGGAAGTGGCGCTGAGCCGGTCGTTTCCGGACCATCATTTTTATGCCCCCGACGAACTCGCCGAACTGGCGGCAACCGCGCGCCGTGAGGGACTGGGCCTCGTGACCACCGCCAAGGACGCAGCCCGGCTGCGCCATGGCGCAGCCTCGGCTGAATTCCTTGGTCAACTCGACGTGCTGGAGATAGACGCCACGTTCGAACTCGACAATGTGCCGGAGCGGATCATCGATGAGACGCTGGATGCCTGGAGACAGCGCCGGCTGCGAGGGTAGGGCGCTCCCGCGTTGACACAGGATATTTCTCGCCGCTTATCACAATTATAAGTCAGACCGGCTTCAGCGCGGGGGGTGGAATGGTTAGGTTGCGGGCACTCTTTGTGGGCTTTGTTCTTGTGGCGATGGCGAACCCATCTTCGGCGCAGGCACCCACCGCGACCGACAGCGAATTTCTGGTCTCGGTCACCGAAGCGGACGGTGCTACCCACGTTCGGCCCTCAAACATTGTACCGCTTATCCCCGATAGCGCCTGCTTTGAATGGCGCGTACGTCTGGCGCAAGGCGACAGACTGGTATCGGTCACCGAGGTGTTCGCGCTTCCCGCGGAGCCCAGGCAGTGGGGTGGTATCGACGGAAACGAATACAGCTTGAGCAAGCTATCGGGCGATCGAAGGGTCTCCGAGACCACCATGTTCTACAAACCGCAGGACGGATGGATCTCGCATGGGTGGTGCATGGCCGAGGGTGATCCGATCGGGCCGTATTCCATCAAAGTGCTTGTCGGAGATCGGCTTGTTCATAAATTCGACTTTTCGGTCGAAAACGCGCCGGCATCCTCAAAGCCATAGTCCTGCAGGCGTTCCAGGAAAATCAGATCGACGGTGAGCCTTGCTTTCCGGTGTGCCGATCTAGCCCCGGCTGCGCAGGTCCGGATGCGTTTCGATCTCGCGGCGCAGCGAGGCGGCGGCGCTGACATAGGGCTCCTGCCTGGCGACGCTCCAATATTTGAGCTCGTCCAGCGGAATGCTCTCACCGGTCACAGCGCAGCGCACGAATGCGCCGGGGCTGGTGACCTGGAAGTCGCCGTCGAGATAGCGGATCCGGGCTTCCTTGCCGCCAGGGCCTTCGAAGCGGTTCATCATGGGGTGGTGCCAGAGTTCATGCTGATTTCATCGCCATAAATTGCCGGCAAGGTCAAGCTTGACGCAATGCTGAGGCGCTATTGTCGGCTCCAAACCATTCTTATGGGACCGGCATGGACATTTCATCCGCCCGCCTGACTGCGCTGCTGCGCGAGGCCATGATATTGGCAGCGGTGCCGTCGGCGAAGGCCGATCCGGCGAAAGCAGCACTTATAAAGGCGCTGGTGCAGCCGCCGACGCCATCCGGTGCGCCTTTGCAGCCGGCAGCGGCGCCGGCGCTGCAGGCGCTGTTGTCCGCAGCCGTCGCAAAGGGGCAGCAGACGGGTTCAGCCGAGATCCTGCAGGCCTATCTGGCGCTTGCCGAACCGGGTGACGCGGCGCCCGACGATTTCGGGCCGACAACGGCTGCGACAGGCAAGGCGACGCCAGCCAACGACGATGCACAGCGCGGTCTGCCGGTGCCGCCGGCCAGGGCCGATGATGGCGCTGCCGCAAAGCCGGCAGGACTGCCCTGGTTTGCGCTTCTCGCACCGGGGGTTTCGCCGCCGCGCCGCGCCTCCGCCACCGACGCGGCGGCGAAGCGGGGGCAGGCGATGTCTGGGTCGAATGACACGGTCCAGCCCGAAGGCCGGCAGCAGATGCGTGTCGGCCTGATGGCGCTGGCAGCCGGGTTTCTGGCCGTCGCCATTGTCGGGCTCGCCTTGCTGGTGCTTGGCTGAGCACCGAACGATCGCCGCTATCGCTCGGCTTCGAGGAAAGCTTCCATCTTGTCCATCGCCAGCCCCGCCTCGACAGCGATACGGCGTGAAAGTTCGGCGGCAGCCGTACGCGGCCGCCCCAGCGGCCGGTCCAGCCAGTACGACACCGGGTTCAGCGCCGTGCGCTCGTCGACGGCGACGATGCGGCCTGCCTCCAACTGGTGTCCGGTCAGCGGCGGCCGCGCCAGCGCGATGCCGAGCCCGTAAGCTGCGGCGTCGAGCACCAGATTGTAGTCCTCGAAGCGGCGATCCTGCGGGCGCGGGCGGTAGTCCATCCCTTGCGCGGCAAACCAGGCACGCCAACCCGAAGCGTCGGAATCGTTGATCAGTGGAAACCTCAGCAGCCGGGCCGGGTCGCCGCGGCCGATCTCGCGGGCAAGGCCGGGCGCGGCGACGGGAAAGACATGTTCCTCGAACAGCTTCACCGAGATGCGGCCCGGAATGCCCCCGCGGCCGCAGCGGACCGACAGGTCGATGCCTTCATCGGCAAGGTCGCCCTGGCGGATGTCGACGTCGAGCACGATGCGCAGCTTGGTTGGATTGTTCTCCAGCGCCGCCATGCGTGGCATCAGCCACAGCCCGCTGACGGAGGGTATCGAGGTCAGCCGCACCACGGCGGTGCCGCGCGGCTCGACCCAGCGGTCGGAATGGCTGGAGATCAGCGCAAAGGCTTCCGCCGTGCGCAGATGCAGGCGGTTGCCCTCGATGGTCAGCGAGACGCCGCGCGCGCCGCGGTCGAACACTTTCAAGCCCAGCCAGTCCTCCAGCTTGGCGATCTGCCGGCTGACGGCGCCGTGGGTGATGTTGAGCTTCTCGGCCGCGGCCGAAAAGCTCCCCGTTCGCGCCGCCGCATCGAAGGCGCGCAGGGTCTCGAGCGGCACCATTGTGTCTGAGCTGTGATCCATAGTCACAGGTGATCCTCGATTTGATCGTTTGTCAACGGCGCCGAAAAGGCGCTTTCTGCCTTTCAACACTCTGGGAACCCGAGGACAGGCAGATGAGCGCAACGACCAGCACGTCGAATCCGACACAGCGGATGGACACCACGGCGGCCATCGCCGTGGCCTTGACGGTGGTCGGCTGGGCCTCGGCCTTTCCCGCGATCCGTGCCGGCCTCGCCGCTTTCGGGCCGCTGGAACTCGGTGCGTTGCGCTTTGCCATTGCCGCGGTGCCGGCGGCGATCTTTCTTGCCGTCAAGCGCCCGGCGCTGCCGAGGCTCGACGAAGTGTGGCGCCTGGTCTTTGGCGGCGCCATCTTCGTCGCGCTCTACACTGTCATGCTCAATTTCGGCGAATTGACGGTTTCGGCGGGTGCCGCCGGTTTCATCATCAATGTCAGCCCGATCTTCACCGCCATCATGGCAATGGCATTGCTCGGCGAGCGCTTCTCAAGCTGGGCCTGGTTCGGCACGGCGATTTCTTTCGCCGGCATCGGCATCATCGCTGTGGCTGACGGCAATGGCTTGAGTTTCGACACCGGCGCGCTGCTGGTTCTTGGCTCCGCGCTGTGCTCGGCCGTCAACACGATCGTCCAGAAGCCGCTCTTTGCCCGCCATCACCCGCTGACCATTTCGGCCTCGAACATGATTCTTGGCGCTCTTTGCCTGGCACCCTTTCTGCCGAGCGGCTTTGCGCAGGCCGCGGTCGCCAACACGGCCGGTATCGGCGCCGTGATCTTTCTTGGCATCGTGCCCAGCCTGATCGCCTATGCCGCCTGGGCAACCGCACTGTCGCGTCTTCCGGCAGCGCGCGCGTCGAACTTCCTCTATCTGGTCTCGCCCATGTCAGCCCTGATCGGCTTCTTCTGGCTGGGCGAAGTGCCGACGCTACTTGGTATCCTCGGCGGCGCACTGGCGCTGGGCGGCGTGATCGTGGTGAATTTAAAGCGTTAAAACAAATGATTTGAGCTGTTTTCGGACTCAAACCGGGAACCGCATTCCATCAGAATGCAGACACCCAGAGGAAGGACAGCTGTGGTATGCTGCCTTCACTGGGGGACGGAATGGGAAGACTGTTCATATCGGCAATTTTTTGCGTTTTGCTGCTGACCGGGAAAGCCGCTGCGGGCTGGTATCAGGTCGAAAACTACGAAGGCTCCATCGGACCTAACCCCGTCCACCTATCGCTGCAGAGATATGACAGTTTCGGCAGCGGGATTACGGTCGAGGGGAGCTATTTCTACGACGCGAAGCAAAGCCCGATAGCGGTGTACGGCAAGATCAGTGGCACCAGCCTCTTCCTTTGCGAGATTGCGGACGACAGGGAGTTCGACAGGTTGCTGGTCATGGGATCGAAAACGCCCGTTGGCACCGCCGGATGTCCGTTTTCTCTTGACCTTGGCGAAAGCGGCGCAACAGGGACTTGGAGCAAGGGCTCGGACAAGTTCCCGATCACGCTGAAGAAGGTCGCAAGCCTCGACGATACCGGTGAGGCGAAGGTTGACGGCGCCGTCGAGATTCCCTTCTGGGCGCAGACAGCAACCCACAGATTTGCCGGGGTCTACGAGAAAGCGGGCTTTCTCGTCTGCATGAATAAGCTGCGGGTCATCGATAAGAAGAAAAAGAAGGTCGTTCAGGAGATCGCTTTCGATGACGACGATTGCGATGCCGGCATGCTGATGACTCCCATCTACATGAATGTTCAAAAACAGGTTGGGAGAAGCTTCGAGATAATCTCCGTGAATTTTCGCGGCGGTAGCGCCGGTTACTCAAGGGATTACGTTTTCTCTCATAGGTTCAAGGATTATCGCCTGTTGGTGAATTGAGCGTGTGCCCTGACCTGGCTTGTGCTCACCGCCGCCCAAACAGCCGCTCTATATCGGCGAGCTTGAGTTCGATATAGGTCGGGCGGCCGTGGTTGCAGGTGCCGGAGCCCGGCGTTGCTTCCATCTGGCGCAGCAGCGCGTTCATCTCCTCAGGCTTGAGCAGGCGGCCGGAGCGGACCGAGCCGTGGCAGGCCATAGTCGCGGCGATCTTGTCCAGTCGTTCCTTCAGCGTCTCGATCGTGTCGTTGTCGGCGATCTCGTCGGCAAGATCACGCACCAATTGCTGGACATTGGTTTCGCCGAGCATCGACGGCGTCTCGCGCACCGCCACCGCGCCGGGACCGAAACGCTCAATGCCGAGGCCGAACCGGGCCAGCGTTTCGGAATGCATGGCCAGCCGCTCGGCGTCCTCCTCCGGCAGGTCGACGATCTCCGGCAGAAGCAGCATCTGCGAGGGCACCGCGCGCGAGTGCAGGGCATTCTTCAGCGCCTCGTAGACCAGCCGCTCATGCGCCGCGTGCTGGTCGACGATGACAAGCGAATCCCTGGTCTGGGCGACGATGTAGTTCTCGTGGACCTGCGCGCGGGCGACGCCCAGCGCGGTGCCGAGCAGCGTCTCGGCCGGCTCGGCTAAGCCGGCACGCGCATCGGCGCTGGCGAGCGGACCGGCGTCGAATGCAGCCTGGTCGTTTTCGCGGAAGCCGGCGCCGTCAAATCCCATATCCAGCGGCCGCTGTGGCGAGCGGTCAAAGCCCGAAAAGCCCGAGGCCCGGTAGGCCGCGTCATAACTGCGATGACCGTTGGCAGGACCCGCATGGGCGTAGGAGGCGGCTCCCGGCCGGAACGCCGCCACCATCCCGGCGGCCCCGCTGGTGGCGGCGCGGATGCCGGCATTGGCCAGCACCTCGCGGATGGCGCCGACGATCAGCCCGCGCACCAGGCCGGGATCGCGGAAGCGAACATCGGCCTTGGCTGGGTGGACATTGACGTCGACGGTCGCCGGATCAAGCGTCAGGAACAGCACCGTGACAGCATGCCGGTCGCGCGGCAGCACGTCGGCGAAGGCGCCGCGAATGGCGCCGGCGATCAGCTTGTCGCGCACCGGACGGCCGTTGACATAGGCATATTGCTGCAGCGCGTTGGCGCGGGTGAAGGACGGGATCGAGACGTGGCCGGTCAAGTGCACGCCGTCCCGGCTGGCGTCGATAGCGATGGAATTGTCGGGAAACTCGGCGCCCATGACTTGCGCGACGCGGCGCAGGCTGCCTTCCGCCGTGTCGTCGGTTGCCGGCAATTCCAGCGTCGAGCGGTCGGAGCCGGCGAGCGTAAAGCGCACGGCAGGGAAGGCGATGGCGATGCGCTTGACCACGTCGCTGGTGGCGGAGCTTTCGGCGCGCTCGCCCTTCATGAATTTGAGCCGCGCCGGCGTGGCGAAGAACAGGTCGCGCACCTCGACCGTGGTGCCGCGGTTGGCCGCCGCCGGTTTGACCGCCGAAACGCGGCCGCCTTCGATGGCGATCTCGGCTGCAGCGTCGCCTGCGGCCGTGCGCGAGCGAACCGACAGTCGCGACACCGAACCAATTGACGGCAATGCCTCGCCACGGAACCCGAGCGAGCGGATATCATGAATGTTGTCGGCAAGTTTCGAGGTGCAGTGGCGCGCAATGGCCAGCGCCAGTTCCTGTTCGGGGATACCGGAGCCGTCATCGGTGACGCGGATCAGGTTCAGCCCGCCGCCGGCAGTGACGACCTCGACGCGGGAGGCGCCGGCGTCGAGCGCGTTTTCGACCAGTTCCTTCACCACGCTCGCCGGACGCTCGATGACTTCGCCGGCGGCGATCTGGTTGATCATCGTTTCGGAAAGCTGGCGAATGGGCATGGGGGTATTATAGGCGGATTCGAAGGGTGTGCGGAAGGCTTCAATGAATGCCGGACATTGGAGACGCCAGCGGGACAGCACCCCCCTCTGGCCTGCCGGCCATCTCCCCCGCAAGGAGGGAGATCAGATGTCACGACGGCTTTCGCCAATCTCCAATGCTTGAAGGGTGACGCGACATATGAACTGCCAATCTCCCCCCTTGCGGGGGAGATGTCCGGCAGGACAGAGGGGGGTGTGAAGGAACTCCGCGATAGTGACTACGCTGCAACCGATTTCAAGCCTGCGCTGCCAGCCAGTCCCTGACTTTCCGCGCATTCTCGCTCAGCTCACGGTTCTTAGGCCAAACCACATAGAACGCCTTGCCGGTCTTCAGCACATGATCGGTCACCGGCACCAGCAGCCCCGACGCCAGGAGCCGTTCGGCCAGATGCCGCCAGCCAAGCGCGATGCCCTGGCCTTCCATGACGCCCTGGATCACGAGGCCGTAATCGTTGATGCGCAGGCCGCGCGCGGTGTTGTCGAGGCTGCCGCCCGCCGACTGGAACCATTCGTCCCAGCTAGCCGCCTCGCGGTAGGGCTCCTCGAGGTGGATCAGGCGATGCGTCGCCAGCTCCGCGACGCTCCTTGGCATGCCGAATTTCGCGAGATAGCTGGCGCCAACCACCGGAAAAATCTCCTCGTCGGCCAGCGGCAGCGAATGATAATCGGCCCAGTCGCGCGGTTCGCCGCCGCGAACGGCGAGCGGGATGCCCTCGGCGATGATGTCGAGATCGCGGTCGGCGGTCTGGATGCGCAAGTCGATGCCCGGCAGTTCGTCGCGGAACTGCTGCAGCCGCGGCATCATCCAGAACGAGCCGAAGGCGGTCGACGCCGCCAGCGTGACATGGCCGCCGGTCGCCTGCAGGCGCAGATCCTCGGCCGATTTGCGGATATGCGACAGGCCGAGCGAGACGTCGGCATGGAAGCGTTCGCCCGCTTCTGTCAGGACGACCTGGCGGTGGCGGCGCTGGAACAGCTGCGCGCCAAGCTGTTCCTCCAACCCGCGCACCGCATAAGAGACGGCGGCCTGCGTCATGCCGAGCTCGCGCCCGGCAGCGGTGAAGCTCGACAGCCGGCCCGCCGCCTCGAAGACGATCAGGCTGCCGGCCGAGGGCAGGAGGTGGCGCAGGCTTCGCATAAGCTGAGCTTATACAAGAGATCAGGATTTTCCAGCATCACATCCATATTTCCTCTCGCTAACTTGGTTGGACGGAATGAGGAGGCTCCATGAACGCACCGGCCACTGAACTGACCGAGCAAACCCACCGCCGCGGCGGCGGTCGCCTCGGACGCAAGGCGCTGAGGAGCGCCCCCGTCACCTCGTTCCCGACGCTGGTCCGCCAGATCCCCACCTACCAGATGGTCCCGGACGAGGCGGTGGAACTGATCCACCAGGAGTCACTCGCCATCCTCGAAGAGGTCGGTTGCGAGTTCCGCGACGACGAGGCGATCGCCATGTGGAAGGCGGCGGGCGCCGACATCTCCGAGACACGCGTCCGCATCGACCGCGGCCTGCTGATGGAACTGGTCGCGAAGGTTCCGTCCGAATTCACCCTCAATGCGCGTAATCCCGAGCGCACCGTGCGCGTCGGCGGCAAGAACTCCATCTTCGCGCCGATGTATGGCGCGCCTTACGTGCGCGACCTCGACAACAACCGGCGTTATGGCACGCTTGAAGACCTCAACAATTTCCACAAGCTCGCCTACATGGCCCCGGCGCTGCATTCGTCGAGTTCGATCATCTGCGAGCCGATGGAGATCGCGGTGCCGAAACGGCATCTCCACATCATCCATTCGGCGCTGAAGCATTCCGACAAGCCGTTCATGGGCATCGTTACTTCCAAAGACCGGGCCGAAGACACGATGGCGATGGCGGGCATCGTCTTCGGCGAGGAGTTCGTCCGCGACAACCCGGTCCTGGTGTCGATTACCAACTGCAACTCGCCGCTGGTGTGGGACGCCACCATGCTGGACGCGATGAAGGTCTATGCGCGCAGCAATCAGCCGCTGATCCTGGCGCCCTTTGCGCTGTGCGGCGCATCGACTTCGGCCTCGGCCGTCGGCGCGGTGGCGCAGGTCAATGCCGAAGCATTGGCCGGTGTCGCTTTCACCCAGCTGCTGCGTCCTGGTTCGCCGCAAATCTACGGCCAGTTCATGGTGACCGTCGACATGAAGACCGGCGCGCCGATGGGCGGCACACCGGAAGCCGCCCAGATGATGTATCTGATGGGCGCGCTGGCGCGGAAATACAAACTGCCCTGGCGAACCTCCGGCTTCCATGTCGGCTCCAAGCTCAACGACGCCCAGGCCGGCTATGAATCCAACATGCTGATGCATGCCGCCATCCTCGCCGGCGCCAATTATATTTGGCACTCCGCCGGCTGGTTGGAGGCCGGGCTGACCTGCGGCTATTCGAAATTCGCCACGGACTGCGAGCAGCTTGTCGGCTGGTACAAATATGCCGACGGCCTGCCGTTCGACGACTTCAAGGAGGCCATGGCGGCGATCCGCGAGGTCGGGCCGCAGGGCCATTTCCTCGGCACCCAGCACACGCTCGATCATTACGAGTCGGCATTCTTCATGCCCACCATCATGGATTTCAACTCCTACGAACAATGGAAGGCTGGAGGGGCGAAGGACCACGACACGCGCGGCCGCGAGAAAGCCCGCAACATGCTGGCCGACTATGAAGAGCCGAAACTCGATGAGGGCATTGCCGAGGGCCTCAGGGACTTTATCGCGCAGCGCGAAGAGAGGCTGCCCGACAGCGTTAGCTAAGAGAACGACGAATGAGTTGATAACGGGCGAAGACCCGATGGGAACCGCAAGGGAGAAAGACATGACACTTTTCAAAAGCAATGGCGATCGCGTGCCAACGGCCATCGAGGCGATGGCGCAAGAGACGCGTGCTGGCCGTATGGACCGGCGCGAGTTTCTTGCATTGGCAAGTGCGTTCGGCGCATCGACGGCGCTGGCCTACGGCATGATCGGCCTTGCCGCGCCGGGACAGGCTTTTGCCGAGGAGCCGAAGAAGGGCGGCACGCTGCACATATCGATGTCGGTCAAGGCCCAAAAAGATCCGCGCACCTATGACTGGGTGGAACTCGCCAACATCTCGCGCTGCTGGCTGGAGCCGCTGGTCCGCTACACCAGGGAATTCACCTTCGAGCCAGTGCTGCTCGAAAGCTGGGACATCAATGACGACGCCACGGAATACACGTTGCATGTGCGCAAGGGCATCACCTGGAACAATGGCGATGCTTTCAACGCCGATGACGTGGTCTTCAATGTTACCCGCTGGTGCGAGAAGAAGGTCGCCGGCAACTCCATGGCCGCTCGCGTCGGCGGGCTGATCGACGAAAAGTCGGGCAAGGCCAGGGAAGGCGCGATCGCCAAGGTCGACGACAATACGGTCAAGCTGACGCTCAGCGCGCCCGACATTTCGCTGATCCCGAACCTCACCGATTATCCAGCGCTCGTCGTCCACCGCAATTTCGACGCCGAAGGCGCCGACCCGGTCAAGAAGCCGATCGGCACGGGCCCGTTCGAACTGGTCTCCTACGATGTCGGCCAGAAGGCGGTGGTCAAGCGTCGTGAAAACGGCAAGTGGTGGGGTGGTGAAGCGCCGCTCGACAGCGTCGAGTTCATCGACTACGGCACCGACTTCAACGCTTCGATCAACGCCTTCGAATCCGGCGAGATAGACCTCAATTTCGAGACGCCGGCCGACTTCATCGACATCCTGGATAAGATGGGGCTGGAGAAGTCCGAGGTTGCGACGGCAACCACGCTGGTTGCCCGCACGAACGTTACCCACAAGCCCTATGACGACCAGCGGGTGCGCAACGCGCTGCAGATGGCGGTCGACAACAATGCGGTGCTGGAACTCGGCTATGCCGGGCGAGGGACGGTCGGTGAAAACCACCATGTCAGCCCTATCCATCCTGAATATTTCGCGCTGCCCAAGAAGACGCGCGACGCGGCCGGCGCCAAGAAACTGATGGCCGACGCTGGGCAGGCCGATTTCGAGCACGAGCTGATCACCGTCGAGGACGATTGGCAGAAGAACACCGGCGACGCGATTGCCGGCCAACTGCGCGACGCCGGCATCAAGGTCAAGCGCACGGTGCTGCCGGGCTCGACCTTCTGGAACGACTGGACGAAATATCCCTATTCGATGACCATCTGGTACATGCGCCCGCTTGGCGTCCAGGTCCTGGCGCTTGGTTATCGCACCGGCGAGGCCTGGAATGAATCGGCCTATTCCAACCCGGACTTCGACGCCAAGCTGAAGCAGGCGCTGTCGCTGATCGATGTGGAGAAGCGGCGTGAGGTGATGAAGGATGTCGAGCAGATCCTGCAGGATTCCGGCGTCATCATTCAACCCTTCTGGCAGAAGCTCTACAGCCACATGAACAAGAAGGTGAAGAACTACGGCGTCCACCAGACCTTCGAGATGGACCTGCAGAACGTCTGGCTTGATGGCTGAGACGGTGCAGCCGGGGCTTCATGAGCCGCAAAAAAACCGATATGCAGGATGTCTGGTATTGCACCTTGCCGCCAAACGTCCGGAGATCCTGCATGAAACCGATAGTGCTTGCCGCTGTCTTTTCTATTGCCTTGCCAGCGACAGTGCTGGCCGGGCCGGCTTCCAACGCCGTCAAGTTCTTTTATGTGCCTGAAGTGAAATTCGAGGGAGACGCAAAGTACCGCGACCGCTTCACCGAGCCGGTGACCAAGCTGTTCGATCTCAACGACCAGGCAACGAAGAACAAGCCCGACGAAGTCGCCTGCCTCGACTTCGATCCCGGCCTTGACGCCCAGGATTTCGACCAGAAGTCGATTGCCAAGACATTGAAGCTGGCCGAGACCGTCAATGGCGATACGGCCGAAGTCACCGCCACCTTCAGCCTTTTTGCGGAAGGCGATGATTCCAAACGCGAAATGCTGTGGTCGCTGAAGAAAATCGACGGCAAATGGAAGGTCGCCGACATTACCTCCAAGACCAGCAGCTGGACGCTGAGCGCGCTGGAATGCATGCCCGACAAAGCGCCGGAGTGATCCCGTGCTCCGCCGTCTTGCCTTGGCGCTGTCGCCCATGTGCGTGCTGTCGGTGGGTATGAGCGCAGCCGCAGCACAAGGCCTGTTGGGCCCGCCGCCAGCCAATGCGCCGGCCGTGACGGCACCGGCCGGCGCAGCACCGCCCGCAAATCCACCCGGGACAGCGGTGGAACCGGCGACACCGCCGGTTGGGTGGCCGCCGGCCGACGCCCCACCGGCCGCACCCATTCTGCCGGGATCCCCGACGGCGGTGGTGCGGCCATTTTACGATCAGGTGGGACTGGAGATCGATCCGGCGCAGCGCAGCCACTTCATCGACCCGGCAAAAACCGTTCTCGACAAGAGCGACGCGTTGCGCACATCCGGGCAGGGAGAATGTCTCGACCCCAACATGGCGCTCGACAATGCCGACTATGACAAGACCGAGATCGATAAGAGCCTGAAGACGCTCGAAGCGATCAATGGCGACCAGGCCAAGGTCATTGTCGCCTTCGTCGTCGCCGGCAATCCACATCGCCTTGAATGGAAGTTCAGGAAGGTCGACGGCGACTGGAAGATATCCGATCTGCTTTCGGTGACCGGTGAATGGGCGCTCAGCCAGTACCAGTGCGAATAATGTTGATTGAGGATCAGCGCCTGCGATCCTTCGCGCCCCTCTCTGTCCTGCCGGACATCTCCCCCACGGGTGGGGAGATCAGCAGTTCCAACGTCTCGCCCGCTCCGCATCATTTGAGATTAGCTAAAGCCGGCGTAGCGGCCAATCTCCCCCCGTGTGGGGGAGATGTCCGGCAGGACAGAGGGGGGCGCTGTCCCGCTAAAGTTCCGCAAAATAGCTTCAGCCCCTTCCGCGATAGGGGGCAACGCCGG
Source organism: Mesorhizobium sp. M0761 (assembly GCF_040320205.1). Classification (NCBI taxonomy): domain Bacteria; kingdom Pseudomonadati; phylum Pseudomonadota; class Alphaproteobacteria; order Hyphomicrobiales; family Phyllobacteriaceae; genus Mesorhizobium; species Mesorhizobium sp. M0761. The sequence continues at coordinate 159,032 of NZ_JAMYPF010000009.1, forward strand.
TGTCGGGCAACCAGGCGCCTTCGGGCGGAGCGCCGGTCTGCCAGAAGACATCGATCGGAATGCCGCCGCGCGGATACCAATAGCCGCCTATGCGCAACCACAGCGGCTTCGTTGCCGCCACAATGCGGCGGCCGATCATCACCGTGCAGTCTTCATGGAAAGCGCCATGGTTGCGAAACGAGGTCATGAACAGTTTGAGCGACTTCGATTCCACGAGCGTGGCATCGGGTGCGTAGTCGATGACGATATGAGCGAAATCCGGCTGTCCGGTTACCGGGCAGAGCGAGGTGAATTCCGGGCAGGTGAAGCGCACGATCGCCGGCGGTCCGTCGCCGCGCTGGAACGGCACGGTCTCCAGGACCGCGGTCTCCGGGCTCTGTGGCGTCTCGACGTGGGCGCCGAGCTGGGTGAGGGTTTTGGTATCGATCATCGCGGTTTTCCTGGGGATTTTCCGCGCTCATTAGCACCGGACCGAAAAGTGTGCAGCGATTTTCGAATAAATTCGATGCTTAAGACAAGAACTGGAGCAGCACGCGCTGCTCCGACACAAATTGGAATGGCAGGAAGATGATGACCAGCAACGACCCGCTTCTCCAGCCTTACCAGCTCAAACACCTGACGCTGAAGAACAGGGTGATGTCGACCAGCCACGAGCCGGCCTATTCCGAGGACGGCATGCCGAAACAGCGCTACCGGCTCTACCACGCCGAAAAGGCCAAGGGCGGCATGGCGCTGACCATGACGGCGGGCTCGGCGATCGTCTCGCGCGACAGCCCGGCCGCCTTTGGCAATCTGCATGTCTATGACGACCGCATCGTGCCGTGGCTGGCCGAACTGGCGGACGCCTGCCACGAGCATGACTGCAAGGTGATGATCCAGATCACCCATCTTGGTCGCCGCACCGGCTGGAACAAGGCCGACTGGCTGCCGGTGCTGTCGGCTTCGCCGGTGCGTGAGCCGGCGCACCGCGCGTTCCCCAAAACCATCGAGGACTGGGACATCGAGCGCATCGTCGCCGACTATGCGTCGGCTGCGCAGCGCTGCCAGGCGGCCGGCCTCGACGGCATCGAGTTCGAATCCTACGGCCATCTGATGGACGGCTTCTGGTCGCCGGCCACAAACCATCGCGACGACGAGTTCGGCGGTTCGCTCGACAACCGGCTGCGCTTCACCGACATGGTGCTGGATGCCGTGCGAGCGGCCGTCGGTGAGAAGTTCATCGTCGGCATCCGCATGGTCGCCGATGAGGACTTTGACAAAGGCCTGTCGAAGGCCGAGGGCGTCGAGATCGCGAGACGGCTCGCCAATTCTGGCAAGGTCGATTTCCTGAACATCATCCGCGGCTCGATCGAAAGCGACGCGGCGCTCACCAAGGTTATCCCGGTGACCGGCATGCGCTCTTCGCCGCATCTCGATTTCGCCGGCGAGGTGAGGGCGGCAACAAAATTCCCGACCTTCCATGCGGCGCGGATTTCCGATGTCGCCACGGCGCGCCACGCCATCGCGACCGGCAAGCTCGATATGGTCGGCATGACCCGCGCCCATATCGCCGACCCGCACATCATCAAGAAGGTCATGGAAGGTCGCGAGCACGAGATCCGGCCTTGCGTCGGCGCCACCTATTGCCTCGATCGTATCTATGAAGGCGGCGAAGCGCTCTGTGTCCACAATGCCGCGACCGGCCGCGAGGCCGAGATTCCGCATATCATCGTCATGACCGAAGGGCCCAGGCGGAACGTCGTCGTCGTTGGCGCTGGCGCTGGCGGGCTCGAGGCAGCTCGCGTCATGGCCGAACGTGGCCATCATGTCACGGTGCTTGAAGCCTCCGGTCAGGCCGGCGGCCAGGTCCGGCTCGCGACGCAGAACCCGCGCCGCAAGGAACTGATCGGCATCATCGACTGGCGGCTGGCCGAACTCGACCGGCTCGGCGTCGGGATCCGCTACGATACATGGGCCGAGCAGGACGATGTGCTGGCGCTGTCGCCCGATGTGGTGGTGATCGCCACCGGCGGCCTGCCGCAGAACCCGCCGCTGACATCGGGCGACAATCTCGTCACGTCGAGCTGGGACATCATGGCCGGCAGCGTCAAGCCGGCGGAGAACGTGCTGCTCTTCGACGACAATGGCGGCCATCAGGGCATGGGCGCGGCGGAGCTGATCGCCAATGCCGGTTCGAAGCTGGAGCTGGTTTCGCCGGAGCGCTTCTTCGCCCCCGAAATGGGCGGCATGAACCACGTGCCCTATATGCGCGCCTTCCAGGAGAAGGGCGTCACCATCACCATCAACACCAGGCTGCGCTCGGTACGGCGCGAGGGCAACCAGCTGGTCGCCGAACTCGCCTCCGACTTTGCCGACGGCTGGCGCGGCGAGAGGCGGGTCGACCAGGTGGTGGTCGAGCACGGCACGGCGCCGCTCGACGATCTCTATCTCCAGCTGAAACCGCTGTCGAAGAATGGTGGCGCGGTCGATTACGAGCGGCTGGTCGGCGGCGGCGATATTTTTCCTTCACGCAACCCCGAAGGCGGCTTCGTGCTGTTGCGCATCGGCGATGCGGTCGCCTCGCGCAACATCCACGCCGCCATCTATGACGGCATCAGGTTCGGCTTGCGGGTTTGAGCCTACAAGCCGGCCTACGGCTTGTTCCAAAGCTCGATCTCACCCTTCCGGCGGGCGCATCTCGATCGATCAAAGTGATGGGTGGCGCGCAGCCAAACCTCTGTGCGGAGAGCCACCTTGCACATCCGTCCGAACTGCGCGCCGCGTACGCCACCAGCCGAGAGCCAGGCGACGCACGATGCGGAATGCTTTTCAACCGGGAGGCAACGCGCGGCAGGGCTCAAATCATCCTGGCCGTCGCCATGCAAAGTACGGTGAGTACCAGAAGCCAGGCGGCGATGCGCTCGCCGCGGGCCATTTTGGTGCGCAGCGCCGCTTCCGTTGCGGCGTCCGCGCCGGCAAGCTGCCGGCTGGTCTTGCGGACGACGACGCTGAGAACGCCGGCAGCGGCGAAGGCGGCCAGGATGCCCAGCGCCAGCACCATTTCCATCGAGCCGAAATAGGCGCCGTGGAAGAAATACCAGAGCAGGGCGCCGGTCACGAACACCATGCCGGCCGAGCCCATTTGCGGTCCGATAAAGCGCTCCGCCCTGATCTCGGGGTCGCGGGCAAGCGTGATGGTGGTGCCGGCCCAGAACACGCCGGACATGACGTGAAGGCCGATAACGACGATGTAGACATATTGCATGACCGCTTCCTCCTTGCCGCCGCCCGTCCTCGGATCCCTGTCGAACGCGGATAATACGAACTCGGCAGATCGACACGCATGATAGTTAGATATCAAATGGTTCGATGTCAATGTATAATGCCGCGTTCCATCGCTCGGCGCCTTGTTCTACTGTCGGCGCATGACTCCCTTTGACCGTCCGCCAATCGGCATGAATCTCGCGCGCACCTCCAAGCTGGTGGCGCAGGCCTTTGACGCCGCTTTGGTCGAGGCCGGCGGCACGCTGCCGGTGTGGCTGACCTTGCTTTCGGTCAAGTCGAGCGAGCTTGCCAACCAGCGCGAACTTGCCGGCATGATCGGCATCCAGGGCGCCACGCTCACCCACCATCTCAACGCCATGGAGGCGCAAGGCTTGCTGACGCGCCGCCGCGATCCGGACAACCGCCGGGTTCATCTGGTCGAGCTGACGCAGGCGGGCGAAACGATGTTCCTGAAGCTGCGGGCGGCGGCTCTCATCTTCGACAAGCGGCTGCGCGCGGGATTGCCGGACGACAGGCTGGCGGAGTTCGCCGAGGTGCTGGCGGCATTGCGGGCGAATGTCGCGCCGGCCAAATGACCGGCACCGGTGGGCAATAGTCTAGGCTAAATTGCCCTGAAGCACCTTCAGCTTGGCTTTCTTCGGGCTGCGCGCCAGCAGCCATTCGCGCGCTTTGTCCTGCGGCATCGGGAAGGCGATGGAATAGCCCTGCACCTGGTCGCAGCCGATTGCCAACAGCGAATCGAGCTCGGCTTCGGTTTCCGCGCCCTCGGCGACGATCGAAATGCCGAGACCGCGCGCCAGCTCGGTGATGGCGCGCACGATCTTGGTGTTGTCGCCATTCTCGTTGATGTTCTGGACGAAGCGGCGGTCGATCTTCAGCCGGTCGATCTCGTTGGGATTGACGTGGCTGAGCGAGGCATAGCCGGTGCCGAAATCGTCGAGCTCAAGATGGACGCCAGCAGCGCGGATGTGGCGCAGCTTCGCCGCGATGCCCGTCTTCTCGTCGTCGAGAATGACGGATTCGACGATTTCAAGCGACAGTTTCTGCGGCGCCAGGCCGGCCTTTTCCAGCGTCGCGAACAGGAAGCGGTCGAAGTCGGGTTCGCGCAGCTCGGTGCCGGACACGTTGACGGCGAGCCGGCCGAAGGCAATGCCGGCGCGATCCCATTCGGCTGCTTGCTCGATCGCCTTCGTAAAGACTATGCGGCCGATCTCGGGCATGAAGCCGCATTTTTCGGCGACCGGAATGAACTCGCCCGGCGCAATCATGCCGCGCTCGGCATGCTTCCAGCGCACCAGCGCCTCGATGCCGCTGATGGCGCCGTTGCTCAGCGACACCTGCGGCTGGAAATAGACCTGGAAGGCGTTCTCCGAAATGGCGACCTTGATGTCATGCTCGAGCTGCTTGCGGTAATCGAGTTCGCGCCTGAGTTCCTCGGAGAAGAACGAGAAGCTGCCGCCGCCGAGCTTCTTGGCGGAATAGAGCGCGAGGTCGGCGTGGACGAGCAGATCCTCGGCATTGTCGGCGTCGATGGGATAGACGGCAATGCCGGCGCTGGCCCCCGGAAGGATGGTCGTGCCCTGGAAGGTAATCGGCTCGTTGATCTCCTCCAGGATGCGACGGGCCAGCATGTTGATGTCCTCGGGGCCGCCGGCGCCATTGAGGATCATCACGAATTCGTCGCCGCCAAGGCGCGCGCACAGATCCGACGCGCGGCAGGAATCACGCATGCGCTGCGCGGTGACGACCAGAACATAGTCGCCTGCGGCGTGGCCGAGCGTGTCGTTGATCTGCTTGAACCGGTCGAGGTCGAGCTGGATCACCGCCAGCCTCTCACGCCGGCGATGCGCGCCCTTGATCAGCGTTTCGAAGTGATCGGTCAGGAAGGTGCGGTTGTGCAGGCCGGTCAGCCCGTCATGTACGGCGATGAAGGCCATCGAGTTGCGGGCATCGACAAGCTCATGGGTCTTGCGCAGGATCGCCTTCGACATTGGCCGGAAGATGAAAAGCGCCACCAGCACGATGACGCCGATGGTGGCGTAGAACAAGGTGCGGTGGAGATCGAGGAGCTTTTCCGACCGCTCGTCGGCGAATGCGGCGATGCGTTGGCCGAGCGCGGCATAACCCGACAGCGTCGCATTGGCGACGGAAGCATCGAGATTGACGCGCTCGCCGCCGCCCTTGTAGGCGGCATTGCCGGAGAGCTGGGATTCGAAGGACGAGATCAGCCTTTCGCCATTGGCGACCAGCCCGACCGAGAAATAGTCGAGGTGGAACGGCTTGCCGTAGAGCACGCTCTCGATCGACCTTGGGTCGGACAATGCCGGCGACAGCGGGTCGGCTCCCGTCTGTTTGAGGAGCAGGTCGTAGTTCGTCTCGAACTCGGCGGTCGCCTGTTTCAGCGCGGCAACCAGGGCCGGCTGCTTGTCACGCGCGGCGGAGCCGGTTGCGCTGGTCAAAAAGACGATGCGCTGCGACAGCGCCTTCTGGGTGCTGACGATGTCGAGCAGAGTATGGTTGTGCTGTTGCGCCGCCATCATCTGCTGCAGCAGGATGAAGGAAGCCATCACCATAGCCGCGATGATCAGCAGCGCCAGCCAATAGCCGCTCTTGATCAGCAGGATGAGTTTGCCCGAGACGGTTTGCGCCGGCTGCTGCGACATATTCTAGGTGACCCCTCGGTCGACGGATTTCTGCCACCGATTCGTGGCAAGAACACCATTGCCTTGAAAGGGTTAACAGGTTTGGAAGCCGGCGGAATAGTTGCTTCGGCAGTAAACGAAAGCTGCTGAAATGGTTATCATGTTCTTTCGCGGCACGGCCGTATTCGCGTGCCTGCTACTCCAGCATGCTGGCCATGCGATCGGGTCGCGCCAGGGTTGAGCCCGCCGTGCCACCGAAACGGTCGCTTTTGCGATGGATTTTTAGTGCGCGTAGCGCGACAGTCGCGCCATTCTCAACAGGACCTGATCATGAGCGCGGCATTCCTCTCCCATATCGACAATGAACTGCAAGGTCTGAAATCCGCCGGGCTCTACAAATCCGAGCGGGTGATCACCTCGACCCAGTCGGCTGAGATCGAGGTCGGCGGCGACAAGGTGCTGAATTTCTGCGCCAACAACTATCTCGGCCTCGCCGACAGCGCCGAATTGCGTAACGCAGCCAAAGGCGCGTTGGACCGCTACGGCTACGGCATGGCGTCGGTGCGCTTCATCTGCGGCACGCAGGAAGAGCACAAGCAGCTTGAATCAACGATTTCATCTTTCCTCGGCATGGACGACACCATCCTCTACGGCTCCTGCTTCGACGCCAATGGCGGCCTGTTCGAGACACTGCTCGGCGAGGAGGATGCGATCATCTCCGATGCGCTGAACCACGCCTCGATTATCGACGGCGTGCGACTGTCGAAGGCAAAACGCTTCCGCTACGCCAACAACGACATGGCTGATCTCGAAGCGCGGCTGAAGGAAGCGAAGGATTGCCGCTTCCGCCTGATCGCCACCGACGGCGTGTTCTCCATGGACGGCATCATCGCCAATCTGAAAGGCGTCTGCGACCTCGCGGAAAAATACGACGCCATGGTCATGGTCGATGACAGCCATGCCGTCGGCTTCGTCGGCAAAAACGGCCGCGGCTCGGCCGAGCATTGCGGCGTCGAGGGCAGGGTGGACATCATCACCGGCACGCTCGGCAAGGCGCTGGGCGGCGCGTCGGGCGGCTATACCTCGGGCAAAAGCCAGGTGGTCGACTGGCTGCGCCAGCGCTCGCGGCCCTATCTCTTCTCCAACACGCTGATGCCGGCGATCGCCGGCGCCTCGATCAAGGTTTTCGAGCTGATCCGAAATGGCGATGCGCTACGCGAGCGCCTCTATGCCAATGCGGCGCGGTTCAGGTCCGAGATGGGCAAGCTCGGCTTCACATTGGCCGGCGCCGATCACCCGATCATCCCGGTGATGCTGGGCGATGCCAGCCTGGCGCAGGAAATGGCGGCGCGCATGCTGAAGCGCGGCATCTATGTCATCGGTTTTTCGTTCCCGGTGGTGCCGAAAGGCCAGGCGCGCATCCGCACGCAGATGTCGGCGGCGCATTCCGCCGCCTAAATCGACCGCGCCGTGGCGGCATTCGCCGCAGTCGGCAAGGAACTGGGCGTGATTGGCTGAGAGTTTTACCCTCCCCCTTTGTGGGGAGGCGGGGTGGGGGTCTGCAGGGTCACGACCTCCGCCAGTTTTTGACCCCCACCCGGCCCTTCGGGCCACCCTCCCCACAAGGGGGAGGGTAAGGAGTTGTAGCATGTCGAACATGATGAAGGCGCTGGTGAAGGCCAAGGCCGAACCGGGCATCTGGATGGAAGAGGTACCGGTGCCGGAGATCGGCCCCAACGACGTGCTGATCAAGGTCAAGAAGACGGCGATCTGCGGCACCGACGTCCACATCTACAATTGGGACCAGTGGGCGCAGAAGACCGTGCCGGTGCCGATGGTGACCGGCCATGAATTCGTCGGCACGGTGGCCGATTTCGGCGCTGCGGTCACCGAATACAAGGTCGGCCAGCGTGTCTCCGGCGAAGGTCACATCGTCTGCGGCCATTGCCGCAATTGCCGCGCCGGCAGGGGGCATCTCTGCCGTAACACGCTCGGCGTCGGCGTCAACCGCCCCGGCGCCTTCGGCGAATATCTGGCGATCCCGCAGCACAATGTCGTGCCGATCCCCGACGATGTGCCCGACGAGATCGCCGCGATCTTCGATCCCCTGGGCAATGCCGTCCACACCGCTCTGTCCTTCGACCTGGTCGGTGAAGACGTTCTGGTCACCGGCGCCGGGCCGATCGGCATCATGGGCGCGCTCGTTGCCCAATGTGTGGGGGCGCGAAAAGTCGTCATCACCGACATCAACCCGGTGCGGCTGGCGCTGGCCAAAAAGCTCGGCGTCCAGCATGTCGTCGATGCCTCGAAGGAAAAACTGCGCGACGTTATGCCGGCGCTGGGCATGACCGAGGGTTTTGACGTCGGCCTCGAAATGTCGGGCGCCGCGCCCGCCTTTCGCGACATGATCGACACCATGAACAATGGCGGCAAGATCGCCATTCTGGGCATCGCGCCGACCGGCTTCGAAATCGACTGGAACAAGGTCATCTTCAAGATGCTGCACTTGAAGGGCATCTACGGCCGCGAAATGTTCGAGACCTGGTACAAGATGATCGCCCTGGTGCAGGGGCCGCTGGATGTGTCGGGTCTGATTACGCACCGCATTGGGATCGACGATTTCCAGACGGGGTTTGACGCGATGCGGAGCGGCAGTTCGGGCAAGGTGGTGATGGATTGGTGAGGCACGTGTGGGTGCAAGATGGCGGACAATGAGCACGGTCGTATCATTGCCTCGCAGGCAAAGCTCGTACTGAAGCCGGCCGGATTTCGACGCAAAGGGCAGTCCCGAATCTGGATCGCCGATCGCGGCTTCTGGCTAAGTGTAGTCGAGTTCCAGCCCAGTTCCTGGTCCAAGGGCACTTACCTTAACGTAGCAGTCCACTGGCTCTGGGGTTCGCTTCCGGAAACGATTACCTTCGATCGCGTTGAGCGCATTGGACAGTTCGTTCCGTTCGAGAGCCCGCCACAGTTTCTTCTCGCGGTTGATCAAATGGCCAAGAAGGTCGTCGAAATCGATCAGGTTCACCGATCGATGTTCCCTTCCGTCCAAACGACAGCGAAAATCCTCGTGAGTGAATTGCAGCCGGGCGCCTACGGCGAGTGGGCGGCCTTCCACGCCGGGGTGGCGGCTGGTTTGGCCGGTGATTTTGAAACGGCAAGGCGACTGTTTGAAAGCGCTCAAAGACACGCGGCTTCGCAAGCGCAGGCGCTTCTAGCCTACATTGATGATCCGGCGGCATTTCGAAGCCGTGTCAGAGGCTTCATTGAAGCCGAACGCGCCTATTACGGTCTAGGGGCGTTGCCTGCCGCATTCGCGATCTGATTTCAGCGACGGTCGAACTTATGGGAAGATCTCAACCCAAGGTGAGTTTTGCCTCCAGCGCCGCCACCCCATTCACAATCGCCGCCCGCTCTTCCGTACCAAGCCTCGCCAGCAACTGCCGTTCAAAGGCTTTCGCCAGCGGCACCATCTCGCGATAGGCGGCCAGTCCCGCCTTGGTCAGCGCCAAATGCTCCACACGCCGATCATTCTCGTCCGGCGTGCGCGTCAGCCAGCGCCGCCGCTCAAGCTCCGCCACCGCCCGCGAAACCTTGGTCTTGTGCATGGCCGACTGCTCGCCGAGCGCCGTCGCGGTCATCGTGCCGCGCTGTCCGAGCCCAGAGAGTGTGCGCCATTCCGGCCGCGTCAGACCGTGACGGTCGCGGTAGATTTTTGAAAATTCTCGGCTGACAGCGTCGGCCAGCCGGTAAAGCCGGTAGGGCAGGAAATTTTCGAGTTCGAGGGTTTCCACATGCGCACCGTGGATGCGGCATCAGCCGTTGATAGTTACATTTTCGATGGTTACAAATGAAACCAGTTTGGTCAACATCGCCGGCAGGCCGCGCTTCGCGGCGGTCGGGATCAGGGAGGATCGGATGGAATTTTCCTACATGCCGGGCTTCGGCAATGATTTTGAGACCGAAACGCTGCCCGGCTCGCTGCCGCAAGGGCGCAATTCCCCGCAGCGGCCGGCTTACGGACTTTATGCCGAGCAGCTCTCGGGCTCGCCCTTCACCGCCCCGCGCGGCACCAATGAGCGCTCCTGGCTCTACCGCATCCGGCCGAGCGTAAAAGACACCGGCCGCTTCAAGGCGGCGAGCTATCCCCTGTGGAAGACCGCTCCCAATGTCGGCGACCACGAGCTGGCGCTCGGCCAGTACCGCTGGAACCCGGTGCCGATGCCGAAGGAGCCGACCGATTTCATTCAAGGGATGCGCACCATCACCACCGCCGGCGACGTGCTGGGCCAAAGCGGCATGGCGGCGCATGTCTATGTCGCCAACCGCTCGATGGTCGACGACCATTTCTTCAACGCCGACGGCGAGTTGCTGATTGTCCCCCAGGTCGGTGCCTTGCGCTTTGTCACCGAGATGGGCGTCATCGAGCTTCGGCCCGGCGAGATCGCCGTGCTGCCGCGCGGTCTGGTGTTCAAGGTCGAGCTCGCCGACAAGGAAGTGCGCGGCTATGTCTGCGAGAATTACGGCGCCAAGCTGACGCTGCCCGACCGCGGCCCGATTGGCGCCAACTGCCTGGCCAACCCACGCGACTTCAAGACGCCCAGCGCCTGGTTCGAGGAGAAGGAGACGCCGTGCCGGCTGACGGTGAAATGGTGCGGCAATTTCAACGTCACCGAGATCGGCCATTCGCCGCTCGACGTCGTCGCCTGGCACGGCAACTATGCGCCCTACAAATATGATCTGGTGACGTTTTCGCCGGTCGGCGCCATCCTGTTCGACCATCCCGATCCGTCGATCTTCACCGTGCTGACGGCGCCGAGCGGCGAGGAGGGCACCGCCAATATCGACTTCGTCATCTTCCCGCCGCGCTGGCTGGTGGCGGAAGACACGTTCCGGCCGCCCTGGTACCACCGCAACATCATGAGCGAGTTCATGGGCCTGATCCATGGCCAGTACGACGCCAAGGAAGAAGGCTTCGTGCCCGGCGGCATCAGCCTGCACAATCTGATGCTGGCCCACGGCCCCGACGCACCTGGCTTCGAAAAGGCCTCGCGCTCCGAGCTGAAACCGGTCAAGCTCGACAACACGATGGCCTTCATGTTCGAGACCCGATTCCCGCAAATGCTGACCCGCTACGGCGCCGAGCTTGAAACAAGGCAGGACAATTACATTGACTGCTGGACCGACCTGAAGAAGCGCTTCAACGGCACGCCGGAGGGCGACTGGTCTTGAGATCAGCTCGATGAGCGACCGGCTGGTGCTTCTCGGCTCGAAAGGCGGCCCGGCATTGCGGTCGGGCGGGCCGTGGCCGAGTTCGTCGCTGCTGGAGCTTGGCGGGCGGACCATCGTCGTCGATTGCGGGCTGGGTGTCACGCGTGGCCTGGTCGATGCCGGCGTCAGCCTGAAGGCGCTCGACCTGATCTTCGTCACCCATCTGCATTCCGATCATGTGCTGGAACTGGGGGCGCTGCTCCACACCGCCTGGACCGCCGGTCTGGCCAATCCGGTGACGTTGTTCGGACCGCCCGGCACCGGGCATTACTGGCGGCGCTTCTGCCAGGCGATGGAGTTCGACATCGAGATCCGAATCGTCGACGAAGGCAGGCCGGACATCCGCGAACTGGTTTCGATCGTTGAATTCGGCGAAGGCCAGGTTTTCGCACAACGCGGCCTGAAGGTCTCGGCACTGCGCGTCGACCATCCACCGGTAACCGACTGTTTCGCGCTGCGGTTCGAGCAAGGCGGTAAAAGCGTCGTCTTCTCATCCGACACCGCCTTCTTCCCGCCGCTCGCCGGCTTCGCCAAAAATGCCGACATCCTCGTCCATGAAGCCATGCTGGACGAGGGCATCGAGAGGCTGGTCGCCAGGACCGGCAACGGGGCGCGGCTGAAGGAGCATCTGCTCGCCAGCCACTCATTTGCCGAGGAAGCCGGCCGCATCGCCACCGATGCCGGGGTGAAGAGGCTGGTGCTCAACCACCTTATTCCGGCCGATGATCCCGAGATCGGCGGGGCCGACTGGGAGGTTGCTGTCAGGAAATCGTGGGTAGGTGACTTGACGATTGCCCGCGACGGCTTTGTTGTGGGGCTGGAGGCAAAGACGTGACGGATGAACAACACTGGGAGGATCTGCGGGCATCCGAGGCGCGGTCCTCGGAAAGCCTTCGATTGCTTCTCGACGATGTTCAGGATTTGCAGTCTTTCATCGGGTTCATCGACGGTCTGAGGCGAGATAGCGAGGATGCGGACCGCAAAGAAGCGTTGAAACCGGCGGGACCCTATTCTTCAGGTTGGAATGGATGGGAAAACGGCTCGATCAGCGCCTTTCTCGAGCGGGCTGTCGCTTGGACTGAAGACAATCAGGGTGGCGATCCGGCATTCCTGGCTGATGAAAATCCTTGGAAGGCCGCTGCGAGAATTATCTACGCCGGCAAATATTACGAATAACCATTGGGAGGATGCATGAAGCTTGCCACATTGAAGGACGGGACGCGCGACGGAAAACTCGTCGTCGTCTCGCGCGACCTGACGCGCTTCACCGACGCCTCGTTCCTGGCGCGCACGCTGCAGGCCGCGCTCGACGACTGGCAACGGATTTCGCCGCATCTGGCGACCATCGCCGAATCGCTGGAGAACAATGCGGTGCCGTCGGCACGCTTCCATGAGCATGATGCCCATTCGCCGCTGCCACGCGCCTATCAATGGGCCGATGGTTCGGCCTACGTGAACCATGTCGAGCTGGTGCGCAAAGCCCGCGGCGCCGAGATGCCGGCAAGCTTCTGGACCGATCCGCTGATCTATCAGGGTGGCTCGGATTCCTTTATCGCGCCGCGCGAGCCGATCCGCGCGGCGGACGAAGCCTTCGGCATCGACATGGAGGCGGAGGTCGCCGTCGTCGTCGACGATGTGCCGATGGGCGCCAGCCTCGACCAGGCGCGCGCTGCGATCCGGCTGGTCATGCTGGTCAATGATGTGACGCTGCGCGCGCTCACCGGACCCGAACTCGCCAAGGGGTTTGGCTTCTTCCAGTCGAAGCCGTCCTCGGCTTTTTCGCCGGTGGCGGTGACGCCGGACGAACTCGGCGACGCCTGGGATGGCGGCAAGGTCAACCTGCCTCTGCTCGCCGACGTCAACGGCAAGCCGTTCGGCCGTGCCAATGCCGGCGTCGACATGACCTTCGACTTCCCGGCGCTGATTGCCCATGCCGCAAAGACACGGCCGCTGGTTGCCGGCACCATCATCGGCTCCGGCACCGTCTCCAACAAGCTGGATGGCGGGCCGGGCAAACCGGTGGCGGCCGGCGGCGCCGGCTATTCCTGCATCGCTGAACTGCGCATGATCGAGACCATTGAGTCTGGCGAGCCCAAGACGCCGTTCCTGCGCTTTGGCGATACGGTGCGTATCGAGATGAAGAATAAAAGCGGAAACTCGATCTTCGGCGCCATCGAGCAGAAGGTCGAGAAGTCCCAGGCATAAGAGGGGGCAATAGTGACGGGAGAGGCGTTCTACCTGCTGGCCGGCGTCTGGGCGCTGGCCATTCTGGTGGTCTTCATCCAGGCGATCCGGCTGAGCTACCGAATCGAGGCGCGCTCGCCCGATCTGACCAACCGCAGTGGCTACCCGCGCAAGGCGATGATGTTCCACACCATCACCAACACCAATGTGGCGCGGGACGAGGAGACGCAGGCGATGCGGCGGCGCATGAACCGGCTGCTGCTGATCGTTGTCGCCGGCTTCGCGGTGATGGCGGCTGGCATTGGCCTGATCAGACGAATGAACGCGTGACCCTGCTCGAGCATTTCAGCCGCATGGCCGGCAACAATCTCTGGTCGAACGACCGGCTCTATCGGGCCGTGCTGCAGCTAAAGCCCGGCGAATTCGAAGCCGAACGCACCAGCTTCTTCCCGTCGATCAAGGCAACGCTCAACCACATCCTCGCGGTCGATCATCTCTATCTCGATTTCCTTGAGGAGGGCGGCGTCGGCGCGGCCGCCCATGACGATTACGTGCCGTTCGATGACCCGCAGGCGCTGTTTGCCGCTCAGGTCGCGGCCGACTGGCGCCTGATCGCCTTTTGCGAGAAGCTGTCGGAAGCGGATGTCGACCGTCAGGTCATCACCGACCGGCGCGAGGACGGCATGATCCGCGAAAAGATCGGCGACATTCTCGCCCATGTCTTCCTGCACGACATCCATCATCGCGGCCAGGTGCACGCGATGCTCTCGGGCAGCTCGGTCGCGCCGCCGCAGCTGGACGAGTTTTTGCTCGATTATGATTTGAAGGTGAGGAAAGAAGAGGTCGAGCGGTTGGGCCTCTGACCTTTATCTGGTGTACTCGTTCCATTCAGGGCCGAGTTTGTCGAAATCGTCTGAAATCCAAATCTTCCCCTTCAGGGCACCTATGCGCGACAACAAGTCTTCTCGAACTGGTGGCACGAGCCGCGCCGCGATCTTGCCGTGACGAGTGATGACTATCTCCTCGCCGGCTTCCGCGCGGCCGACGAGTTCCGATAGTTGGCCTTTGCTTCGGTTATGGAGACGTTCACGGCTTGACCCTTTTGATCGAAACTTAGATCAAGGCCGATCGAGCCGCAAACGGGGGTTCACGCCGCCTTGCCATCGACCTTGATTACGCCGCGCTTGATCTGGTCCTGCTCGATCGACTCGAACAGCGCGCGGAAATTGCCTTCGCCAAAACCTTCGTCGCCCTTCCTCTGGATGAATTCGAAGAAGATCGGGCCGATCACGGTTTTGGAGAATATCTGCAGCAGGATCTTGGTCATGCCGCCGTCGACCACGCCTTCGCCGTCGATCAGGATGCCGTGCTTCTTCATCCGCTCGATCGGCTCGTCATGCCCGTTCACCCTGTTGTACGACATGTCGTAGTAGGTCTCCGGCGGACCGGGCATGAACTTCAGCCCGTTGTCGGCAAGCTTGTCGGTGGCGGCGTAGATGTCGTCGGTGCCGACGGCGATATGCTGGATGCCTTCGCCATTGTACTTCTTCAGGTATTCGGCGATCTGGCTGGTGTCGTCCTTGGATTCATTTAGCGGAATGCGGATCTTGCCGCAGGGCGAGGTGATGGCGCGGCTGACCAGGCCGGTGATCTTGCCGTCGATGTCGAAGAAATGGATCTGCTTGAAGCCGAACAGCTCGCGATAAAAGTCCCACCATTTGTCCATCTGGCCGCGATAGACATTGTGGGTGAGGTGGTCGAGGAAATAGAAGCCGACGCCTTGCGGCCGCGGGTCGCGTTCGCCCAGCCACTCGAACTCGGCATCATAGGCCGAGCCCTTCTTGCCATAGGCTTCGATGAAATAGAGCAGTGAGCCGCCAATGCCGACAATGGCCGGCACGTCGAGCGCCTTGTCGTTGCCGTCGTAGGGCGTGGCGCCTTTCGATACCGCATGCTCGAACGCATGCTTTGCATCGACCACGCGCCAGGCCATCGAGGCGGCGCAGGGGCCGTGCTTGTCGACGAATTTCATCGCATGCGAACCCGGCTCGGCATTGACGACATAGTTGATGTCGCCCTGGCGCCAGACGGTGATGTCCTTCGTGCGGTGCTTGGCCACCGCGACATAGCCCATGCGGGTGAACAGCTCGGAGAGCTTCTGCGGCTCCGCGTGCGCGAACTCGACGAACTCGAAACCGTCGGTGCCGGCGGGGTTTTCCTTGCTGATCTTTGCGGGCGGGGCGTCGTGCGGGAAGGGACCCATGGCATTCCTCCAAACGGATGGTGGCCGCATCGGACCACGAGATGACGCATGATAGTGCGAAGCGACCGCACGGTGCTTGCATTCAAACGCTTGAAATGATCATCTCGTGCGTAATTCATGCATGATTGGAGATGAATCGATGAATGAAGCGCGCATCGATCAATTTGACCGCAAGATAATGGCTCTCTTGCAGGGCGACGCACGGCTCACCAACAACGATCTCTCGGAGCGCGTGAACCTGTCGGCATCGCAATGCTCACGCCGCCGCCAGCGGCTGGAGGAAGACGGCTACATCAAGGGCTATCGCGCCGTGCTCGACCGCGACAAGCTCGGCTTCTCGCTGGTCAATGTCATCTCGGTGACATTGGCCACCCACAACCGCGACAATGCGCGGCGCTTCGGCGAATTGCTGGCGCGGCTGCCGGAAGTGCAGGAGGCGCACGCGCTGACCGGTGAGATGGACTACATCTTGAAAGTGGTGACCCCCGATCTGAAATCGCTGTCGGAATTCGTCAACGGCGTGCTGTTGCCGCACGACTCCGTGCAGCATGTAAAGACCGCGATCGTGCTGGAGACGCTGAAGGAGACCGGGGCGCTGCCGATCTAGTTTGAGAGAGTTTCAGTTGATACGTCGGCGGGACAGCACCCCCCCTCTGGGCTGCCGGCCATCTCCCCCGCAAGGAGGGAGATCAGCAGCTTGTCGACAGCGCTCATCCTGCAACGTCGGCGATTGGCGAAAAGCGAAGGCGACATCCGATCTCCCCCCTTGCGGGGGAGATGTCCGGCAGGACAGAGGGGGGTGTGAGGGATCGCCAGCGCCTCAGATGCTCACCCCTTGGACTGCTGAATCAGCCCGTAGAGATTGGTGCAGCGCGCGCCGGAGCGGCAATAGGCAAACACCGGGCCTTCGAGCGCGTCGAGCGCTTTGGCCTGATCTTCGACATTCTCGGCCGTGATCTGGCCGCTGATTACCGGGATGTAGCGGAAGGCCAGCCCCGCGGCTTCGACCGCCGCCTTGACGCTGTCGGCCGAAGGCTGGTCGGGCTGCTCGTCATCCGGCCGGTTGCAGATCACGCTCTTGAAACCGGCTTCCTTGATGGCGGCGGCATCTTCGGGCTGGATCTGGCCCGAGACCGAATAGTCCTCGCTGATTTCGCGATATTCCATGGCTCTCATCCTCGCAATCTGGTTTCGCGCGAAGTCTTGCCACTCTCACACGAGGTCGGCAATCCGCGCCGGAAAGAAATCCCTCGGCGCAGATAGACATTTGCGGCCCAAGATCCAACCCAGGCTCAAGAGGTTTCGCGCTGTTGGCCTTGCCCGGAGGCGGCAGCGACTCTAAACAGGCGCACCGACAAACGAAGGAACCATCCCATGAGCATTCGTCGCATCGATGTTGGCCCGCGCATGAGCCAGATCGTCATCCACGGCAACACCGTCTATCTCGCCGGCCAGGTCGGAACGCCCGGCGCCAGCGTTGGCGAACAGACCAGGTCGATCCTCGCATCTATCGACGAACTGCTGGCCAAGGCCGGCACCGACAAGACCAAGATCCTGCAGGCGATCATCTGGCTGGCCGATATGGGCACCTTCGCCGAGATGAACAAGGAATGGGACAAGTGGGTCCCGCAAGGCAACACGCCCGCCCGCGCCACGGGTGAGGCCAAGCTTGCAGGGCCGGAATACACTGTCGAGATTATCGTTACGGCGGCGATTTAAAGTGCAGCCTTCTACCTCCCCCTTGTGGGGAGGTCGGACCGAAGGTCCGGGCGGGGGGCTGGCGCCGACCCCCACCCCGCTGCTTCGCAGCGACCCTCCCCACAAGGGGGAGGGTAAAGGAGCTACCCCTGCGAAGGCCTGAACCGCGCCACCAGCGTGTGGCTCTCCGCGGCATAAGTGAACCTCACCTGCGTCACCGGGTGCTCCGCGCTCCAGGTCCGGCGTTCGACCACCAGGCACGGTGCGCCGGTTGCGACGTCGAGGGCTTCGGCAATATGCCTGTCGGCCGCCACCGCGCGGATGCGGTGCTCGGCCTCACTCCATGGCACGCGGCCGATCAGCCAAGGGCCGGGGGCGATGTCGAGAAACTCCTCCTCGGCGGCTTCCGCGACGGCGGCGAGATTGATCAGCCGCTGTTCGTGCGCGAATGGCCGCTTGCCGGCGAAATGCCGGCATTCAAGCGCCAGCACCTGTCCGGCTGCGTCCAGTTCCAGCAAGGCGCGATCCTCGGCGCTGCTGCGCCTTTTCTGCCGCGCCAAGCGCTCGTAACGATAAGCCAGGCCAAGCGACTCAACCTCGATCCTGATGTCGTGGATTTCCAGCACCGCGGCCTGCGACTGCGGCTGGCGGACAAAGCTGCCCGAACGGCGACGGCGCTCTATCAGCCCGGCCTTGGCCAGTTGCGACAGCGCCTTGTTCACTGTCATGCGCGAGCAATTGTATTCGGCCGTCAACTCGTGCTCGAACGGGATGCGGTGACCCGGCGCCCAGGCGCCGGACATTATTTTCTCGCTGATGTCGGACAGGATGCGCTGGTGCAGCGAACCGCCGCCTTCCACAGCCGCTGTCTCTGATATGCTCATGCCGAAAGCGCCGTCATCACATGGCGAAAGCGCTCGGCGATCGTCTCACGCGCTGCATGCCGGCCGCCGCTGACCTGTTTTTTTCCGTGCACCCAGACGCAATCGACCTTGCCGCCATTGGCAAAGATCCAGGCGTCGAGGATCGCATCGCCACTTTTTCCGGCCAGCGAAGGATGGTTTTCGTCGAGGGAGACGAAATCAGCCGCGGCGCCGGCGGCGATCCGCGACGGGCCGGCGCCGAGTGCGGTGCTGCCGCCATCGAGGGCGGCGTCGAACAGAGCCCGCCCGGTCGAGCCGCCGGTCACCGCCAGCACATTGCGGGCGCGGTGTGCGAGGCGCTGCGAATATTCGAGCTGGCGCAATTCATCCGGCAGGCCGATCAGCACGTTGGAATCCGAGCCGACGCCGAAGCGGCCGCCATGTTCGATGAACAGAGGTGCTGAAAAGGTGCCGTCGCCGAGATTGGCCTCGGTGATCGGGCAAAGCCCGGCAATGGCGCCGCTTCTGGCCATGCCGGTTGTCTCAGCCTCGGTCATGTGGGTGGCGTGGATCAGGCACCAACGCTTGTCGATCCCGGCATTGGCGAGCAGCCATTCGACCGGTCGCGCACCCGACCACGCCAGGCAATCCTCGACCTCCTTCGCCTGCTCGGCGACGTGGATGTGGATCGGTCCGTCCGGCGCAATGGCGGCAACAGCGCTGAGTTCCTCCGGCGTCGCGGCGCGCAGGCTGTGCGGGGCGACGCCGACGACAGCCTGATTCAACGCACGAACCGATTCGCGGCTTTTCTCAAGCAAGCGTTCGAACCGATTCACATCGTTGATGAATCGCCGCTGGCCTTCGTTGGGCGCAGCGCCGCCGAAGGAGGAATGGGCATAAAACACCGGCAGCAGCGTCAGGCCGATCCCGGTTTCGCCGGCGGCCGCGGCAATACGTTCGGCCATCTCGGCAAGGTTGGCATAGGGTTTTCCGTCGCGATCGTGGTGGAGATAATGAAATTCGCCGACGCGCGAGAATCCGGCCTCCAGCATTTCGACATAAAGCTGGGCGGCGACCGCCTCGACCTGGTCCGGCGTCATCGACAGCGCGAAGCGGTACATCACCTCGCGCCAGCTCCAGAAGCTGTCGGCGGAGGGACCGCGCAGTTCGGCAAGCCCGGCCATGCCGCGCTGGAAGGCGTGGCTGTGCAGGTTCGGCATGCCGGGGACCAGAATGGCGTGGCGTTCGTCACCGCTCTGCGGCGACGTGTCGACTTCGACGGTTGCGATGCGACCGTCCGTGACGACGATCCGCACCTTGTCATGCCAGCCATCGGTCAGCAGCGCCTGTTCCGCAAAGATCGCCGTCACGTTTTTCTCCGAATTCCATAAACAATGCACTTGCAGCGCGTTTCAATATGTATATACATAATCGCCATCCAAGCAACGGAAAAAGATGATGGCGGCACAAGACAAAAGCCGGGCAGGGGGCCTTCAGCTTTGGCGTGATGCGCGCCTGGCAACCATGGCCGAAGGCGTTGCCGGACTTGGCATCGTCGAAAAGGGCGCGATCGTCTCCCGTGACGGCATCATCGTCTATGCCGGCCCGGAAGCCGACATGCCGTCAGCGTTGGCTCAGGGCGGCGAGACTACCGATTGCGAAGGCCGCTGGATCACGCCCGGCCTGATCGACTGCCACACCCATCTCGTCCATGCCGGCAACCGTGCCAACGAGTTCGAGATGCGGCTGGCCGGCGCCACCTATGAAGAAGTCGCCCGTGCCGGCGGCGGCATCGTCTCCTCGGTCAAATCCCTGCGTGCCGCGAGCGAAGACGCACTGGTTGCGCAGACGCTGCCACGCCTCGATGCGCTGATGGCCGAGGGCGTCACCACGGTAGAGGTAAAGTCGGGTTACGGGCTCGATCTCGAACATGAACAGAAGTCGCTTCGCGCCGCGCGGCAGCTGGACAAGCAACGCCCGGTCACGGTCCGCACCACCTTCCTCGGCGCGCATGCGCTGCCGCCGGAAGCAAAAGGCGACAAGGACGCTTTTGTCGATCTCGTCGCCAACACCATCCTCCCCGGAATCGCCGCCGAGGGCCTGGCTGACGCCGTCGACGGCTTTTGCGAGGGCATTGCCTTTTCGCCGGAACAGATTGCCCGCGTCTTCGACAAGGCCAAGGCGCTTGGCCTGCCGGTCAAACTCCATGCCGACCAGTTGTCCAACCTGCATGGCGCCGAACTCGCCGCCCGCTATGGCGCGCTGTCGGCCGACCATCTCGAATACACCGACGAGGCCGGCGCCGCAGCGATGGCCAAGGCCGGCACCGTGGCGACCATCCTGCCCGGCGCCTACTATTTCATCCGCGAAACCAGGAAGCCGCCGGTCGGCCTGTTCCGCCAGCACGGCGTCAAGATGGCGGTCGCCACCGACAACAATCCCGGGACGTCGCCGCTGACCTCGCTGCTTCTGACCATGAACATGGCCGCCACCCTGTTTGGCCTGACCGTCGAGGAGTGCCTGGCCGGCACCACTCGCGAGGCTGCCCGTGCGCTTGGGCTGCTTGGCAAGACCGGCACGCTTGAGGCAGGAAAATCCGCCGACCTGGCGATCTGGGACATCGAGCGTCCGGCCGAACTCGTCTACCGCATGGGCTTCAACCCGCTCCATGCCCGCATCTGGAGAGGACAATGACCGAACTTAACCTGAAGCCCGGAAATGCGACGCTGGCCGACTGGCGCGCTATCTATCGTGGCGCCATGCCGAAGCTCGACGCCTCCTGCCGGCCAAAAATCAAGGCCAGCGCCGAGGCAGTCGCCCGCATCGTCGCCAAGGGTGAGCCGGTCTACGGCATCAACACCGGCTTCGGCAAACTGGCCAGCGTCCGCATTCCGGCCGAGGATCTAGAGACCCTGCAACGCAACATCGTTTTGTCGCATGCCGCCGGCGTCGGCGAGCCGATGCCGGTCGCCGTGGTTCGGTTGATGATGGCGCTGAAGCTGGCCAGCCTGGCGCAGGGCGCGTCGGGCGTGCGGCCGCAAACCATCGAATTGCTGGAAGCGATGCTGGCCAACGACGTCATCCCCGTCGTGCCGGCGCAGGGCTCGGTCGGCGCCTCCGGCGATCTCGCGCCGCTGTCGCACATGACGGAGGTGATGATCGGCGTCGGCGAATGCTTTACACCGCATGGCCGCTTCCCGGCCAAGGTCGCTTTCATCTCGCACGGCCTGGAGCCCGTGACGCTCGGCGCCAAGGAAGGTCTGGCGCTGCTCAACGGCACGCAGTTTTCCACCGCCTACGCGCTGGCCGCTCTGTTCGAGGCCGAAGTGCTGTATCAGTCGGCGCTGGTCGCCGGGGCGCTGTCGACCGACGCTGCCAAGGGCTCCGATGCACCCTTCGATCCGCGCATCCATCTCCTCAGAAAACACCCGGGCCAGATCGAGACGGCGGCAGCGCTGCGCAATCTGATGGCCGGCAGCGCTATCCGTGAATCGCATCGCGTCGGCGATGAGCGCGTGCAGGATCCGTACTGCCTGCGCTGCCAGCCGCAGGTGATGGGTGCGGCGCTCAGCGTGCTGCGCCAGGCCGCCGATACGCTCGGCACCGAGGGCAACGGCGTCACCGACAATCCGCTGATCTTCGCCGAGGACGATACTGCGCTTTCAGGCGGCAATTTCCACGCCGAGCCGGTGGCTTTCGCCGCCGACATGATCGCGCTCGCCGTCTGCGAGATCGGCTCGCTGTCGGAACGCCGCATCGCCATGCTGGTGGACCCGGCGCTGTCCGGCATGCCGGCCTTCCTGACGCCGAAGCCCGGCCTGAACTCCGGCTTCATGATCCCGCAGGTGACGGCGGCGGCGCTCGTCTCTGAGAACAAGCAGAAGGCCTATCCGGCAAGTGTCGATTCCATCCCGACCTCGGCCAACCAGGAAGACCATGTCTCGATGGCCGCACATGGCGCGCGCCGGCTGATCGGCATGGTCGAGAATGCGACAGCCGTCATCGGCATCGAACTCCTGGCCGCCGCGCAGGGCTGCGATTTCCATGCGCCGCTGGCGTCGAGTGCAGCTCTGGAAGCGGTTCGCAAGCTGGTCCGCGCCGAGGTGCCGCATCTCGACAATGACAGGCATTTCCACCCTGACATGGAAAAAGCCATCGCCATGGTGCGCAGCGGCGCTGCCATCAAGGCTGCGAGCGCGGTGACATTGCCTTCGATCTCGGGAGTCTGACATGACCGACTGGCTGACAGTGACGGAAGGCACAGCACCCCTGTTGGTGTCCATCCCGCACACGGGTATCGATCTCGCCGGCATCGACAATCGGCTGGTCTCGCCCTGGCTCGGCCGCCGCGATTGCGACTGGTGGATCGACAATCTCTACGATTTTGCCGCCGGCCTTGGCGCGACTGTCGTGCACACGTCGATCTCGCGCACCGTCATCGACGTCAACCGCGATCCTTCCGGCGCCTCGCTCTATCCCGGGCAGACGACAACGACGCTATGCCCGACCGAGACCTTCGACGGCGATCCGCTGTATTTGCCCGGCGCGGAACCGACGCCGTCGGAGATCGATCAACGCCGCATAGCGTATTTCGTGCCCTACCATGAAATGCTGGCGGCTCAGTCCGTCAGGCTGCGCGGCCTGCATGAGAAGGTCGTCATTTACGATTGCCACTCGATCCGGTCGGTGCTGCCGCGCCTGTTCTACGGCACGCTGCCGGTGTTCAATCTCGGCACCAATGACGGCCAGACCGCGGATCCTACGCTGCAGGCGCTGGTTGGCCAGATCATGGCCGAGAGCGGTGAAAGCAATGTCATCAACGGCCGTTTCAAGGGTGGCTGGATCACCCGCTATTTCGGCAATCCGCAAGGCGGCTACCATGCGCTGCAGATGGAACTTGCCGATCGCGGCTATTTGCGCGAGCCCGAGGGCAAGGGCGAACCGGACAATTGGCCGGTGCCTTATGATGCCGAGTTCGCCGCGCCGATGCGCGCCACACTGACGAAAATCCTCCAATCCGCCATTGACTGGGCCGGGCGCTGAGACGCCGCCTTACTCCAAAGGGACAATGATGAACAATCCTCGCCACAACATCCGCGAAGTGCGTGCGCCCCGCGGCGACAAGCTCAACGCCAAATACTGGACGACCGAAGCGCCGCTGCGCATGCTGATGAACAACCTCGATCCCGATGTCGCCGAAAACCCCAATGAGCTCGTTGTCTATGGCGGCATCGGCCGGGCCGCGCGCACCTGGAACGATTTCGACAGCATCGTCGCCTCGTTGAAGACCCTCAATGAAGACGAGACGCTGCTGGTCCAGTCCGGCAAGCCGGTCGGCGTCTTCCGGACGCACACCGATGCGCCGCGCGTGCTGATCGCCAACTCCAACATCGTGCCGCATTGGGCGACCTGGGATAAATTCAACGAGCTCGATAAAAAAGGCCTGATGATGTACGGCCAGATGACGGCTGGCTCCTGGATCTATATCGGCACGCAAGGCATCGTGCAGGGCACCTACGAGACCTTCGTCGAGGCCGGCCGCCAGCACTACAATGGCAACCTTACGGGCAAATGGATCCTGACCGGCGGCCTCGGCGGCATGGGCGGCGCCCAGCCGCTTGCCGCCGTCATGGCCGGCGCCTGCTGCCTCGCCATCGAATGCAATCCGGACTCGATCGATTTCCGGCTGCGCACCCGCTATGTCGACGAGAAGGCCGAGACGCTCGACGAAGCGATGGAAATGATCGGGCGCTGGACCAAGGCCGGCGAGGCGAAGTCGGTCGGCCTGCTCGGCAATGCGGCCGACATCGTGCCGGAAATGTTCAAGCGGGGCATCCGCCCCGACATGGTCACCGACCAGACCTCGGCGCATGACCCGATTAACGGCTATCTGCCCAAGGGCTGGACGATGGCTGAGTGGCGCGAGAAGCGCGTCTCCGATCCCAAGGCTGTCGAGAAGGCCGCCCGCGCCTCAATGCGCGAGCATGTCGAGGCGATGGTCGCGTTCTGGAATGCCGGCGTGCCGACGCTCGACTATGGCAACAACATCCGCCAGGTCGCCAAGGACGAAGGCTTCGAGAACGCCTTTGCTTTCCCGGGTTTCGTGCCGGCCTATATAAGGCCGCTGTTCTGCCGCGGCATCGGCCCGTTCCGCTGGGCTGCTCTTTCGGGCGATCCCGAGGATATCTACAAGACGGACGCCAAGGTGCGCGAACTCACCCCCGGCAACACCCATCTGCACAACTGGCTGGACATGGCACGTGAGCGCATCGCCTTTCAGGGCCTGCCGGCGCGCATCTGCTGGGTCGGCCTCGGCGACCGCCACAGGCTGGGGCTCGCCTTCAACGAGATGGTGGCCAGGGGCGAACTCAAGGCGCCCGTCGTCATCGGCCGCGACCACCTCGATTCCGGCTCGGTGGCTTCGCCCAACCGCGAGACGGAAGCGATGAAGGACGGGTCCGACGCCGTCTCCGACTGGCCGCTGCTCAATGCGTTGCTCAACACCGCGTCGGGCGCAACCTGGGTGTCGCTGCATCATGGCGGTGGCGTCGGCATGGGCTTCTCGCAGCATGCCGGCATGGTCATCGTCGCCGACGGCACGCCGGACGCCGCAAGGCGCCTGCAGCGCGTGTTGTGGAACGATCCGGCGACAGGCGTCATGCGCCACGCCGATGCCGGCTACGACATCGCCATCGAGTGCGCGAAGGAGCACCAGCTCAATCTGCCCGGTATTTTAGGCTGATTGGCTTAAATGATGCGCATCCTACGGGCCGCCGACTACCGGGTCATGCCGTGGAAGAATGGCGGCGGCACGACCACCGAGATCGCCGTCTCGCCGGACGGCGCCGGCCTGGACGATTTCGACTGGCGCGTTTCGATGGCGCGAGTCGAGGATAGCGGGCCGTTCTCGGGCTTTGCCGGCGTCGACCGCACGCTGGCCGTGCTGGAAGGCGAGGGCATCGTCCTCGACATTGCTGGCCGGCCGCCGGCCGAAGTGACGGCGGCTTCCGCCCCGCTGTCCTTCCCGGCCGATGTGCCGACCTCGGCGGCGCTGATCTCCGGTCCGATCACCGACCTCAACGTCATGACCCGCCGCGGGCGGGCCATGCACACGGTCGAGCGCCTGGTGATCTCGGTTCCGACCGATATCCGGCCGACCAGCGCTATGACCCTGATCCTGCCGTTCGACGGTGAGGTCGGCGTGACCGGCGCGACATCGTCGCGCCTTGGACCTCGCGACACGCTGTTGCTCGGACCGCAGGCCGCGAAACTGCGGCTTGAACCGGTGCGGCCGACGATCGTGTTCGTCGTCCGGATAGCCAGCCTGGGCTAGCCGCACCGCCAGCACAACGATTAACGCCTGTTGCCAAACATGATCGCACGCCGGAGAAATCTGGCGTAAGCTGTTGTCTGGATCACGAAAAAGCCCGAATCCTTCCGTCGTTCCAAGGCGGACGGGAGGGCAGGGGTGCTCGTCCTTAAGTTGTCGAAAGCCCCACTTAAAATGTCGAAGGGATAACGCCTCTGGCGTGGTGAGAAGCAAAACTTTCGGCCAGTGTAATCATGCAACCAATTGCATTTGAATCGGTTTTAGGGACATTGCCGTGGCGGTGGCGCCGCATCGCGTCCCCCATGCGGAATTTTCAATGAATATCCAGACAAATCCTGCCCATATCGAAAAGTCCAGCGCCGGCTTCCCGGTCATCACCGAAGAGCCGATACGCTCCAATTTCCTGCCCGAAGAGCGGCTGCGCGCGCTGGGCGAAAGCCTCGCCAAGGGCGACATCAAGGACCTGTTCGGCCTGACGCAGTTCGATTTCCAGGCCCGCATCCGCGACAGCGCCAAGAAAATCCTCGAAGTCTACCGCTCGACCAATGCCGCCCAGGCCAAGGGCGAAACCATCACGCCTGCCGCGCAATGGCTGCTCGACAACAATTATCTCGTCGAGGAGACCATTTTTCAGGTGAAGCGCGACCTGCCGCGTCGTTTCTACCGGCAGTTGCCGACCCTGGAAGTGGCCAACCGCGCCGCGGTGCCGCGCGCGCTGGCCCTGGCCTGGAGCTATGTCGCCCATTCCGACAGTTCGGTTTCGGCGACCATGTTCAAATCCATCGTCGAGGGTTTTCAGTCGGTCGAGCCGCTCAAGATCGGCGAATTGTGGGCGCTGCCGTCGCTGCTGCGCTTCGTTTTGATCGAGAATCTGCGCCGCATCGCCGTGCGCGTCGACCGCACCAGGCAGATGCGCCATATCGCCAACGAGGTCGCCGACCGCGTGCTGGCGACCGACGACAATGCAGACCGCCGGAAGATCCTGTCGGGCTACGGCGCGCATGCGCAGGACACCACCTTCGCCACCCAGTTGCTCTACCGCCTGCGCGACGGCTCGCAGAATGCCGGCAGGGCGCTGGAATGGCTGGAGGTCGAGCTCGAGAAAACCGGCTCCGACGCCGAGGAAATCATCATTTCCGAGCATCGCACGCTGTCCAGCGGCAATGTCACCACCGGCAACATCATCCGCGGCCTGCGCCTCATCAACGACGTCGACTGGACGGTGTGGTTCGAGGGCGTCAGCCGCATCGACACGCTGTTGCGCGAGCGCACCGATTTCGCCGCGCTCGATTTCTTTTCGCGCGACCAGTACCGCACGTCGATCGAGCAACTGGCGCGGCGCTCCGACCTGTCCGAATTCCGTGTCGCCGAAAAGGCCATCGAGCTGGCCAGCCATGTTCCCGGGGTCACCGATGCCTCCGGCGTGCCGGATGCATCAGCCGATCCGGCCATGCATACCGATGTCGGCTTCTTCCTGGTCGGCCCGCGCCGGCCGGATCTGGAAAAGGCGATCGGCTATCGGCCGCCCTTCCATGTGACCTTCAAGCGCGCCTTCACCGCCACGGGCTGGCTCGGCATCGTTGTGCCGGTCTTCCTGCTGACGGTGCTACTGCTGGTTGTCTCCGGCAATGCGCTTGCCCATCTCGGCCTGTCGGTGGAATCCATCACGCTGATGCTGGCGCTGTTTGCGGTGCCTGCCAGCGAAGGCGCGCTCGCCTTCTTCAACACCGTTGTTTCACTGTTCCTGAAGCCGACGCGGCTCGTCGGCTATGACTACAAGCACGGCATTCCGGCGGCATCACGCACCTTGGTCGTGGTGCCGTCGCTGATCGGCTCGCGCGATGATGTCGAGGAAAACATCCGCAACATCGAGGTGCATCACCTCGCCAACACGGCCGAAGAAATCCATTTCGCGCTGCTGTCCGACTGGCCGGATTCCAAGACCGAGATCGACGCCGCCGACATCGAGATCCTGCAATATGCGCGCGACGAGATCGCCAGGCTCAATGCCCGTTATCCCTCGGAAGGCGCGCCGCGTTTCTATATCCTGCATCGCCGCCGGCTCTACAACCAGGCGCAGGGCGCCTGGATGGGCTGGGAGCGCAAGCGCGGCAAGCTGCATGAGCTGAACCTTCTCTTGCGCGGCGACAGCGACACCACCTTCCTGCCGCTCGACGTGCCGCTGCCGGAAAAGGTCGTCTATGTCATGACGCTCGACGCCGACACGCGCACCACGCGCGACGCCGTGTCGTCACTGGTCGGCAAGCTCGCCCATCCGCTCAACCGCCCGCATTTTGACGCGACAAAGCGCGTCGTTACCGCCGGCTACACCATTCTGCAGCCGCGCATCACAGCCTCGCTCACCAGCGGCGACGACGCTTCTTTCTTCCAGCGCGTCTTCTCGTCCAACAGCGGTCTCGATCCTTACGTCTTTGCCGTCTCGGATCTCTACCAGGACGTCTTCAGCGACGGCTCCTTCACCGGCAAGGGCCTTTATCACGTCGACGCTTTCGAGGCGGCGCTGCAGGGCCGCATCGAGGAAAACACCGTCCTCAGCCACGATCTGCTCGAAGGTGCGCTGGCGCGCGCAGCACTTGTCACCGACGTCGAACTGGTCGAGGACTATCCTACCCGCTACTCGGTCGACGCCTCGCGCCACCACCGCTGGGCGCGCGGCGACTGGCAGCTGCTGCGCTTCATCTTCTCGCCGCGTTCCGGCGTGCCGGCGCTGTCGCGCTGGAAGATGGTCGACAATCTGCGCCGCTCGCTGACCCCGATCTTCTGGGTGATGGCGGCGATCGCCGGCTGGACGCTGCTGCCCTTCACGCAGGCCGCGCAGTGGCAGGCGCTGCTGATCCTGTCGCTGTTCATGGCGCCGACCTTCGATGTCGTCAACGCCATCCTGCCCAAGAGCGGCGACCAGACGCCGCGCGGCCATTTCTCCGCACTGGCGCACGACACCGTCTTCGGCACGGCCCTTGTGGCGCTGAAAGTGCTGTTGATGGCGCACAATGCCTGGATGATGGGCGACGCCATCGTGCGCACGCTTTACCGCCTGTTCGTCAGCCGCCAGAACCTGCTGGAATGGCGCACCGCGTCGCAGGCGCACAAGGGCGGCGACAACGATATCGGCTCCTATTACAGCATGATGTATGGCGCCGTGATCATCGGCGTCGTCGGTCTCGCTATCCCCGTGCTGGCCGATTCCACCGGTGCCTTCGTCGCCTTCTTCTTCGCTCTGTTCTGGATCGGTTCGCCGGCGGTTGCCTGCTGGATCAGCCGCTCGGCCGAGACCGAGGACCGCCTGCGCATATCGCAAGCCGACATCCACGCGCTGCGCACCGTGGCGCGCCGCACCTGGCATTATTTCGAAACCTTCGTCACGGCCGAGCACCACAATCTGCCGCCCGACAATTTCCAGGAAAGCCCGGCGCCGGTTGTGGCGCCGCGGACGTCGCCGACCAATATCGGCGTCTACCTGCTGTCGGTGGTGTCGGCACGCGATTTCGGCTGGATTGCGCTCTCCGACGCCATCACTCGCATCGACGCCACGATGACGACCATCGAGAGCATGCCGCGCAACCGCGGCCACCTCTTCAACTGGTACGACACCACGACGCTCAAGCCGCTCTATCCGCTCTACATCTCGGCCGTCGACAGCGGCAATCTGGCCGGACATCTGGTCGCGGTGGCGGCGGCCTGTGCCGAGTGGGCGGAAGCCCCGTCCGTTCACCTGCAGGGCGATTTCGAAGGCGTCCTCGACACGGTGAGTATCCTCGACGAGAGCCTCGAGGAATTGCCTGACGACCGCCGGCAACTGCGGCCGTTGCGCCAGCGTCTGGCCGATCGCCTCGATGGCATGCGGCGCGCCGTCATGACCATCAAGGCGCAGCCGGAGATGGCCTCGATCCGCACCATTAACCTGGCCGTGCTTGCCGGCGAGATCCGCAAGCTCGCCACCGCCATCCACACCGAGGCCGGATCGCAGCGCAGCGACATTATCGCCGACTGGGCGGCACGGCTGGAAGCGACCTGCGAGGCGCATGTGCATGACTCGCACAGCGACGAAAACGCCGTCGAAGCCTTGCGCGCCAAGCTGCTGGCGCTGCGCGAACGCTGCCGCCGCTATGCCTTCGAGATGGATTTCTCTTTCCTGATGCGTCAGGAGCGCAAACTGCTCTCGATCGGCTACCGGGTCGAGGAGCACCAGCTCGATGAGAGCTGCTACGATCTGCTCGCCTCCGAGGCGCGGCTGACCAGCCTGTTCGCCATCGCCAAGGGTGACCTGCCGACGGAGCATTGGTTCCGGCTTGGAAGGCCGATCGTCGAGATCGGCTTCCAGGGTGCGCTGATGTCCTGGTCGGGCTCGATGTTCGAGTATCTGATGCCGCCACTGGTGATGAAGGAACCGCAGGGCTCGATCCTCAACCAGACCAGCAAGCTGATCATCAAGCGTCAGATCCAGTACGCGCGTTCGAAGAACGTGCCCTGGGGCATTTCGGAAGCGGCCTACAATGCCCGCGACCGCGAACTGACCTACCAGTATACCAATTTCGGCGTGCCCGGACTTGGCCTCAAGCGCGGCCTTGGCCAGAACACGGTGATCGCCCCTTACGCCACGATCCTCGCGGCGCAGTTCACACCGCGCGAATCCGTCCAGAATCTGGCTAGGCTGCGCTCCATCGGCGCTCTCGGCCGGCATGGCTTTTACGACGCCGTCGACTTCACGCCGCAGCGCGTGCCGGAAGGCACCGACCATGCCGTTGTCCTGAACTACATGGCGCATCACTCCGGCATGTCGATCGCCGCCGTTGCCGACGCCATCTTCGAGGGCCGGCTGCGCGACCGCTTCCATAGCGATCCGGTGATCGAGTCTGCCGAACTCCTGCTGCAGGAGAGGGCGCCGCGCGACATCCCGACCGCCACGGTCAGGACCGAAGCCGACGAGCGTTCGAAGGACGAGACCGAGGTCGAGAGCCCGGACTCGCGCATTATCCTCGACCCGCTGAGGGCGTTGCGCGCCACCAGCGTCATGTCCAATGGCCGCTACTCCGTCATGGTCTCGGCCACCGGTTCCGGTTACAGCCGCTGGGGCGAACTCGCCGTCACCCGTTGGCAGCCCGACCCGACCGAAGACCGGCTCGGCTCCTACATCTTCCTGCGCGACGCCGGCAGCGGCGACTGGTGGTCGGCCACCGCAGAGCCGAAGCAGGCGACCGGCGAGAGAGTGCAAACGCTGTTTTCCGACGACAAGGCGAGCTTCGTCAAAACAGTGGGCTCGCTGCGTTCGGAGGTCGAATGCATCGTCATCTCGGAAGGCAATGGCGAGGGACGGCGCGTCACGCTCTACAACGACGGCGCCACTGACCGGCATATCGAGGTGACCTCCTTTGCCGAGCTGGTGCTGGGCAACGAAGCCTCCGACAATGCCCATCCTGCGTTCTCGAAAATGTTTATCGAGACCGAGATCGCTGCCAATAACGGCGCCATCTTTGCCACCAGGCGCAAGCGCGAGAAGAACGAGCCTGACGTCACCATGGTGCATTTCGTCACCGATCCGTCCGGGTCGGCGCGCGATGCCGAGGCCGAAACCGACCGCCGTGCCTTCATCGGCCGTGGCCGTACCATCGCGGAAGCGGCGGCCTTCGATCCCGGCGCCAAGCTTGGCGGTCACCACGGCTTCACCCTCGATCCGGTAGCGGCCCTGCGCCGCCAGGTGCGGGTGCCGGCCAACAAGAAGATATCGCTGACCTTCTGGACCGCCGTCGGCGCCAACCGCGCCGAACTGGACGAGGCCATCGCCAGGCTCGACCATCCCGAAAGTTTTGCTCGCCAGGCGATGCTTGCCTGGACGCGTTCGCAGGTGCAGACCCGCCATCTTGGTCTGAGCCTGACCGACGCCGCCAACGTGCAGAAGCTGGCGCGCTTCCTGATCTATCCCGATCCGTTCCTGCGCCTTCCCGGCGAATCCATCGCTTCGGGGCTGGGCAAGCAGTCCAGCCTGTGGCCGACCAGCATTTCGGGCGATTTCCCGATCTTCCTGGTCCGCATCGGCGACGTGGCCGACCTCGAAATTGTCGCCCAGGCGCTGCGCTTCCAGGAGTATATGCGCGCCCGCGGCATGATGATCGACTTCGTGGTCGTCAACGAGCAGGCATCGTCCTATGTCCAGGACCTGCAGCGCGCGGTCGAGACGCTGTGCGAAAACAGCCGCCTGCGCGGCAAGGAACTCGGGCCGCGCCAGCACATCTTCGCCGTGCGCCGCGACCTGATGGACGAGGCGACGTACAAGACGCTGCTGGCGGTTGCCCGCGTGGTTCTGCACACGCGCAACGGCACCATCTTCGACCAGATCGAACGCGCCGAGGCGGCAGCCTTGCAAGCACGCGATGCCCTGCAGCCGGTGGCCCCCGCGTCGCTGCGCGAGCCGTCTCTGCCGGTGCCGGCGGCGCCTGCATACCATGCCGCGTCCGACAGCAGCGCCGACGGCAGCGGCCTCAGCCAATGGAACGGCTTTGGCGGTTTCGAGGGCGACGGCCGCCACTATGTCACCCGCCTTGCCGGGCGGCGCTCGACGCCGCAGCCCTGGATCAACGTCGTCTCGAACGCCTCGTTCGGATTCCATGTCTCGGCCGAAGGCGCTGCCTTCACCTGGAGCCGCAACAGCCGCGATTACCAGCTGACGCCATGGTCGAACGATCCGGTCACCAACCGGCCGGGCGAGGGCATCTACATCTACGACCAGGCCAGCGGCAAGGCATTCTCGCCGCTGGCTGCCGTGGTCCGCGATCCCTCGATGACCTATGAGACATGGCACGGCCAGGGCTTCTCCACCTTCCGGTCCAAACGCGGCCCGCTGTCGATGGATCTGACGCACGTCGTCGATCCCGTCGATCCAGTGAAGATCACGCGGCTGCGCATCCAGAACTCAGGCTCGGCGCCGGCGCGGCTGCGCGTCTATGCCTATGCCGAATGGGTCCTCGGCAGCCATCGCTCGAGCACGGCTGCGACCATCATCCCGTCCAGGGATCCAGCGACTGGCGCGCTTCTGGCGCAAAACCCCTACGGTCTCGATTTCGGCGACCGGGTGGCCTTCCTGGCCGCCACTGGTCCGGTGCATTCGGTGACAGCCGATCGCGGCGAGTTCATCGGCAGGCATGGCACCAGCGCCTTCCCGCACGCCGTCGTCAGCGGCGCCGGCCTGTCGGGCCGCGTCGAGGCCGGCGACGATCCGTGCGCAGCTGTCGCCAGCGACATCGACATCCCCGCCGGCGGCGACGTCACGCTGGTCTGGCTGCTTGGCGACGCCGCCACATCAGCCGAGGCGAGCGCGTTGGTGCAGACCCATTCGGGCAAGGATTTCGACCAGCGGCTGGCCGACAATGAACGCGTCTGGCGCGGCTTCCTCGACACCATCCAGGTCGAGACGCCCGACAAGGCGCTCGACGCCATGGTCAATCACTGGCTGCCCTATCAGAGCCTGGCCTGCCGCATCCGCGCCCGCTCGGCCTTTTATCAGGCAAGCGGCGCCTTCGGCTTCCGCGACCAGCTGCAGGACACGCTGGCCCTGCTTGCGCACGATCCGAAACTGGCGCGCGACCAGATCCTCAATGCGGCGCGCCGGCAGTTCCCCGAAGGCGATGTCCAGCATTGGTGGTTGCCGCGCACCGACGCCGGCGTGCGCACCATGATCTCCGACGATGTGGTCTGGCTGGCGCATGCCACCAATCGCTACATCGAGGTGACCGGCGATACAGGGATCCTGAAGGAGCAGCTGCCTTTCATCGACGGGCAGGTGCTGGGCGAAGGCGAGCACGACGCCTTCTTCACGCCGGAAATCTCCAAGACGAACGCGTCGCTCTACGACCATTGCGCGCGTGCGCTCGACCTTGCGGTCAAGCGCAGCAGCCCGGCAGGGCTGCCGCTGATCCTCGGCGGCGACTGGAACGACGGCATGAACCGCGTCGGCGAAGCCGGCAAGGGGGAGAGTGTCTGGCTCGGCTGGTTCCTTTTGAAGACGCTGGGCGACTTTACCACCGTGGCCAAGGGGCAAGGCGACACCAAACGGGCGCAGGCCTGGACAAAACACGCCGATGTGCTGAAGCGGGCGCTGGAAAGCACCGCCTGGGACGGCCAGTGGTATCGCCGCGGCAGCTACGACGACGGCACGCCGCTTGGCTCGCATAATTCGGACGAGTGCAAGATCGACTCCATCGCGCAGTCGTGGAGCGTGCTCTCCGGCGAGGGCGACCCCGCGCGCTCGACCACGGCGATGCAGCAGGCGACGAACCTGCTGGTCGACGACAAGCTCAAGATCGTCAAACTGTTTACCCCGGCCTTCCAGAACACGAGAAAGGACCCTGGTTACATCAAGAGTTATCCGCCGGGCGTGCGCGAGAACGGCGGCCAGTACACGCATGCGGCGACCTGGTTTGTCATCGCGCTCGCTGAAATGGGCCGCACCGACGATGCCTATCGCTGCTTCTCGATGCTGAACCCGGTCAACCATGCGCTCGACGATGCATCGGCCGAGCATTACCGCGTCGAGCCGTACGTCGTCGCCGCCGACATCTATTCCGGTGAGGGCAAGGGCGGTCGCGGCGGCTGGACCTGGTATACGGGCTCAGCGGGATGGCTCTACCGTGCTGCGGTCGAAGGAATTCTGGGCATTGAGCGGCGGGGCAAGCAGATCACGTTCCGGCCGAAACTGCCCAGCCATTGGGACGGCTATTCTGCCACGCTGAAGATGCTGGGGTCGGAGATCAAGGTTCGCGTCATCCGCGACAAAAAGGCCAAATCCATCTCGCTCGAAGTCAATGGGACCAAGACAAAGTCTTCCGGTTTTCAGCCGAAAGCCGGCGACAAGACCGAGGTGGTCGTCAAGATACCCGCGTAAAATCAAAGGCTTCAGGTTATTGACGCGCGCCTTTCGAGGCGCGCGTTTTCTACTTCGGCATGCTCCTGACGCAGAACGGCGTGCCTTCCCGATAACGGCGGTCCAAGCGTGCAGTGACTAAAAATGTGGCAGCGCCAGCTGCTGCCATGATTTTGCCGCAAGACTGACATTTCACCTTTTATCTCAAACCGTTAGGTGATCACGGCAGATTTCGCAACGTCGTCATCTTTTGTTCGCAGAATGGGAACGGAAGAGGTAGACGGGCATTGTTTTGCGACCCGTTAACCGGTACGTGTCAAGAAATGGTGCGGTGCACAATAATGTTTTGGGCGGAGTAGCTGAAGTGTCACTTCTGCAAATCTACTGGAGAGCGCTGGGTTATCTCGCAGCCGACAGGAAGCGCGTTGCGTTTATCTGCGGTGCGAATGTCGCGCTCGCCATTATCGCCATCCTCGAGCCGATCATGTTCGGCCGGGTAATCGACGCCATCTCCGATAAGGGTTCGGTGTTTTCGACGCTGGCGCTGTGGGCCGGTCTCGGCGCCTTTAACATCGTCGCCTTCGTGCTGGTGGCGCGCGGCGCCGACCGTTTTGCCCACAAGCGGCGCAGCGAGGTGCTGTGCCAGTCGTTCGAGCGCGTGATCACCATGCCGCTCGCCTGGCACCACCAGCGCGGCACCTCCAACGCGCTGCACACGCTGCTGCGCGCCGTCGAGACGCTGTTCAGCCTGTGGCTTGAATTCATGCGCCAGCATCTGTCGACGGCGGTTGCGCTGGCTCTGCTGATTCCGACCGCGATAAGCATGGATCTTCGCATGTCGCTGGTGCTAATGGCGCTGGGCGTTCTCTATGTCGGCATCGGCCGGCTTGTGATGAAGCGCACCAAGGCGGGCCAAGCCGCGGTCGAGCGCCACTACCATCAGGTCTTCGCGCATGTGACCGACTCGGTCAGCAATGTCGCCGTGCTGCAGAGCTACAACCGTCTCGGTCACGAGGCCGATACGCTGCGCCGCTATGTCAAGAACCTGCTCGACGCGCAGAACCCGGTGCTCGACTGGTGGGCGATGGCCAATGCGTTGCACCGCCTGTCGTCGACCATTTCGATGATGGTTGTGCTTTTGATCGGCGCCTATCTGGTCACCCATGGCCAGCTCAAGATCGGCGACGTCATCGCCTTCACCGGCTTTGCCACGCTGCTGATTGCCCGCCTCGACCAGATGTCGGCTTTCGCCAACCAGATTTCGGAAGCCCGCGCCAAGCTCGAGGACTTCTATCACCTCGAGGATTCGGCCGCCGACTCCGCCGAGCCGGACGGCTTGCGCGACCTCACCAACGTCACCGGCCACGTCCGCTTCGAGAATGTCGGCTTCGAGTTTGCCAATTCGAGGCAGGGCGTCGACGACGTCTCCTTCGAGGTCCAGGCCGGGCAGACGGTTGCCATCGTCGGCCCGACCGGCGCCGGCAAGACGACGCTGATCAACCTCTTGCAGCGCGTCTTCTCGCCGTCTCATGGCCGTATCCTGATCGACGGCATCGACACCCGCACGGTGACCCGCAAGTCGCTGCGTCATTCGATCGCCACCGTCTTCCAGGATGCCGGCCTGCTCAACCGCTCGATCGAGGACAACATCCGCGTCGGTCGTGCCGAGGCGACTTATGACGAGGTTCACGCCGCCGCCAATGCGGCTGCCGCGCAGGATTTTATCCTTGCCAAGAGCGCCGGCTATGACACCGTCGTTGGCGAGCGCGGCGGCCAGCTTTCGGGCGGCGAGCGTCAGCGCATCGCCATTGCCCGCGCCGTGCTCAAGGACGCACCGATTCTGGTGCTCGACGAGGCGACCAGCGCGCTCGATGTCGAGACCGAGGACCGCGTCAAGGAAGCCATCGACGAACTGAGGCGCAACCGCACCACCTTCATCATCGCCCACCGCCTGACCACCGTCCGCGACGCCGACCTGGTCGTGTTCATGGACAAGGGCAAGGTGGTCGAGATGGGCGGCTTCGCCGAACTGTCGCTGCGCAATGGCCGTTTCGCCAGCCTGCTGCGCGCCGGCGGCCTGCTCAACGACGAGGAAGTCCGCCGTCTCAGCCGCACGGTGAATATCGAAGCGGCGTAGCTTTTTTACCTCCCCCTTGTGGGGAGGTCGGACCCGTAGGGTCCGGGTGGGGGTAGTGCCCCACCACCCCCACCCCGCTGCTTCGCAGCGACCCTCCCCACGAGGGGGAGGGTAAATAAGACTGCGACACTCCCTCGATTGCCCCGAACGCGCCGCCGGTCTATCTAGACCTTATGAGCGATACCTCCTCACGCCTCGCCGGCTGGACCGACCTCGCCAACCCCACGCGCTTTGTCGGGCTGGCCGATAGGCTGGTGCCGTGGCTGGCGTCGATCGCCGCGATCCTGCTCGCCATCGGTCTCTATATGAGCTTTGCCGCGCCTGAGGATTTCCAGCAGGGCATCACGGTGCGCATCATGTATATCCACGTGCCTTTCGCCTGGCTCGCCATGATGTGCTACACGGTGATGGCCGTCGCCGCGCTCGGCACGCTGGTCTGGCGCCATCCCTTGGCCGATGTCGCGCTGAAGTCGGCAGCCCCGATCGGCGCCACCTTCACCGCGCTTGCGCTGGTCACCGGCTCGATCTGGGGCAAGCCGATGTGGGGCACCTGGTGGGTCTGGGACGCCCGCCTGACCTCGGTCTTCATCCTGTTCCTGATGTATCTCGGCATCATCGCGCTGACGCGTGCGCTCGATGACGCCAGCCGCGCCGCCTGGGCCGCCGCCATCATCACGCTCGTCGGCTTCATCAACATCCCGATCATCAAATTCTCGGTCGACTGGTGGAACACGCTGCACCAGCCGGCCTCGGTGTTCCGGCTCGGCGGACCGACGATCGATCCCAGCCTGCTATGGCCACTGCTGGTGATGGCGCTCGGCTTCACCGTGCTGTTCTTCGCGCTGCATTTGACGGCGATGCGCACCGAAATCCGCCGCCGGCGGGTGATCGCCATGCGCAGGGTGGCGGCACGGCAGGCCGACTAGCGCGATTTTCAAAACCGAAGCCATACGCCTGCCGCCAAACATTAGCATGTGCTGCTATGTTGCGGTGCAGCAACAAGAATTCTCAAAAGATTGTTCCCGACTTCGCTTGGCTCCTTGATCTCGTTTGCTTTCTTGACAGCTCGGCCGCGAAGCAAGAGTGATACCAGTCACTAGTTGTAGCGAGGGAATCGGCGATGAAACTGCGCTTGTTGGCTGGCGTCTCGACATTTGCATTGGCGCTTGGTTGGAGTTCGGCCTACGCCGCCGACGCGATTGTCGACGTTCCGAGGGCGGAGGATCTCTGGTACGTCACGCTCTTCGGCGGCGCCAGTTTCCCGAACCATGTGAAAACGGACTACAATGGTACTGGGTATTCAATCGATCTTGATACCGGGTTCGTAATCGGCGGCGCTGTCGGTCGGCGCATCAACGATGTGTTTCGTGTCGAAGGCGAACTGTCCTACGCGCGCTACAAGGCAAGCGAATACAGCTACACGGGCGTCGGCAACTATCCGGCTTCCGGCAATCTGTCGGCCACCTATCTTCTCGCCAACGTCTGGGCCGATGTTGCGCATTTTGGTGATGCCAAACTCTATGTCGGCGGCGGTCTCGGCGCGGCCTATGTTACCGCCGATACTCACTTTGATGGCCACGCCTTTGGATACGGGCCTGGCGGCTGGGGTTTCGCCGGCCAGGTGGGCGCCGGTGTTACCTACGCGGTAACGCAGAATGTCGACCTCGATTTCGGTTACCGCTTTAAGGCCGTGACAAGCGTGGATCTAGACGACAATGATGGCGGCGGCACATACGAGAACGCCAAATTGTACTCCCACAATCTCCAGCTTGGCGTTACCCTGAAGTTCTGATTGGTTCGTCGCAGGCCGCGACCGGGATTTGACGGATGCCGCTCTTGCCACGCCGGCAACCCCTGGGCCTGCCGGCAATGATCCCAGCCTCGCTGCCGACCGCCGGTGAGCCGGCGGAAAAGACATTGCAGCGCGGCATCGACCTGCAACGGCGCAAGCGTTTTCGCGAGGCCGAGTTCTGCTACCAGACGGTGCTTCGCACGCAGCCCAAAAATGCCATGGCGCTGAACCTGATGGGCACGCTCGCCATCGAGGCCGAGCATCATGACGCCGCCATTGCCTATATGGAAAGGGCGGTCAAGCTCGAACCGGACAACGCCATCTTCCGCAACAATCTCGGCAATGCCTACAATGTCACCGGCAACGTCGACAAGGCGCGCAGACATCTGAGAAAGGCGATCGAGCTCGACGGAGGGCTCATCGAAGCGCTGTGCAATCTCGGCCGCTCCTACCGCAGCCAGCTCGAGGGCGACGTTGCCGAAGGGTTCTATCGCCGGGCGCTGGCTATCGACGGCCAGTCGGTGATGGCACTTGCCGGTATGGGTGATTT
This sequence comes from Mesorhizobium sp. M0761, assembly GCF_040320205.1. Classification (NCBI taxonomy): domain Bacteria; kingdom Pseudomonadati; phylum Pseudomonadota; class Alphaproteobacteria; order Hyphomicrobiales; family Phyllobacteriaceae; genus Mesorhizobium; species Mesorhizobium sp. M0761. The sequence continues at coordinate 197,901 of NZ_JAMYPF010000009.1, forward strand.
GCTCACCGACATTGGACGGCCGGCCGAGGCGGTCGAATGCTTCAGCAAGGCCCTTGCCATCGACCCGGGCCATGTCGAAGCGCTGGCCGGAATGGCGCTGGCGCGCCGGGCGGTCAAGGATGATCCGACGCTGCCTCTAATACGGGCTCGTCTGGAATTGCCGACGACCACCGATCGCGAGCGGGTGGTGCTGCACCATGCCGCCGGCAAGATGCTCAACGATCAGCGCGAGTATCGCCCGGCAATCCGCCATTTCGCGAGGGCCAAGGCGATTTCCGGCAATGATTTCGACATCGACCGGCACACCCAGCTTTACGACAGCTTCATCGACACTTTCGACGCCGGCTTCTTCGAGGCGCGAGCCAATTTGGGAAATCCATCCAGACGCCCGGTCTTCATCGTCGGCATGCCACGGTCGGGAACGACGCTGACCGAGCAGATATGCGCCAGTCATCGCGATATCCATGGCGCCGGCGAGTTGTCGACCGTTCGTTCACTTGCCGGCGAACTTGGGTTCGACAAGCTCGACCCAGCCATTTTCACCAAGGCCATGGCGGCGCTCACTGCGGCCAAGGCCAAGGAGCTTGGATCGAAATATCTCGACGATCTCAAAAAGCGCAACAACACGGCGCGGCTTGTCGTCGACAAGATGCCGCATAATTTCGAGCTGCTGGCCTTCATCAGCCTGATCTTGCCGAATGCCCGCATCATCCATTGCCGGCGTGACCCGATGGACAATTGCGCGTCCTGTTTCATGCATAATTTTTCCGAGGCGCACGGCTATAATGCCGATCTTACCAAGCTTGGGCAGTATTACCGGGAGTATGACCGCCTGATGCGCCATTGGACCAAGGTCATCCCGCTGAATATCCACGACATGCCCTATGAAGAAACGGTCGCCGATTTCGAAAATCGCGCCCGTGGATTGATCGGATTCCTCGGCGTCGAGTGGGACGATGCCTGCCTGCGTTTCAACGAGACCGAGCGCACCGTGCGGACGCCGAGCCGCTGGCAGGTGCGCCAGCCGATCTATTCATCCTCGGTCGAGCGCTGGAAGCTGTATGGCGACGCGCTGGATCCGCTGAAGGCGGCGCTGGGTCCGGTTTATCCGTCCTGATTTCAGTTCGCCCGAACAACCTCGCGCTCGACGCGCGCTGGCGTAGATTAGACCTGAGTTGCATCGTGCTTTGGGGCCAAATGAAAGCCGAATGCTTTCATGACCGCCAGTGTGGTTTCCAGCGTAGGATTACCGTTTTCGCTGAGCGAGGTATAAAGATGCTCGCGAGCCAAGCCGGTCTTTCTGGCAATGTTGCTCATCCCCTTGGCGCGGGCAACGACACCGAGGGCGGACGCGACGAATTTGGCGTCTCCGGTTTCCATTGCCTCTGCCAGAAACGCCTCGATTGCCGTATCGGAATCGAGCATTTCGGCGGGATCGAAATCATAGATTTTTTCAACCATTGTCGTCACTCCATTCTACGGCCAGGCGCTTTGCTGTCCGTATGTCGGTTTCTTGTGAACTTTTATCCCCGCCGCACAGGAGCAGGATGACCGTTTCACCGCGCTTGTGAAAATAAACGCGATAGCCGGGCCCATAGTGAATGCGCAATTCACTGATGCCTTCACCCACTAGTCGCCGGGATTTCCTACAATCAAACGTTGCAGCCGAACGGCAATTGCCGCCTTGGCTCTTCCGTCTTTCAGCTTTTGGTGCCACCTCCGAAAGGTGGCTGTCTGCTTCAGGATTGCCATGGGGACTAGTAAGTTATAAATTACAATTCGTCAATGTCGAAATAGGGCGAGCCTCCAAAACGAAAAGCCTCACCCCATCCGCCCACGCGCTTCCACCTTCAGCGTTTCCAGCACCTTGTCACCGTCGATCAGATGCACCTGGTCGAACAGGTTGGTCACGACGCAGCAATGATCAGGCACCACGCGCACGCGCTCGCCAATGCGAAGCTTCGCACCATTTCCAAGCGTGACCGTGCCATGTTCCTCGCTCAAGCTGGTGACGCGGGCGCCGGGCATGCCGAGCAGCTCGCCAAAATCGGCGAGCCCCAGCGTGTCGCTGGACAGCGCCTTGCTGCCGCTGTCCAGGATGGCGCGGGCCGGCGTCGGATGGCTGACCACGGTGGCGAGCACCGTCAGCGCACAATCGTCGAGCGTGCCGACGCCTTTGGCGACCTGGTAGCGGTCGAGGTAGATGTAGGTGCCGGGGCGGTATTCGGTCACCACGCTGTCCTCGCCCGAGCGCCACATGTCAGGCGTGCCGCCGCTGGAGATGCGTTCACAGGCGAGACCCGAGGCCGCGAGCGTTTGTTTGGCGCCGGCCAGCCACGATTCAGCCTCGGCGGCGCGGCCGGCCGCGGGGTAGGTCATCAGCCCGCCGAGGGTGAGCCCCTTGGCTTGGTCGATCAACTTCGCCAGTGCCAGCGCCTCGGCGGCGCTTTGCACACCACAACGGCCCATGCCGGTGTCGCATTCGACCAGGACGGGCAGGGGGTGCCCTGCATCGGTGAAGGTGGCGGCGAGCCCCTCCAGCGTTTCGAGGCTGTCGGCCGTCACTGACAGTGTCACACGGCCATGCAGGGCCTTGAGGCGCTCCAGCTTGGCGCGGCCAAGGATGTTGTAGGGCAGAAAAATATCGGTCAGCCCGGCATCGGCCATCACTTCCGCCTCGCCGATCTTCTGGCAGGTGATGCCGACCGCGCCGGCCGCCATCTGCTTCTTCGCCCAATAAGGCAGCTTGTGCGTCTTGATGTGCGGCCTGAGTTTCAGCCCGTGGCGGTCGGCATGCGCCTGCGCTCGTGCGATGTTGGCTTCGGCGCGGGCCGCGTCGATGAGGATCGCCGGCGTGTCGAGGTCGTCTATGCCTTGCATGAAATATCACCCTGGGAAATCTGGCTGACTTATGGCCCCGATCCGCACGGATGTCATGGGGCCAGCACGCAGTTTGCGTCGACACCGCAGCGCTGTTCGGCTATGCGCTTCAGATAACTCCAGGGAACGCGACGCGAAGGGATCACGATCATGAAACGCTCCACCGTCAACGACATCATCCGCGATGCAGACGCCTTCATCCGCTCGTTCGGCTACATCATGCCGCCCTTCGCCTACTGGAGCCCGGAAGAGATGAAGGCGCGCAAGGCCGACTCCGCCGCCATTTTCACCTCGCGGCTCGGTTGGGACATCACCGATTACGGCCAGGAAAAATTCGACGAACTCGGCCTGTTCCTGTTCACCGTTCGCAACGGCGTCTATGCCGACATGAAGAAGGGCATGGGCATGCTTTATGCCGAGAAGATCATGATCTCGCGCAAGGATCAGCTGTCGCCGATGCACCGCCACAACATCAAGGCCGAGGACATCATCAACCGCGGCGGCGGTAAGCTCGTGCTGGAACTGTTCATGCACGATCGCGACGGCGGCATCGATCCGAAGGCCGAAGTGACGGTGCCGGTCGACGGCACCATCCACAGGCTGCCGGCAGGCGGGCTCCTGAAGCTCGACCCGGGCCAGAGCGTGACGCTGCTGCCCGGCGTCTGGCACGCCTTCTGGGCCGAGGGCAAGGATGTGCTGATCGGCGAGGTCTCGACCGTCAATGACGATCTCACCGACAACGTCTTCCGCGAGCCGATCGGCCGCTTTTCCAACATCGACGAGGATGTCGCGCCGGTGCACCTGCTGGTGTCCGACTATGAGAAGTGGGTGGGGTAGGCGAGGGCCTAATCGCCCCAATTCAGCTGCTGAAAGAACGTCCAGATGCTGATCGTGCTGTCATCCCGATCGCTCGTGCTGTGCAGCGTCAGGACAATATCCACCGTGGGCGGCGCCTTGCTCAAGACTGTGATCAGGCGCGCGCTGCCGTCAGGCACGATACCTATGCCTGACGTCATTTCCCAATTTCCGTCGGCTTGCTGAAGTCGGGAAGAAGTATCTCCGAATTGCTCCCTCATCGATGCATCGTTTAGAAACGGTTCGTCGGTGAGTTCTGCAAATTCCTTCCAGGATCCGGAGACTGCCGCCTGAATGGCGCGTTCTATTCTGGCTTTTTCCGCTTCGCTAACTTGAGCCGGCATCCCGAACTCCGATCTACAGCTGATACTTATCCGCCTTGCGGGTGCCGAGCAAAAGCTTCCGCTCAAGCTGTGCCCGCAGCTCGCCGTAATAGGCGGTGAGGAAGGCCCTGGAATCGACCGGCTCGATCGTCATGCCGATCTTGCGTCCGATCGTTTCGGCCACGGCTTTCAGCGCGAAATAGTCGTCGCGGCGCAGCACTTCCTCCAGCTTGTGCAGTTCGGCGATGCCATAGGCATCGAGCTGCGCCTGGGTGAAGCGGAATGCGCGGGTGGTGGTGTCTTGGCGTTGCGACAGGTCTTCGACCAGCGCCAGTTTCGGCGCCTCGACAACCCACGTTCCGGCCAAAAGGTCGCCGATGCGCATGCGGTCGCGGTTGAACAGCGGGAAGAGCGCAAACAGCAGCGTCCACACCAGTCCGAAGATCGTCGTCAGCGTGTCGGCGAGCCCCATCTCGCTGCGGCCGAGGATGATCGACAGCGGCAGGAAGATCTCGATCTCGCGCATCAGGTTGCGGGCAATGACCTGATCGACTGACAGGCCGGCGCCGCTGCGCGACGCCACCCGGATGCCGAGCATCCGTTTGCCGGGCGTGGCGGCGCGGCGGCCGGCTTCGAAGACGATGAAATAGGCGTTGCGCAGGAAGAAGATCAGGATGATCCAGACGATGAACAGCGGCTGCGCGCCTTCGCCTTTGAGGCCGGCCAGCCCGAACAGTGCAACGATCGAGATCACGATCGCCGTGACGATGATGATGACAAAGTCGAGCAGGAAGGCGGCGGCGCGGGTGCCGGCATCGGCGAGCTTGATCCGGAGATCGACCCCTTCCGGCGTGATCAGCGGCCGTATCGTCGAGACGGCAGCGCGCCTAGCGGTCGCCATGCCGCACCACCCTGAACACATAGAAATAGCAAAGCCACAGCGTCAGCATGACGCCGCCAATGGCATAGCGTGTCACGTCGCTGGTGATCACCTGCCTGCCGATGCCTTCGAGCAGGCCGGCAAACAAAAGCATGATCGTCACCCCGACCATGGTGGTGGCGGCCACGCGCCCGGCATCGGCAGCAGCCGTCATCCGCGTCAGTTCGCCGGGGAAGGCGATGCGCGTGCCGATGCGCATGCCGGCGGCGCCCGCCAAGGCGATCGCGAACATCTCGGTGGTGCCATGGATGGACAGCCATCCGCCCAGCTCCAGCCCAAGCCCCTTGGCGACGTAGATCTGGAACATCGCGCCAAGCAGGCAGCCATTCATCAGGATCAAGAGCACGCTCGGCACCGCGAAGGCAAAGCCCAGCGCGAAGGCCAGGATCGCCACCTGGACATTGTGCGTGAACAGATAGGCGGCGAAGCCCGACAGGAAATTGCTGTCGGCGCCGTCATAAAGCACCTGTCGCAGGACTTCGACTGAGGCGTCCGGGTTGCGCCCGCCGGCCAGGCTCGGCGGAATGATGGCGTCGAACCAGCCCTTGTCTTTGGCCACCAGCCAGTAGCCGGCGCCGGCGCCGACAAAGGTCAGGACGACCGACAGCAAGGTCTCGCGCCACAAATCGCGAATGGCATGCGGCCAGTCATGCAGGAAGAAGTCGCCGATGCGCTGCCGCAAGCCGCGACGTGCGCCATAGAGGTAGAAGTAGCCGCGCAGGCAAAGCGCTTCGAGATAGCTGACCAGCGCATTGTCGAGCGACGTCGCCCGCGCCACCGAAAGCGAGGACAGCGCCGAGCGGTAGAGCAGCGGCAGCGACAGCAGTTCGTCTTCCGATAGCGTGCGTGGCGCACGTTTCTCGACCCGGGCAAGCAGCGCCTCGAACGCCTTCCAGTCGGCCTCGCGCTCCGAACGGAAGCTCGCCAGCGACTGGCGCACCGCATCCTTGCCGACCAGCGCGTTCACAACAGATCCTCTCGCTTGAGCTCGAGATAGCGCTCGACCAGCGCCGGCCCGAGCCTCTGATGGTCGGCTTCGATGACATGCGCGCCGAGCAGCCTGAGCCTGCCGATGACGACCTGCCTTTCGCGCAGCAGCCCGCCGGCGACGACGGAGCGCGCCACATCCTCCGGTGCGTCCGGCGGCATGTCGGCCAGTGTCTCCAGTTCGACATCCCTCATCATCATGAACAGCACCAGATGCCGTTCGGTGAGCCGGCCGACGGTGCGCAGCATCAGTTCGGCGCTGATCGGATCGACGAAGTCGGTGAAGATGATCACCAGCGAGCGCCGGTCGAGCCGCGCCGCCAGCGTCGTCAGCGCCAGGGTGAAATTGGTCTCTTCGGTGGAATAGTCGATCTCCGCCGCCCGCTTCTGGATCATGGCGAAGCTGGCGGAGCCGCGCACGGCGCCGCTGGAAACGCGCGGCCGCGCGTCGAAGCCGAACAGGGAGACCATGTCGCCGCCCTTCAGCGCAATGAACGCCGACAGCAAGGCTGCGGTGACCGCGCGGTCGACCTTCGGCACGCCGTCGACGGGCTCGCACATCAGCCGGCCGCTATCGATGGCCAGCACGATGTTGTTGTTCTCCTCGATACGGAATTCGCGCGCCAGAAGCCTGCCGTGGCGGGCGCTGCGCTTCCAGTCGATCATGCGCCGGCCCATGCCGGGCTGATAGTCCTTGAGCGCCTCGAATTCGCGGCCCTGGCCGGCGCGGCGCTGCGCATGGCCGTCGGGCAGCGCCTGACGCTGCAGAAGCGTGATCGCCTCGTCGCGGGCGCTGCTGACATCGGGCAGCACCGCGACTTGGCTCGCCATCGGCAGCACCACCTGGTTCCAGACCAGCCCGAACGGCCCGCGCCAGCGCACCCACAGGCGATCGAACCTGGCGATGCCGCGCCGCAGCGCCTGAAATTTGAGATCGAGCGATGCGCTGTCGGCCTCGGCGGTCAACGCGCCGCCGGTGCCGCCCAGCGGTTCCAGCCGCTCGTCATGGCCAAGACGCGCCTGCACGGCGCGCGGCCGTCCGCTGAGCCCGGCGATGACATGGACGGTGAACTGGCCGCCGACGCTGACCTGCGGCGGGGCATGGATGCTGGCATCCAGCGAAGCCCGTCCGGGTCCGGCGGCGGCGTCCACGGCCAGGAAAGCAAGCAGCACGCAGATCCACAACAGGCCGAGATACCACAGCGACGGCAACGCGAGCGCGATCAGGAAGGCCGGTATTGCACCTGCCGCACCTGCCCAGACTGCCCGGCCGCTCGGATATATCAACGTGGCGCTTCCGTCTGGTCGACCAAGTCGGTGACGATCTGCTCGACCAGGCGGCCGTCGATCTGCGCCGCCGGCGACAGGATCACGCGATGGCGCAGCGCCGGCACCGCAAGCGCCTTGACGTCGTCGGGGATGACATAGGCGCGTCCGTCGAGCGCCGCCCGGGCGCGCGCGGCTCTCGCCAGCATGGCGCCCGCGCGCGGGCTGGCGCCGACTTCCAGATCGGGGCTTTCGCGCGTAGCCCGCACCAGCCTTGCGATATAGTCGACGACATCGTCGACCAGCGTGACCTCGCCGACGGTCGCCAGCGCCTTTTCCAGCGTCTTGCGGTCGGCCTGGGCGGTGATGCCGTACTGCTTGATGTCGTGCGAGGCGGTGCCGCCGCCATGGTGGATGATGATCGCCTTTTCCTCTTCCGCGCCGGGGTAGCTCACCCGGTGCTTGAACAGGAAACGGTCGAGCTGCGCCTCGGGCAGAGGATAGACGCCCTGATGTTCGATAGGGTTCTGCGTCGCCACCACCATGAAGTTCGGGCCGAGCGCATGAGTGGTGCCGTCGAAGGTGACGGCATGCTCCTGCATCGCCTCCAAAAGGGCAGCCTGGGTCTTGGGCGGCGTGCGGTTGATTTCGTCGGCGAGCAAAAGGTCGCAGAAGATCGGGCCGCGCGTCAGCGTGAATTGCCCGGTCTGGAAATTGTAGATGTTGGAACCGACGATATCGCCGGGCATCAGGTCGGGCGTGAACTGGATACGGCCATAGGCGACCCCCAGCGCCTGGGCAAAGCAGCGCGCCGTCATCGTCTTGGCCGTGCCCGGCGGTCCTTCGAGCAATATATGCCCGCCGGCGAACAATGCCGTCAGCATCAGATCGACCGTATCGTGTTGCCCGGTGATGGCCTTGGCCACCTCTTCCCTGATCTGTGTCGCCAGGGCCTTCACATCATCGACGTTCACCGAGCCTCCTTGCCGTCCAGTCGTGCAGCTTTTCGGCTGCATCATGCATTTGTGTCAGGGTCTTTGCCGCGTTCGCAGCTTGCAGGCGGGTCGTGAAACCGCCGGCTTCGTCCTTGTCGCGGGAATCGAGCCAGCGGTCGAGCGCTTCGCCCTGCAAACCGTGCGGCGCGCCGAGCAGCGCGCCGGCGCGCACGCGTGCCAGTGCTCCATAGCGGTCGCCCAGTTCCTCCAGCCGGCCAGCGCGGCGCAACAGCATCGCCGTGGTATCGACCAGCGCGCGCTTGCCGAAGGCGATGGCGCGCTGATCGGCCCGCGGCGGCCCGAACCGGCCAAGGCCATGCAGGAAGGCAAGTGCCGCCGCCGCCAGGATGGTCAGCGTCAGCGCCAGGAAGGGCGGCTCGACCAGAAGCTTGGCGAGATCGTATTTTCGCCCGACGCCATGCAGCGTCAGGTCGAACATGACGGCACCCTTTTCGGGCTGGAGGAGCTCGATCAGCTTGAGCGCCGCCGCCGCCTTGTCGGGATCTTTCAAGCCAGCGTTATTGATGAGATCGGGGTCCGTCAGAATGTAGAACCGCTCGTCTTCGATCTCGGTCAGCACGGCCTTGCCGTTGCCGGCGGCAATCAGCGGGTGTTCGTCGGCCACCCATTGCAACTGGTCGGGAACGCTGACCACTTGCCCTGAGACGTCGAGTTGCTTGACCGTGGTCTCACCTTCGCCGAGCTTGGCCTTGGCGATGCGGCCGAGCCAGTCGTTGACCACCACATCCGGCAGTCGCTGGATCTTCATCTCCCAGCCCTCATGCTGGAACAGCGGCAAGGTCGCCCATTTGGGCAGAACGAACAGCGTATCCAGGCCCTTTCGAAGCTTGATGATGTTGGCAAGCGCATCCGGGTCGCTGTCGGGTGAAATGGTGACGATCAGCAGCATTTCGGTCTCGAGATCGCTGTCGGACCGCGCCATGTCGGGCGCTTCGCCGGTCAGCTTCAGCCATTGCGCCAGACCGGCATAGCCGATGCCGCTCTTCGACAGCGGGGTTGCGCCACCGACGCTCGGCTGGCGAAAGTCGGGCGCATAGGTGGACAACAGGAAGAAGCCTGCGGCCGCGAGCAGGCTGGCGAAAATGCCCCAGAACAGCGTCCTGCGGCTGAACGGCTCCTGCTGGGCGATGTCGGCTGTCGCGTCACTCACGTCCAGGCATCCCTGAAGACGAATCGCTCATAGGCGCTGCGCGCCTCCTGCCAGCCCTCGGGCCCGACCGGCCGGCGCGCGAACAACGCCGCCTCGACGATGCGCGCGATCTGGGTAAAGGCGCCACGCGCCCGCGTTGGCAGCGACGCCGCTCCCGCGATATCGCGCGCGGTCAGCGACGGGCGCAGGAAGTCGGGCAGGCGGCCGGCAATGTCGGCAACGCTGCGGCGCAGCAGGAGATGCACCGCCTCGTCATACTCGCCCCGGGCGGCCAGCGCATCGGCTTCCGACAGCAGGACCTGCGCGGCGCCAACGTCGGGGTGCCATGTCGCTTCCGCCTCGGTCACGCTCTTTTGGCGCCACCAGGGCAGGCGCCAGGCGACGCCTTTCACCTCAAGGAAAATCAGCAGCAGAATGATTGCGGCACCTGTGATCACGGCCCCCCAGAACAGATAGATCATGTAAGGGCCGAGCTGTGCCAGGAATTCGACCAGCGGCTTTAGCCACTCAGGCGTCTTGGGCTGTACGTAGGCCGGCAGGTCGAACTGGATCGAATCGTCCGACAGCAACTGCTTGTGCAGTTTGGCCAGCCATTCGGCTTGCGCAGCGTCCGGCTGTGCAGCAGTCACCTTTTCGCCCCCATGCAACCTGCGGTTCGCGGGCCGACACTGGCAATACGCCAAGGCAATTGCAAGCGGCGGCAACCGCAAGTATCAATATCGGTGATTTATACTTTCTGATTTGGGGTATCCATTAGTCGGGGGGAATGTAACATGACGTCAATCGCGAGCGAGCGGCCGGAACGGTTCAGCGTCGGCAGGGCTTTCAGCAATACGTTTTCGGTAATCGGACGCAGCTTCGTCCCACTTGCCGCCATCGTCGGCCTTTTTTCGACGCTGCCTGCGCTGCTGTACAACATCTGGAGCTTTAGACAGATTGCAAAGATAGCAGTACCTGGGGCGAGCTTCGAGCAATCGGCTATGGCGGGCTATGGTGCCGTTTCGATGATTGCCGGCCTGGTGCTCCTGATCTTGGCCTTTCTGGCGCAGGCGGCGCTGGTACGAGCGACAATCGAAGATTTGAACGGCAAGCGCCCGTCGATTGGCGATTGCATTCAGATAGCCCTGCGCAGCTTCCTCCCCACGCTCGGAATTGGTCTTGTGATCATCGTGGCAATGTTTCTGGTGGCGATGATATTAACGGTCATCACCATGGCCATCCCCATCGTCGGCGGTGTGATTGCACTTCTGTCGCTCATCCCCATAGCCATGTGGCTGATCAGCATATCGGTGGCTGTGCCCGTCGCAGTTCAGGAAAGGCCTGGCGTCTTCGCCTCGATTTCGCGAAGCAGGGCGCTGACGAAGGGAAGCCGCTGGCGGATATTCGCGCTGTTTCTGGTCCTCGGCATTGTTGCGATAGGGCTACAAGTGGTTTTCACCTTGCTGTTTCAGGCTGCTATTGCGAGCGGCGGGATCAGCACGACCGGTCTCATTGCCGCTGCCATCGGAAGCAGCCTGCTGTCGACAATCGTTTCGGCGGTGATTTCGGTGGCGATTGCCGTCACCTATGTCGAGCTGCGCCAGGTCAGGGAAGGCACCAGCGTCGACGAACTGGCGGAGATCTTCTCGTAACGAAGGTTTTGGCCCGAGAACAGCCAGTCATGTTGGCGCGATTGGCCGGGATCTAGCTCGGGCCGGAAGGGGTAATCGTGGCATCGACGGCGTCGGCGCGGCTTGAGAAGTTCCAGATCGGCAGGGTTTTCAACAACACCTTCGCCGTGATCGACCGCAATCCCGGTCTGATGATTGCTTTGGCGGCGCTTTTCCTGGTCCTCCCAGCAGTTGCGCTCAATCTGTCGACCACTGGAATGGCGGCCCCAACGGCTACATCGCCGCACCTCCACTCGGCGCGAAGTGGGTCATTATGAGCAGCTCGTTCTTATCGCTCGTTTTAAGCCTGATCTATTTCGTTTGCGCGCTGTTGTTCCAGTCCTCGCTGGTGCAAGCGACGGTAGAGGACCTGAACGGCAAGCGCCCGGCGATCGGCGACTGCATCCAGATAGCCTTGCGCAGCATATTCCCGACGCTGGGGGTGGGGCTGATTGTCTTTTTGGCCATGATCCTTGGCCTCATCGTGATGGGCATCGCCGGAATGTTGGTGCCGATCTTCGGAGCGATCATTGCCTTCGTGGTGTTGCTCGTTGCCGGCATCAGGTGGCTGCTCGGCATATCGGTTTCCGTGCCGGTGCTGATGCAGGAGCGGCTTGGCATGTTTGGCGCGATGTCGCGCAGCCGTGCTCTGACAAAGGGCAGCCGCTGGCCGATGTTCGGTGTCTTTCTGATCCTGTGTTTGGCGGCGCTTGCCTTCCAGATGATGTTTGCCTTGCTGATCGGCCTGATTTTCGCTTTCTTCAGCGGCCTCTCGACGGTCGCCCTGATTTTCGGCGCTATCGGAAGCGTCCTTATCGCGACGGTCGTGTCCACGGTGGCATCGGTGGCCATTGCGGTCGCCTATGTTGAACTGCGCCAGGTTAGGGAAGGCACCAGCGTAGACGAACTGGCGGAGATTTTCTCTTAGAAGGCGAAGCCAACTCGGCTGGTCGGGCGGCGGGGATTTCAGTGACAACAGCTTGGCCCCGCCTCCGCGCTCGTCCGACACAGGCACGACGAGGTGATCGCCACATCCCGCGCGAGCTGGACATGGTCGAAGCAGCGTTTGGCCGCACGGTCTGCCTCGTCCTTGCCGTGCTCGTTCCAGGTGAGGTTGTAAAAAGGCCCGGCGGCAGAGGCGATGCCCCAATGCACGAAGGCGCAATCAGGATCTGTCTCCAGCGCCTTCTCGAAGCACTTTATGCCTTCCTCATGGTTGAAGCCGTAGCACCAGTTCAGCCCGATATCGAACCAGCGCTGCGTCTCGGCCGAGGCGGTGGAGATTGGACGGCGATAGGTGCCGAGGTCGAAGTGGTCCATGCGTTCTCGTGCAAAATATCGCGGCCAAAGTGTATCAGGCCTTGAACTCAATCTTGGGGTGCTGACCTAGGTAAAGTGCGAAGCAATCTGTTCGACAGGGTCCTTGTCTGGGCGCACCAAAAGCCAGAAGATCAGCCCTGTAGCGCCACCGAGTATCCCTATGAAGGAGCATGCATAGAGAACTCCGCCGATTCCCAATGGAGGACTCCACTTACTGAGGCCGAAGACAAACGCTGGAACAAAAACTGCCAGAAAGCCAACGACGACGTATACCCAAAAAAACTGCCAGCGCCGTCGGGTCAGGACATAGAAGGCCGGAATTCCTACCACCGCCTCCACAACATAGAAAACAAGGGTTACGAAGATGAAGCCCGACAACGGCCCCGTCTCAGGGTGGTTCGCATGCCAATTGTAGCCGGGCAGGATCGCCGGAATAATGGGTGCAAGAATGAAAGCCCAACGGGCGCGCATGTGTATTCTCCGGAATGACGCGAGCCCACAGCGGCGCCTCGTCGACACACCAGACCGATCCACGGTCGCCGCGTCAAGACAGACACCGTCGTAAATGCTCGGAGTGCGCTGCAGGTATCTACCTGAGCGACATACCGCTCAGGTGCCAGCCGGTATGCGGCGTCCCCGAAGGATCACCCCTCCAGCCACACCTTCTCAAAATGCTGTTCCAGCGACTGGTGCTGTTCGCAGCCTTGCACGCCCTTGCGGTAGGTGCGGTAGACCGAGCGCCAGTAGGGCTGGATGATGATGCCGGCATCGCGCAGATTCTGCTCGATCCTGGCCATGATCTCCTTGCGCTGGGCGGCGTCCGGCGTTGCCAGCGCCTTGTCGAGGAGTTCGTCGAACTCTTTGTTGGCGTAAGCGCTTTCGTTCCAGGCGGCGCCCGATTTATAGGCGAGCGCCAGCACCTGGACGCCGAGCGGGCGGCCCAGCCATTCGGTGGTGGAGAAGGGGTATTTGCTCCAGTCGTTCCAGAAGGTCGCCGCCGGCAGCACGGTGCGCTTGATCTTCAGGCCGGCCTCGCGCATCTGCGCGGCGATCGCGTCGCCGGTGCTCTTTTGCCATTCGATGTCGACCGAGATCAGCTCGAATTCGTGGTCCGTCTTGCCGGCCTCGGCGAGCAGTTTCTTCGCCTGATCCATATCTCGCTTGGCCGGACCGATATCGGCAAACTCAGGATGCATCGGACCGACATGGTGGTTGTCGGCGGGCTTGCCGCGACCGCCGAGGCCCAGCGCCAGCACGGCGGAATTGTCGACGGCAAGCTGGGCGGCGCGGCGCACCTTGACGTCGTCATAGGGCGCGTTGCCGACATTGAAACGGGCAACGATGGTCGATCCGGTGGCGATCTCGGAATTCAGCAAGCCCATCTGCTCGGTCTGCGACACGGCGTCGGAGGCGGTCTCGTGGTCGGTGTCGATCTCGCCGGATTCGAACGCCGACAGCGTCGCGTTGGGGTCGGAGCCGTAATCGACCCATTTGATGCCGTCGAGGTAGAAGTCGCCCTTCCACCAGGGCTTGTCCTTGCGCTTCACCTCAGCACTTGTCTCGGCATTCAAGCTGACCAGTTCGCAGGGTCCGGTGGTGATCGCCAGCGCCTTCATCGGATCGTCGCCGCCCTCATAGGAGCGGTGCATGATCAGCGCGGGATAGTCGGCCATCCCTGCGATCAGCGAAATGTCGGGTTTCGGCAGATTGAGCTTTACGGTGAAATCGTCGACCTTCTCGATGCCGCCATCGACCGGCTTCTTGGTGTCGGCATTGACCAGCGCGCCCATGCGCGCGGCGACCGAATTGCCGGGGACGGAAGCGTCGCACCAGCGGTTGAGATTGTGGATGACGTCATCGGCGTTGAAGGCGTCGCCATTCGACCAGGCGATGCCCTTGCGCACATGCAGCGTCAGCGTCTTGGCGTCGTCGCTGGTTTCCCAGCTTTCGAGCAGCCACGGCTCGAAGGTGAAGTCGCGGTTCCAGCGCACCAGATATTCGTTGCAGTGGCGCGCCACATTGGACATTTCGACACCGTCGAAAGTGCGCGGATCCTTGAACCCCTTGACGTTCATGGCGACGCGCAAGGTGCCGCCGCGCTTCGGCTCCTGGGCCCGGGCAGGCGACGCGCTGAGGCCGCCCAGCGCCAGCGCTCCGGCAGCACTGACGCCGAAGCCGGCCATGATGGCAAGATATTCGCGCCGGTTGACGCCGCCTTTCCTGAAATCGTCGGCAACGGGCTTCGCCTGCGGGTGCAAATTGCGGTCGGTCAGCATGAATTTCATCGTCGTTCCCTCTTTTGTTGGGCGCCCCGACGGTCCGTCTCCGCTGGGGGCGGAGGCGACCATCGGGCGCGCCGTTGCCTGAGCAGGTGATGATAAAGCGGGTCCACCCAGGGAAATGTTCTCTTTTCCGCAATTCTTGTGCACTGCTCCGCAGAGGTAGACTGCCAATCTCCCCCCTTGTGGGGGAGATGTCCGGCAGGACAGAGGGGGGCGCTGTCCCGCCATCCCGTCTGCCGACTGGAGTATCTTCACAGATAATCGTTGCGCTGATTTAGGATATTGAAGGGCCGCGATCCTTCGCGCCCCCCTCTGGCCTGCCGGCCATCTCCCCCACGAGGGGGGAGATCAGCGCTTCGTCGTTCTTGCCGAGCACGGCGACGGCGGCGATGGCCGCAAGCGTGCACGCGAACGCCTCGCCGGCGCGCTGAACACTTTTGCGGGCGCGCAGAAAACTGTGCACGAGGCGGTTCTCCTCATACCACCAGGCGCGGCCGCCTGCCGCAACGATGCGGTCGCGATAGGTCTCGCCGTCCGATGACAGCGGATCGCATTGGGCGGTGATGATGACAGTCGGCGGCAGGCCGGAGAAGTCATTGTCGCTCAGCGGCGAAAAAGTCGGGTCGTCGGGCGACTGTGCCGGGGCAGCGCGAATGGTGCGGTAGAACGCGATGTCGCGCAGTGTCAACAGCGGTGCGTCGGCATGTTCGACATAGGAGCCGGCACTCTCGTCGCCGCCGAGGCCGGGATAGATCAGCACCTGGCCGACCGCCCGGCGCAGGTGGCGGCGCGAGGCGTGCGCGACCGCGGCGGCAAGGTTGCCGCCGGCGCTTTCGCCAACGAGCACGATCGGCAGGTCCGTTGTCACCGCCGCCCATTCGAACACGGTCAGCGCGTCGTCGAAGGCGGCCGGGTGCGGATGCTCCGGCGCCAACCGGTAGTCGGCCGAGACAACGTCGAAACCGGTGCCGGCGCAGATCTCGGCGCAGATGTCGTCATGGCTGTCGAGCCCGCCAAGCACAAAGCCGCCGCCATGATAGTAGACGATGACGGCGCGCACGGGCTTGCCCGCCATCCGGTAGTAGCGGATCGGGATGGCGTGCCCTGCATCGGCGGCGATGATGCCGCCGCTGGCCGAAACCCCTTTGGGACAACCCTGATGGAAGGCGCGGCACATCGCATCATAGACCGACCTTTGCTCGGCGATCGGAAGTTCGGCGATTTCTGGCGGGAACCAGTCATTGACCAGGTCGATATGCTCCCACAGCGCCGGGTCGAGCAGGGTGGCGTATTTCCCCCGCCTGGTGGTCTTGAGCTTGTGGACCGTGCCCATCTCTCAGAGCTCGCCGTAGAGACGTTCGGCGTTTTCAAAGGTGAAGCGCAGCGGCACCGAGCCCTCGACCCGCCATGCGCTGACAGTGTCGCCCGCCATCAGCCGGCACGCGTCTATCGTGTTGGTGACGGCGCCGCCATAGAGCCGGTTGGCAAGGTTGAGGATGGCGGTCTGGTGCATGGCGGCACTGCCGCTGCCGCAGGCATCCTTGACCAGAAGCACGCGAAAGCCGGATGCGACCGCGTCCTTCACGGTGGCATCGATACAGGCCTCGGTCCAGACGCCGGCGACGATCAGCCATTCGATGCCGCGCGCCTTGAATTCGGTTGCGGCAGGCCCGGCGCCGAAGGCGCTGGCCTGCGTCTTGACCAGCATCGTCTCGCCGGCCGCGGGCGCCACCTCATGGCAAATCTCGGTCAGCGGATCGGTCTTGTCGGAAAAGGCAGACTTGCCGTCGGCGTCGAGCGGATGGAACGGACGCGCCTTGGCGGTATCGACGACATAGGCCCAGTGATAGAGCGGCACGAAGTTGCGCCGCGCCGCCGCCTGCAGGCGCTGGACGTTGGCCAGCACCTCGCCAAAACCTTCGACCAGATAGCGCTTGTCCTGCCGATGCTCTTCCTGGAGGTCGATGAACGCCGCGGCGACCGTGCCGCGTTTGATCGAGATCCGGCTTTTCATGCGGATAGGCCTTGGTTCGCGACCAACGCTATTCCGTTCAGCGAAGTGGCGCCAACAGTGGTGATTGGCCGGTGCCTCCCCACCTTCGTCATCCACGGGCGAAGCAGGAGCGAAGCTCCGTCGCGGAGACCCGAGGATCCATGCCGTGACGCTGGTCGGAGAGTGCGGCGGAGCAGAACTTGCACCGTTGCGGCGCGGATGAGTCCCGGCATGGATCCTAGGGTCTGCGCCGCGTCGCTGCGCTCCTTGCTTCGCCCTAGGATGACGAAGGCATAGCTGCCGCGACTATTTCCGAAGGTTTGCGATACCGCGCTGACGTTAGTGAGGGACGCTGCGATCAAACCTGCTTCTCCAGAAACTCATCCTCGTAGGGAAAGCGCGACAGAAGCTCGGTGCCGGTGTCGGTGATCAGGATCTCGTCCTCCAGCTTGACGCCCTCGCGGCCGCCTTTCTCGCCGATATAGCTTTCCACGCTCACCACCATGCCGGGCACGATAATGCCGTCGCGGCCATAGGTTTCATAGTCCATGGCGTGCGCAATGAACGGCGTCTCGCCATGCATGCCGACGCCGTGCATCACCGAGGTATAGCGCTGGTCGACGAAACGGTCCGGGATTTTCCACGCCTTTTCGGCGATTTCGCGAAACGCCATGCCCGGCCTGACGATCGAAATGTTGTGCTGAACCTGGTCGTGCGCCATGCGGTAAAGCGATTTCTGATAGTCGGTCGGCTTGCCCGGCCCGCAGCGGAAGGTGCGCGAAAAATCGGAATAATAGCCATAGCAGCCGATCGTATCGGTATCGAGCGCCAGAAGCTCGCCCGGCCGGATCTTGCGGCCGCTGGCCTCGTTGAACCACGGATTGGTGCGCTGGCCCGAGGTGAGGAGCCTCGTCTCGATGAACTCGCCGCCCTGGCGGATCACCTCGCCATACATGATGGCGAACAGCTCGTTTTCGGAGACGCCGGGTTTTATCGCCTCGCGCACGGCATAAACAGCGGCTTCCGCGCCGGCCATCGACACCTGCAGGCATTTGACCTCCTCAGGCGTCTTGACCGCGCGCACCGCCAAAATCTCGCCCTGGCAATCCTTGACCTCGCAGCCGCGCTTTTCCAGCGCCAGCGCCTGCAAATGGCTGCAGCGGTCCAACCCGAGCTTCATCGAGCCGCCGCCATGTTTCTTCAAAAGCTCGGCGATCTCGTCGGCGAAGGGGCCGGCGGTTTCGTCGTCGCGGCCCGAGACCGAAGACCATACCAGCTTGGACGGGCGCGCCTCGTCGATCGTGTCGAGCACCATCGAGACATGGTAGCTCTGCGGGTATTCGAACAGCACGATCGGCCCGTCGGTCGGGATGAAGAAATACCGCGTCGAGTTGCGCAGGAAATAGCCGAACATGTTGCGCGAGCCGGTGGCATAGCGCTGGTTGTAGGGGTCGAACAAAACGACGCCGCCATAGCCCGCCTCGCGCATCCAGCCGCGCAGTTTCGCCAGCCGCCCTTTGCGCAAGGCGTCGGCATCGATGAAGGACGGCTCGGTATCCGACAGCCACATGCCGCCGGCGGAGTCGGCCGCGACCGGGTGGCGCATGCGGTCCTTGAAATCCACATCCTCGGTGCTGTCGGGGTCGAAAACGACGATGCTCATTGGGTGCGCCTCCTGAAGGGCTAGACCATAGCCATGCGCCGAAAAATGTCTGTGCGAGAATCCGCAGATGTCGCGCGAAATGCCGCAAGAAGGGCATGGATACAAAGGGCAATGTTGCGATCCTTCGCGCCCGCCCTCTGTCCTGCCGGACATCTCCCCCACAAGGAGGGAGATTAGCAGCTTTCGCGTCCCGCTCGCCCTGCAACGTTGGTGATTGGCGAAAGCCGACGCGACATCTGATCTCCCCCCGTGTGGGGGAGATGTCCGGCAGGACAGAGGGGGGCGCTGTCCCGCCAGCATCTCACCGCGTTAGCGCGCAGCGCCCTCTAATGCCGCCGCATCGCCTTCGGCGCGTGCCCATGCTCCTCGCGAAACGCTCGGGCAAAACTTGACATGGACGCGAAGCCGCAGGCCAGCGCCACGTCTCGCACCATCAGCGTCGAATGGGCCAACAGGTCGGCGGCGCGCCGTAGCCTGAGGCGCCGGTAATATCCATTGGGCGAAATGCTGAGCTCGGTGCGGAAATTGCGCTCCAACTTGTCGGAGGAGACGCCGAGACGGGCCGCCAGTTCCGTCATGCCAAGCCGCTCTTCCACCGCATCCTCCATGATGGCAATGGCCGACAGCACCAGTTCGTTCTGGACGCCGGTGCGCAGCCTGAGCGGCATCAGCTTGCGGTCGACGCTCGAACGCAAGGGGCTGTGCACAAACCATTCCGCGACGCCGGCCGCGAGCTCGCCGCCATAATCGTTGGTGATGATCTCCAGCATCATGTCCAGGCTGCCGACGCCGCCGGCTGAGGTGAAGCGCTTGCGGTCGATGACGTAGAGATCGCGCCGAAGCTCGATATCCGGGAAGGCCTCCGTGAAGGCCGCCTGGCTGGTCCAGTGCAAGGTGCAGGCATGGCCGTCGAGCAGGCCGGCCCTGGCGAGGAAGAAGGCGGCGTCGGCCACCGCGCCGATATGGGCGCCGGCGCGCAGGCTCCTGCGGATCCAGGCAACCGCATAGTCCGCGACAAGCAAGTCCGCATTGCCGCCGGAGCAGACGACGATGCGGTCGACCTTCGGTGCGCTGGAGGCTGAGAATCCCGGTTGTATGACAACCCCGTTGGACGCCTCGACCGTTCCCTGGTCGGCGCCGACGATCACCCAGCGGTAACAATCGCGTTTGGCCAGCACATTGGCGGCGCGCAGCGGCTCGATCACCGAACTGAACGCCATCATCGGAAAGCCGGGAAAGACCAGCACGGCGAAGGTGAGGGGACCTTCGCTCGCTGCGGGTTGCGCCCGGTCGTGTGTTTGGCTGGCACGGTCGGTATTCACAATTGTGTATTTCCTGGGAGCGTCATTGGTGGCAGACAGGAAATGTAAGGGGCTTTTTGCCCCGCCGGCAATGGAGACGACGCCATGTTTGCGGCCCAGACCATCGACAGCACCGACAAGCCAGCCTTCTACCGCGAACTGGCCACCCAGTTGAAGGCGCTGCTGGAAGGCGAGAGCGACTCCGTCGCTAACGCCGCCAACACATCGGCGCTGATCTTCCAGATGGTGCCCGATCTTAACTGGGCCGGCTTCTATTTCCTGGCGTCGGACGAGGAGCTGGTGCTTGGACCGTTCCAGGGCAAGCCGGCCTGCGTGCGCATCGCCGTCGGCAAGGGCGTGTGCGGCACCGCCATCGATCTCGAAATGTCGATGCTGGTCAAGGATGTGCATGAATTTGCCGGCCACATCGCTTGCGACGCCGACTCGCGCTCGGAATTCGTCGTGCTGCTGAGGGACAATGACGGCGTCTTCGGCCTGATCGACCTCGACAGCCCGACGCCCGGCCGCTTCGACAAGGACGACCAGGCCGGCATCGAGGCGCTTGCCGCGATCTATGTCGCGGCGAGTTCGTTCGAGGATTAAGCGAACTTCACCAGCATCAGGCTGAAGCAGCCGATGAACAGGAAGGCGCAGGAGGCGAGCGCCAGCGGGCGAAGGCCGCGCGAGCGCAGCTGCGAAATGTTGGCCTGCAGACCCATGGCGGCGAGCCCCATGGTCAGCATGATGGTGGTGGCGAACGCCATGGCCGACTTCACTTCGGCCGGCACGGCAACCAGGCTGTTCAGCGCCACGACGGCGATGAAAGCGGCGACGAACCACGGCATCGGCGGCCGCGCACCGGATTGGTCGCTTGGGCGATCGCCATTGCTCTTGCGGCGCGCCATCAGGCCGAGCGCGATGACCATCGGCGCCAGCAGGGCGACGCGGGTCAGCTTGGCGACGGTGGCGATCTCGCCGGACTGGGCGCCGTTCTGGAAGCCGGCGCCGATGACCTGTGCCACCTCGTGGATCGAGGCGCCGGCCCACAGGCCGAATGCGTGCTGGTCGAGGCCGAGCACCGGCGCCAGCAGCGGGAAGCCGAGCATGGCGACGGTGCCGAACAGCGTGATCGAGGCGACGGCATAAGTGACGTCCTCGTCGCGCGCATCGGTGACGATGTTGGTGGCAACGATCGCCGAAGCGCCGCAGATCGAGGTGCCGGCGGCAATCAGCTGCGCCAGCTTGGCGTCGACGCCGATCAGCCGGCCAAGCGTAATGGTGAAGACGAAGGTCGCTCCAAGGGTCAGCGCCACGATGCCGACGCCGCCGGCGCCGATGGAGACGACCTGGCCGAGCGTCAGCTGAAAGCCGAGCAGCACGATGGCAAAGCGCAGCAGGCGCTTCTGCGAGAAGGCAATGCCGGCCTTGGCGTGGGCGGGCGTGCCGAGCACGTTGGAATAGATCATGCCGGCGACGACGGCGAGGATCATCGGGCTGAACAGCGCGAAGCCGGAGACATTATGGGCCGAGAAGGCCACCCCCGTAATCATCGCCACCAGCACGATCCCGGCGATGACGCCATTCCACACGGAACCGAGCCGCTTCCGGCCCACGGCCAGGTCGGCGGAAATCATGCTGATCGGAATATCGTTCGCTAGCTGGGCGGCGGAAGACAATGCAATTCTCCACGCAAGTACCTCAGGAGAATGTCATTCCAGAATCGATCTTTCCAACGAATTGTTTTTGTTGAAATGATCGATTTTTGTGAACGTTTAGGGCGGCCGAGGTCAGAATGAGAAAGAGCGGCCGGGCGAAACCTGGAGCCGCCCTAGATCATGATGAATCCCATCACGATCTAACCCCACTTTTTGGGATCATGCCCTAGTATTTCATCCCAATTCGCGCGGCGATCGTATGGTCCTGGCTGTCGCCGTTGCTGCCGACCGCGGTGCTGTAGTTCAGCCCGAAGGCAATACCGCCGATTTGCGCATCGACGCCGAGCCCGATTGACAAATAGTCGTTGGAAAAGGCATCTGCGTCCAGCGCGTAGGGCGTGGTGCCGATATCGGCATAGCCGAGGCTGACGCGGCTGGAGCCGGCAAAGTCGTGCGTATACTCAAAGCGCGCGCGCGGTGTGAGCAGACCCCAGCTGGTAGGAATGTTGTTCTCGATGCGCAGGCCAAGGGTGCCCGACAGCGTGTCGACGGTCTGCTTGCCGAAGGTCAGATTATAGATGTCGCCACCCGTCTCGGTGAAGCCGTCAAGCGTGGAGTGGGACCCCGACAGACGTCCATAGGGTGATATCAGAGAGTCCGGCCGGCGAAATTCGTAGCCCGCCGTCAGCGACCCGAAGACCTGGCTTCCGTCGCGCGTTCCAGACGCGAAATCGCCGGTATCGGTCACATAGCGCTCACTGTCGAAATTGAGGGCGCCATAGCCGGCAAGGCCATCGACAAAAAAACCTGGCGCCGGGCGGTAGCTGCTATAGGCGGCGACCGAGATGGCATGGGCGCGGCTTTCGGTGCCGTTGCTCCCGACGTCGGTGACGTCATGGCCATAGCCAAACCCGAGACCGGCGGTGAAGGCCGGGGAAAAGCGGTAGTCGGCACCGACGCTCACGCCGACCAGCGTATGGTCGAGCTTGATGGCTCCATCGTCATCGGTGCCGAAATTGACGTAGCCGCCGCTCCAGAAGGCCAGTTCGCCAAATGGGTTCTCGGCCGGCAGTGACGACGTCTGGGTGTCCACGTCCGTGCCAGTTGAAGACTGTCCGGTCTTGATCGGCGACGCGCCGGTCGAAGTCCTGTCCTGCTTTGCGTTGGCGTTGGGCTGAATGCGCTCCGGATTGGGCGCTCCGTAAGTGGACTGCGACGATGCCGTGGCGATTGCGGCGAGCTCCGGATCGTTCGCCGCATTCTGCTGCTGAGCGTATGCGTCGGGATTGTCCGACGATTGCTGGACGGCAACGCTGAGGCCTATCGAATTGTGGCGCTGGTCGCCCTCATTGTGGAGCTGTTCCAGCCTCTGTCCAAATCCCTGGATCTGAATGTCGGCGAAGTGCTTTGCCGCCTCCACCTGTGCCCGAATCAGGCCGATCACTTCCGGATCGCGGGAGGGGTCGGGCCGTGCCGTGACGTTGATGGTCACGGTTGCCGGAGGTGACGTTCCGTCGGCATTGGAGAGCGTGTAGGTCAGGCTGGTTGTGCCGGCAAAGGTGGCTGCCGCGGCAAACTGCAGGATATAAGCGCCGCCATCGGGCACAATGGAAGCCGTGCCCGCTTCGCTCGGCGGCGGCGAGGCAATCGTGGCGCTGGTAAACGGCCCATTCGTAGCCCCTTGCGTCAGGTCGAGGGACCCGGTCGTTCCGGCCATCACGTCCAGCGTGTGGTCCTGTGCCGACGGCAAGTGGATCTCGACGACCACAGTGTAGTCACGTTGGCCAGTAAAGCCGTTGCTGTCCGTGGCCCGCACCGTAAAATCGTAATTGGCCGCGACAGTGGGTGTGCCAGCCAGTGTACCCCCAGGCGAGAGTGCGAGGCCGGGAGGCACCGAGCCGGAAACCACGGTGAAGGTGTAGGGTGCGGCGCCGCCATTGGGGCTGCTTGCGGTGATGGTCTGGCTGTACGGCGTGCCAATATGTGCATTCGGCAATGTTGCCGGCGAAAACTCCACCGTCACCGTGGTGCAGGACAGGACAAGATTGGTCACGTCGGCTCCCGCCACCGTGCCCGAGGCCGTCGTCACCGTGCATGTCTGGTCGGCCGGCTTGGCAGTAACCTCAACGCTCCAGTTGGAGCCGGTCAGCAGGCCATCCGCAAAGGCAAAAGTAGTATCGCCGACATTCACGTCCCTGGTTTGCGTCCCTGCCGGCGAGCTTGATGTCAATTTCAAACTCACCGTCCCGGTCTGACCGCTCGCCGTGCCGCTGATCACATAGAGCGGCTCATCAAAACAGATCAATGCGGACCCATCGCCTGAATTGACGCCTTCCGCCACCGCAGCCGATTGCAGCGAGCCGGCATCCGATGATCCGCCGCCGCCGCCGCCGCCGGCGCCGTTCCAGTTCTGCTGGCACGAGGTCGTGCCGACGCCTGCGCCGCCACCACCGCCGCCGACAGTAGCCCCGCCACCGCCGCCACCAGCATATCCGGCGCCCAGGAAAGAGCCTGAGAAATTTCGTGCAGTTCCGCCTTGGCCATTTGTCTGACCGGCCGTGCCAGGAAAACTATCGCACCCAGCGCCGATCGCGCCACCGGCACCTACAGTGCCACCTTCACCGCCAAAGGGGCCAAGGCCGCCCGAAACATCGGTTCCTGCCGAGCCGGATCCCCCGCTCTTGCCACCGGCGCCACCAGCTATCGAATTTGTAGTGTGCCAGCCCCCGTTGCCACCGCCGCCACCGCCGCCAGCAATTGCCAGGCGGGTTCCGCCCAGCCGCAGGTCGGTCGCCCCGCCACCATCGCCGCCGTCGGGAGTGCCGCTCGCGCCACCGGGATTGACCGCGAGCGAGCCACGGCCGCCAACGCCGACAGAAAGGATGTCACCCGGCGCGACAGTCAAGGAACCGCTCACCTGGCCGCCGAGCCCGCCGGCGCCGCCTGGGCTCAATGGGCTCCCCCCGATGGTGCCGGCGCCGCTCTTGCCAACCCCGCCTTGCGCTCCCTTGAGGTATACTGTGGCGGAATGGGTGTTGCCAGGAACCGAGATGGACTGGTCGCCGCCAGTAAAGCTAAAAGCATGAGCTGTCTGTGTGGGACTACAAGACTGCGCGAGCGCTGACGTCGTGCCCGCGAGCGCGTAGACGACCGTCATCGCGCCTAACAAACGTGAGATTGTACGCTTTGCCAGCCCTCGATGCATGGCGCCCCCCCCGTCAGCCCGTCCAGTGCTTCTCCGCTTATATTATGATGCCAAGACTAGATCAAATAGAAATTTGAACCAGTGGTAGGTTGAATGTCCAACAATATTAGCTGTTGCTGTTTTTTTGTACGCGTACGAGAGCCCTACTCGACGGCAGCAGTTTAGGGCGAGCAACCACCGCGCAAGGTGACGACTGGCGTTGCCTGGCAGTACACTTATGGCCTTGCCGGCGCCGGCCGCTCTGCCGCGCGGCTCAACTCGGAGGCTGGGCCAACGCCAAAATCTTGACAGCGCCGCGCTTCCTGCTCCAGCGTGGCGTCATGTTCGTTTTCTCGTTCGCCATCGCCAAGCGACGCCGTTCCTGCACCACGCAGTGTGGCAAGCTGTTTGCGCGACGAAAAGGACCGGCCCAATAAAATTCCGGTTCGTTCGTTCCAGCCCCGCCCGCGACGTTTGCCGGCGGGGTTTTCATGTCTGGAGCCTTTGCCATGTCCAATTCTTCCATCCTGTTTCGACCGGCCCAATCAGCGGACGCTGCCGCCATCAAGGACATTGTGCGTGCCGCCTATGCCAAATGGGTGCCTCTGATCGGCCGCGAGCCGCTGCCGATGCGCGCCGACTATGACAAGGCGGTCGCCGAACATCCGTTCGATCTCGCCATCGAAAATGGCCGCATCGTCGGCATGATCGAGACCATGCCGGCCGACGATCATCTCTGGATCGAGAATGTCTGCGTCGCGCCACAGGCGCAGGGCAGGGGAATCGGCCGGCTGTTGCTGGAACGGGCGGAGCAGAAGGCGCTGGAGGCCGGCTGCTTCGAACTGCGCCTGCTGACCAATGGCGCCTTCATGGCTAATGTGTTGTTGTACAAACGGCATGGCTATACGATCGACCGGGAGGAGCCGTTCATGAACGGCATCACGGTCTATATGAGCAAGAAACTGGGGTGATGGCCGATAACAGGGAGGATCGGATGGCAGTCAGGGTCCGGTTGAAGCCGCTCTCGGGGAGGTACGCGGTTTCGCGCCTCGAAGCAAAAGACAGCATTCCCGGCTGGGCGGACGGGCTCACTATACGATCGACCGGGAGGAGCCGTTCATGGGCGGCATGACGGTCTATATGAGCAAGAAACTGGGTGACGGCCGATAACAGGGAGGATCGGATGGCAGTCAGGGTCCGGTTGAAGCCGCTCTCGGGGCGGTATGCGGTTTCGCGCCTCGAAGCAAAAGACAGCATTCCCGGCTGGGCGGACGGGCCGGGCTTCGTCAGCATTACCAGGACCGACGACGAGCTTTCGGTTGTCTGCCTGCAGGATCGGGTGCCGGACGGGGTGAAGCATGACAGGGACTGGGTCGCCCTGAAACTCCAAGGTCCCTTTGCCTTCGACGAAACCGGCATCGTCCTGTCGGTGATAAAGCCATTGTCGGAAAACGAACTCGGCATTTTTCTGGTATCCACCTTCGATGGTGACCATCTGCTCGTCAAAGCCAAGGATGAAGCCGCGGCAAGGGGGCTTCTGGTCGCGGCGGGGCACACGCTTCTGTAGCCGTCGGCTCAATCGCCCGCCCTTGCGTTTGACATCGCTCTTGCCCCATCGTTATCCCTGAACCGATACGACGATCTGGCGATCGCCTCCCATCAATTCAGAAATCCCCCGAGGAGAAGCCCATGTCACACAATCTGCAGTTCTATATCGACGGCGTGTGGGTCGATCCTGTCGTGCCCAGCACACTCGACGTCATCGACCCGTCAAACGAAGATGCTTTCGCTCAGATTTCGCTCGGCTCAAAGGCCGATGTCGACAAGGCGGTTGCGGCCGCCAAGCGCGCCTTCGAGACATTCGGGTTCACTTCGGTCGAGGAGCGCCTCGATATCCTCAACCGCATAATCGAGGTCTACAAGAAGCGCAGCGCCGATCTGGCGCTGGCCGTATCGCGCGAGATGGGCGCGCCGCGCCAGATGGCACTCGACAGCCAGGTCGGCATTGGCCTGGCACATCTGCGGAAGATGGCCGAGGTGCTGAAGTCGTTCGAATTCCGCCACGTCAAGGGCTCGTCGCTGATCGTCAAGGAGCCGATCGGGGTCGTCGGCCTGATCACGCCGTGGAACTGGCCGCTGAACCAGATCACCTGCAAGGTCGGTCCTGCGCTCGCCGCCGGCTGCACCATGGTGCTGAAGCCCTCGGAAATCGCACCGCTCGACGCCATCATCTTTGCCGAAATCATCGACGAGGCCGGCGTTCCCAAGGGCGTCTTCAACCTCGTCAACGGCGACGGCCCGGGCGTCGGCCAGGCGCTGTCCAGCCATCCCGATGTCGACATGATGTCGTTCACCGGTTCGACCCGCGCCGGCATCCTGGTCGCCAAGGCGGCCGCCGACACGGTCAAGCGCGTGCATCAGGAGCTTGGCGGCAAGTCGGCCAACATTCTATTTCCCGATGTCGATCTTGAAAAGGCCGTCAGCAAGGGCGTCGCCGGCTGCTTCAGCAACTCGGGCCAGTCCTGCAATGCGCCGACCCGCATGTTCGTGCCGCGCGACCGCCATGACGAAGCGACCGGCTACGCCAAGACGGCGGCCGAAAAATTGACCGTCGGCCCGGCCGATGCGGCCGGCACCAAGCTCGGCCCGGTGGTCAGCCAGATCCAGTTCGACAAGATCCAGGACCTGATCCAGGCCGGCATAGATGAAGGCGCCACGCTGGTCGCGGGTGGACCGGGGCGTCCGGCCGAGCTCAACCGCGGCTACTATGTCCGCCCCACCGTGTTCGCCGACGTCACATCAGATATGCGCATCGCGCGCGAGGAAATCTTCGGGCCGGTGCTGGCGATCATGCCTTACGACACCGTGGAAGAGGCGATCGGCACCGCCAACGACACTGTCTATGGGCTGGCGTCCTACATCCAGGCCAAGGATATCGAGAAGGCCCGCGAAGTCGCCGCCCGCATGCGCACCGGCAATGTCTACATCAACTATCCGCAATGGGACGCCGGCCTGCCATTCGGCGGCTACAAGCAATCCGGCAACGGCCGCGAATACGCCGAATACGGGCTGGAGGATTTCCTCGAGATCAAGGGCATCGCCGGCTATGAGGCGGCGGAGTAGGCCTAACCCTTGGGGACCGGCAACCAGCCGGTCTCGAGGCTTCAGCTCTTAAAGGTGCGGCTTCATTCTTCGCGGAAGGCTTTCTGGATCTGATCCGACAGCGGCTTCACCAGATAGGAAAGCATCGTCCGGTCGCCCGTCGGGAAGAACACCTCGGCCGGCATGCCCGGCGCCAGCGCCAGCCCCCGCAGCTTGGCGACCTCGGTTTTCGGAAGCGCCACCCGCGCCACATAGAAGGCTGCTCCGGTACGCTCTTCGATGGTGAGATCCGCCGAGATCCGCGACAGCGTCCCGGTCAGCTCCGGCGTGGTTTGCCGATTGAACGCCGACAGGCGCAAAATCGCATTCTGGCCCATCGTCACCTGGTCGATATCCTGCGGTGCGATATGCGCTTCAACGGTCAGGTCGTCCGTCACCGGTACGATCTGCATCACCTGTTCGCCGGGGGTGATGACCCCGCCGATCGTATGCACCGCCAACTGCAGCACCACGCCATCCTGCGGGCTGCGCAGATCGATGCGCTTCAACTGGTCCTCGGCCGCTACCTTGCGTTCGACGAACTCGGAGATCTTTCCCTGGGTATCGCGTAAATCGGTCGCGACCTCGCTGCGAAGATCCTGGTCGATCTGGATGATCTGCAGTTCGATCTCGGACGCCTTGCCTTTCACCTGGGCAATTCCCGCGGTCAACTGGCCATGCTCGCCTTCGAGCCGCACCGCGTCCCGTTCCAGCGACGTCATGCGGTCGATTCCTATCAGCTTGCGATGCCAGAGCGACCGCACACCTTCCAGCTCGATCCCTATCAGCTCGATCTCGCGGCGTTTCGCCTGCAGCTGCTCGGTCAGGCCGGCACTCTCCTGCTTCAACTGCGCGATCCGTTCGCGCAATTGCGATCGCTGGCCAGACCGCGCCTGGTGCCGGAAATCGAACAGCGATTGTTCTCCGGCCATCGATGCGGCGACACCGGCTTCGTCGCGCCGCGATGTCAAAACGTCCGGAAAGCTGATCGTGTCCTTGCCGTCACGCTCCGCCTCCAGGCGCGCCAACCGTGCATAAAACTCATCCAGACCTTTTGAGACGATCGCCAGATTGGCGCGCGTTGTCGTCTCGTCCAGCCGCACCAGAATATCGCCCGCCTTGACCCGGTCGCCTTCACGCACCCTGATCTCGCCGACCACGCCGCCCGTCGGATGCTGAACCTTCTTTACATTGGAATCGACCACCAGCCGGCCAGCTGCGATCACCGCACCCGACATCTTGGTCACCGCCGCCAGGCCGCCAACACCTCCGACAAGCAGCAGACAGGTAGCAACGCCAGCCACGAGATAGCGGCGGACCTGCCGGTGATGCAAAGCGCTTCTGTCCTCGCTCATGCCGGAACGCCTCGCTCCGTGGCGGCAACGACCTTGAGCGGCGCTGCCGATCGGAAGACCTTGTTCAGCACCTCGTCCTTCGGACCGAAGGCCTGCACATGGCCATTGGCCATCACCAGCACCGTATCGACATTGGCCAGCACACTGGACCGGTGCGCGACGACGATAACGATGCCGCCGCGGTCCCTGATGCCCTGGATCGCTGCGGACAAGGCCACTTCACCCTCCGAGTCGAGATTGGAATTCGGCTCGTCCAGGATGACCATGAACGGATCGCCATAAAGAGAGCGCGCCAGCGCGACACGCTGGCGTTGCCCCGCCGACAGCGAGGCGCCGGCTTCGCCAACCTTCGTGTCGTAACCGTCGGCCAGATGCACGACGAGATCATGCACGCCGGCGGCCTTGGCTGCCGCAAGCACCATGTCGGATGACGCATCCGGGTCGAAGCGGGCGATGTTCTGCGCAATCGTGCCGTCGAACAACTGCACATCCTGCGGCAGATAGCCGATATGTTTACCCAGCTCGTCGGCCGGCCACTGGTCAAGCGTCGCGCCGTCCAGCCGCACGGCGCCGCGCGCCGGAAGCCAGACACCTGCAAGCGTACGCACCAGCGATGATTTGCCGGAAGCACTCGGGCCGATGACCCCCAGGCCTGCTCCCCTGGCCAGTGAAAAACTTGCATCCCACACCACCGGCGTGCGTTCGCCCGGCGGCGCGACACTGACATTCTCGACCGCCAGCGCGCTGACAGGCGCGGGCAGGGTCACGCCGGTTGCGCCTTCCGGCAGCGCGGACAGAAGCTGCTTCAGGCGTGCCCAGCTTTGCCGCGCCGAAATGAAACCCTTCCAATGCGCTATCGCCAGTTCGATCGGAGCCAGCGCCCTGCCCATCATGATCGAGCTTGCGATCATGATGCCGCCGGTCGCCTCTTGCTTGATGACCAGATAAGCGCCGATCGCCAGCATTGCCGATTGCAGCATCAATCGCAGGATCTTGGAAATCGTGCCAAGCGTTCCCGCGACATCGCTGGCCGCCGCATGGGCGTTCAGGTACTCGGCATTGACGGCAGACCACCGCTCGGCGATACGCCCGCCAAAACCCATGGCCTGCATGGCTTCGGCATTGCGCCTTGTCGCCTCGGCCAACGTGCTGCGGACGGCTGCGTGCTGTCCGGCGATCCTTGTCGGGCCGCGGGTCCGGAATTCGGCCAGAAGCGTCAGTGCAAACAGGACAACGGCGCCGGCAAGCGCGGTAACGCCGATCCAGAAATGAAAAATGAAACAGATGCCGATATAGAGCGGCATCCATGGCAGGTCGAACAAAGCGGTCGGTCCGGCACTGCCGATAAAGGATCGGACCTGATCGAGATCCCGTAGGGGTTGCAGCCCGTCGCCGGAAGGCTTGGCGCGCAGCGGCAGGCGCATCAGCGCCGAATAGACCGACGGGCTCAGCTTTGCGTCCAGCTCCTGTCCCAGCCGCACCATGAGGCGGGAGCGGATCAGCTCCAGCACTCCCTGAAACACGAACAATGTTCCCGCAAGCACCGCCAGGCCGACCAGCGTCGGCACGCTGCGACCCGGAACGACGCGGTCATAGACTTGCAACATGAAGAACGAGCCGGTCAGGGTCAGCACGTTGACGACCCCGCTCATCAGGACGATGCCCGAAAACGCACGTCGAAACGACGCCAGGATTCCGACCAGCGTAAGCGGCGTCGATGGCGTCAGCTGCATGCAGGCTCGCAATCAGGATATGGCATCTCGTCCTTCAATAGATAACTGCCTTGAGTGTGACATGGACGGGCAAGCCGGCCTGGAACTGCGCGCTGCCCCGCGCCACCAGCCAGCCGTCCGCACGCTCCAGGCGCGCAACGACCTGCAGCGTTGGTGAAGCGGTCGAGCTTGCGGGCAGGGGCAAGGAAAATTCTATCGTCTTTGAGCCGCCCTCGCTCTTGAGGCTGGTTTTGGCGGCGCGGCGTCGCCCACTGTCCTGAATGGCGGGATCCTCAAGATAGATCTCGAGATGACCTTCCGGGATAGCCTTGCCGCCCACAAAGGTGACGGCGCCGCGAATATCTGTTGCGCGAATATCTGGCGCGCGAATATCTGGCGATTGCGCTGCCGCTGCCCCGGTGGCCGCGGCGACTGCCGCAACTCCGGCGGCCATTAACACTGTGCGGCGGTCAGTCATCGCGTCCTCTCCCTTTTCACTGCGCTGGGGTATGCGGGAGGGCAGCCTGACGGCACCCCTCCCGGCAACGCGTTAGATGACAATGAAGTCTGCAGCCGAAAGATCCAGATTTGTGTTCAGGTGTGCAAACTGAACGGCCGCTCCCTGTCCGGAACCATCGGCGTCGTAAGACAATATTCCACTGTCGGTGTCGTAGATGATGCGGTCGTCGGCATCATGAGCAGCGCCGGCTGCGCTCTTGTAGAATGAGCCCAGGGCGAGGGCGCCGTCGCCGCCAACGCTGGCAAAGATGAGGTTGTCCAGCAGGATCGTATCGTCGGCGACCTTGAAGTCCTTGATCCAGTCGATATTGCCGTTCCCGAGTTCTGTCGAAAAGCGGAAATAGTCGTCGCCGGCGCCGCCGGTCAGCGTATCGGCAGCCAGCCCGCCATCCAAAAGGTCGCTGCCGCCGCCGCCATTGAGCGTATCGGCGCCCGCAACGCCCGGCTGAGCTGGTACCGGCGGGAATTCGACCGATACGTTCAGCTTGTAAGTCGAGCCCTCCGGCACGGATTCGACCCAGCCATCGCCAGGAGCCGAGTCCGACCATTCGCCCTCCACAATATAGTAGGTTCCGGTTTCCTGAACGATGAAGCTGGTGCTCGAATCGCGGCCGTTGTTGGAGCCGGGGTCGTTGCCGCCATCGTCGTTCTGGGCGACGATATTGCCATCGCTGTCCAGCACCCTGACGATGCTGTCATGGACATTGGGGTCGGCAATGCCATCGATGTCGATGGTGATGATCGTGCCGGCCGCCAGGTTGATGCTGTAATATCCGCCCAAGCCGTTTCCGGTGGCATTGACGGTGGTGTGAAGGGTGGTCGTCGAATCGAAGATGTCGGGGTCAGCCGTCAGCGAGAAGTTGTTCGAGATGTCGAAGGCGGTCGAGACCGAATTGTTGGTCGCGTCCGGTCCGAGCGTGGCGTAGCCGGTGCCCATGCCCGGGCGTGGCGGAGCATCGCCCTGATAGGCGAAATCGCCGAGCAGGGTGTCATCGCCGCCGCCGCCGTCGATCTTGTCGGCGCCGCCCTGGCCGGTCAGCACATTGGCCGCGCCATCGCCGGTCAGGTGATCGTTGAAGCCCGAGCCAGCCAGATTTTCGATCGAGATATAGGTGTCGCCGCCGGATTTGCCGCCACCCAGTTTGAGGTTTTGCCCGCTGGCCGCGTCGGCGTAGTCCGCCGTGTCGCTGCCGGCGCCGCCATTCAATATATCGGCGCCGCCACCGCCGGTCAGCGTGTCGTTGCCGGCGCCGCCGGAAAGTTTGTTGGCCTGGGCGTTGCCGATGAGATGGTCGTCGAAGAACGACCCGACGGCGTTTTCGAAGCCGACCAGGATGTCGTGCCGGATAACGGTGCCGCGCCCGACGATCTGCACCGGGCCATCGCCGTCGCCGCCATTGGCCGTGCCATTGGCGAGGTCGATCGTCACACCGGCGGAGCTGCCTTCGTAGACGACCGTATCAATGCCGGCGCCGCCATCCAGATAGTCCTGGCCGGCGCCGCCGATGATCGTGTCGTTGCCGGCTTCACCGTACAGGATGTCGCCGTCATTGCCGCCATCCAGTATGTCGTTGCCGCCGCCGCCGTTGAAATAGTCGCCGCCGCCCCGGCCCCAGAAATGATTTTCCGCCGACGTACCGATGAAACGGTCGATGCGGTCATCGGAGCCGATCAGGTTCTCGATGCTGTAGAAGGTGTCGCCCGTGGCGGTTCCGCCGCTGGCCACGTTCGTCTCGAGGTTGACGAGCAGTTGGAAGGGGCTCTCCTTGCTGAAGTCGACCGTGTCGACGCCGGCGCCGCCCCGGAATATATCGACGCCATCCTGGCCGCTCAGCGTATCGTCGCCGTCGCCGCCGTCGAGGATGTCGTTGCCTTGGCCGCCGAGGATCGTATCGTTGCCGCGGCCGCCATAGAGCGTGTCATTGCCGTCGTCGCTCTCGGTCTGGTCTGGAAGGTCGGCGACATCGATGGTGTTGTTGATGTCGCGGCTGGCGAGCGAGTCGCGGCCGCCGATGATGAGGTCATCGCCGCCCTGGCCGAAGATCGTGTCGTCGCCGGCGCCGCCGTCGAGCGTATTGTTGCCATTGTCGCCGAAGATGACGCTGGTCAGCGTGTTGTCGCCGATGATCGGCAGGGTTTCGGTGCCGCCGCCTCCAGGCTGGAGTGTCGACTCGTCGGCGTAGATGATGTGTTCGACGTTGGCGATTTTCCGGATATTCAAGTTCCGGTTCAGCAGAACGACCGTGTCATTCCCGCCATTGGCTTCCTCGCGCACGATGTCGTCGAGGGAGTCGACGAAGTAGGTGTCGTCGCCGCCATTGCCGGCCATGCGGTCGCCGCCGCCGCGGCCATCCAGCACGTTGGCTCCGTCATTGCCGATCAGGACGTCGTCATAGCTGCTGCCGATGCCGTTCTCGATGTAATAATCGGTGCCATCGGCGTTGTGCCCGGCGAAGATCGACACATTGTTGCTGTGGCCGTTGACGCTGGAGAACTGTCCGGCGCGCAAATCGAGGATCGTGCCGGCCGTCGAGCCGGAGAAGTCGATCGTGTCGGCTCCGCCGGTGTCATGGATGACAAAACCGATATCGTGCTGCATGCCCGAGGAGGTCAGCCGGTAGCCATCCACAGCACTGCCGAAGCCGTAGACGTTGTCGCCCGTGTTGAGATCGATATGCTGATAGGTGCGCACGCCGTTCTCGTCGACGGTGGAGAAAAAGCGGCGGATGACCGCCTCGATGTCGGCCATCATCGGCGTTGACGCCGACCAGCGGCTGGTTTCACCGACATCGATCCCGTCGAAATAGGACATGACGCTGTATTGCTGACGGTCGTAGGTCCAGGTCGCATTGTTCAGATAATTGATCTGTACGCCGCCGGGGCCGCTGTAATTGTAGAGCCCGGGGTGGTTCAGCCCGAACTCATGACCGAATTCATGGATGAAGGAATCGAAGACATAGCCGCCAATATCCGTCTTGTTGACCTCGGTATCGTGGAAACGCTGGCCGATGCTGACATAGCGGTCGTTGGAATAGGCGCTGCCGTCGTCCTCTTCGCCCAGTTCGGGGCTGACAACCTGCATCCAGTCCGTTGCGCTGTTGTATGGTGCATTGTCGACGATTTCGAACTTCAAAGGGGTGACACTGGCCCACATCTGCAAGGCGCCGATCGCGGCGGCCTTGTATTCGGGATGGTCATTGAGCTCGGAGACATTGATCCTCAGCGTTCCCGCCGCGATCGCCGGCGTTATCGACCGGTCCAGCGCTCCAAGGTAGGTGAGGAAGGCCCCGTAATCTTCGCTTTTGCCGTACGGGTTGTCCGGCGTCTGGTCGTTGACCCACCATTGATCGCTGGTTTGGCTTGGGTTCGGCATCCTTGGGACTCCTTGGTCTCGCAGCCGTGGCAATTACGGCTGTATGGTTTAGCAGTTGCCAACCACCGACAAGCATCGTTTGCGTTTGCCGGTCGAGCCCCGTCCCAGTGCCAACAATGCTATTGGAATCTTCACTTGTCTAGCCTCAGTTCGCGCTCGGTACATATGAAGGTTCTTGGGCGCGCTTGTACCGGCGGGTTTTGAGATACTGGTTTGGTGTTAATTGAGCTATCGCTAATCTATGGTCGTACCTCGCCCGTAGGCACGAGGGGCTGAATGCGCAAGCGTGCTTCAGGAACCCGTCCGGCGCGCGAAATGTTCATATGTCACGCGCCAGGGGTCGCTCTCCGCTCGTCTCTCCTCACCGATCCAGTGAAAGCTGGCGGCGGTGATCTCGGTGAACCGCCACCGCGCCTGCAGGCCGCGCGAGTCGGCGCCCATCTGGACGATGTCCTTGCCTTCGGCCCGCCCGATCTGGCGCGAGTAATCCTGGTTGAGCGGATCGCTCCAGATAATGTGCCAGCCACCGATCCCGGGATCGAAGACGCGCAAGGTCGTGCCATACATGGTGGACGGGGCAGGGCGCCTGGGCCTGATCCAGATGTCCTGAATGGCGCGGCCTTCGAGCACCCAGCCAAAGTGACACTCGCCATCCGATTTCTGGATTGTGCCGTCGTTGCGGTGGTGAACCGTCTCCATGTCCCAGCTGCCAATCAACCATCCATAGAGGTCCATGTCTTTCGCCCGGTCGGCTGGCGGACCTTCGGATGCGAGAGCGGTGAGAAACGTCGTCATGATTGTCTCCAGGGCAAGCCTCGCGGAAACGCTGGGCGCCACAACCCTTGCAGCGTTGCGGGCCCGGGTCTTGGGAAAAATTGCTGTAGTGCCGCGGCTGCCGACCTTCCGCGTTCGCGCCATATCGCATCTATGCACCAATGCTAATGTAGCGTCGGCGGGTACCCCAATGCCCGCCTGGCCGGCGCCTCCTCAGGCAATCTCTTGGATGAGCGGCGCCGGCCGCTGGCTTGGGCGCAACCAAACTCCTGCCGGAGAACGCCAGCTGCCCAATCGCGCAGTTCTGGAGAAGCATCGCCCGATTTCATGATCGACACGGCCAGCGCCGCCATGTCTGCAGGCGGCTTGTTGTGCGAGGTCACATAGGTGAAATAGCCGGCCATGATGAAATGACCGGCGGGACGATCTGGAGTGCCGCCAAAGCTATTGCGCGCCAGCGTTTGGGCGGGCCGGGTGCTGGAACGTCATCCTTGTCCACGAAATCGACCATTCTGCTCTGTCCAAAAGCCGGGAGAACACAATCCGAAAGGATGATCTACATTAGTTAAAATGCGGATAAATCCTTATGGGAGATGCTGTCGCTGCCCTAGTCGGTCCCTTCCGGCGGCGCCTCATCTTGCCAGCCGGCCAGCTCCGGCAGGTCGTCCAGCCAGCTTTTCTCCGTCATCAAGATTTCGCCGGCCTGTGGTGCCGCCTCAGTGGCGTTTTGAATAAGCCAGTCCATCCACTTTCGATAAGCGGCTGGGGCCAGTTCGGGCGGCAGCACCTTGGCCTTGGCCAGCATGCGTTTACGGAAGCTGAGCTGCCTGCGCAGTTTGGTCGTCGTGAATTTTGTCGCCTTGCCCTGGTATTCCACCGTCCAGCGCCCATCGCCGTGGCTGGTCAGCCTGTCGATGGCAAAACCGGCATCGACCGGCCTGTCCCGCCAGGGAAGCTCGATGGCGTTCCGCCTCAGATCGAGAGCCCATCGCCTATAGTCCGCCCCGGCACGCTGCGGCGGCAGAACGCCGGCCTGTTCGAGGATTTTCCTGCGAAAGGTAGGCTGCTTCTTGATCTGGCCGGTTGTCAGCTCGATGCGATGCCCACGGAACTCGACATGCCAGCGGATTCTCCCGTTGCCGACATATTTTGCCAGCCTGTCGATGGCGAACTCGTCGTCGGACAACTCCACGCATCCCTGGCGGATGCGTTCGAGGATGTACTGGCTGTCAGTGGGCATGACGTGCCTTGGCTGGGGAACCTGGATTCGAACCAGGACTAACGGAGTCAGAGTCCGTGGGTCTACCGTTAACCTATTCCCCAGCAGGCGCTGTCGCGCTGGTGGGCCGCCGAAGCAGCCGCGCGTGCCTTGTAGCCGCCGCCGGAAAATAGTCAAGCCTAAGCTGCGTTTCAATCACAGCGTTTCATAGGGGCAATTACGCCCGGGTGGCGCGCCGCACCCAATGATCCTCAGCTCTCCGTCCGGCTGTATTGCGAATGTTCGAAGAACAGCACCACGCCGAGCGCGATCAGCAGCGGGATGATCAGGTAAAACAGCCGGAACACCAGAAGTGCCGCCAACACGCCGACCGGGTCCATATCAGACAGGCCCGCGAGGAACACGACCTCGAACACGCCGAGCCCGCCCGGCGCGTGCGAGATCTGCGCAACCGAGAATGACACCAGGAACACGCCGAGGATGACGAAATAGCCGGGATTGCCGGCAACGGGCAGGGCAAAGAAGATGATCGCCGCCGCCGCCAGAAGCTCGATCGGGCCGATCAGCAATTGCCGCGCCACGATCGGCAGCGCCGGGTAGTGCAACTGGAAGCCGGCGATTTTCAGCGGCTTCAGATGCAGCCAGCTGCCGAAGATGTAGGCGCCGACCAGGATCAGCAAAGCGATGCCGGCGGCGATCGCCAGGCCGTGGTGCGGGGCGCCGGAAAAGCGGTCGATGATTGCAGGCTCGAAAACCAGCACCAGGCCGCCGACCAGAATGCTGGAGAGCACGAAGGTGATCCAGCAGATCGCCACCAGAATGCCGACATCCTGGCCGGTCAGCCCCCTGGTGCCGTAGGCGCGGTAGCGGATCACGGCGCCCGAAAACACCGAGCCGCCGATATTGTGCGACAGCGCATAGGTGGTGAAGGAGCAGAAGGTGACGAACAGCCACGACATCTTCTTGCCGATATGTAGAAGGGCAATGTGGTCGTAGCCGGCAAGCGAGGCGTAGGCGACCACCGAGCTCAGTGCCGCAAGCATCCATCCGCGCGTCGGGATGGCTGATATGCCGTCCCAGACATCGTCGATCGAGATGCCGCGCAACTCATGCCACAGCAACAACAGCGACCCGATGACCGCCGCGACACCGATGACCGGCCACAGATAGCGCTTCCAATTCGTGGCCCCCCAATTCATGGAGTTGTCGTCATGTGTTGCTGCCCATCGCCCAGGCGGGCGTTAAAACGTCCGCGATTCACCAATTCCCCCTCATTTCAGAAATGCCTCATTGAAGCCGGCTATTCAACCGGCAAGGGTGAGCAGCCGGTTCGCCAACGGCGAATTCGTCGTGCCAGTGGCAAGATGAAAGGCTAGCGAACGCCGGGACGCTGCAAAGCAGCGGGGATCTGGCAGGACGCAGCCGGCAAAATTTGAGTCCTTGCTCTTGGTGATCCGGTCCGGCGCTGCTACTCTGGCGGCAACTTAAAAGATTGAAGCGCCTGCTGCGTCCGGTTTTCCGGTTCGCGCGGCGCCGGAAGGAACTGAAGTGGAAGACCACGACACCGGCGCTGGCGCGCCGGAAGTGGGCGTGTCCAGGGCTTCGCCGCCATCAGGCGGGCCAAGCCCATCCGCCGGGCGGCCCCGCCAGGCGGGGCCCCAGTCCGGCAACGGACAGGCCGGCGACGCCCAGCATCAGCGCGGCAAGGCGAGAAAGCGGCGCAAGCGCCGGCGTGGGCGCAAGGTTTTTGCGCGCGACGACAGCCCTCTCGCAACGGCCGCAGCGGTCGGTGCGCCGGCCTCCGTCGGCCCGGCCGCTCCAGCGCCGGTGCCTTTGCCCTCGGCCCCACAACCCCGACCGGAACAGCCCATGCATCGGCCGCCGATGCAGGAACTGCCGGTGTTTGCCGCGCTCGATCTCGGCACCAACAATTGCCGGCTGCTGGTCGCGGTGCCGCAACGCCACGGCCAGTTCCGCGTCATCGACGCCTTCTCGCGCATCGTCAGGCTGGGCGAGGGGCTGACCGCCAATGGGCACCTGAGCCAGGCGGCGACGGACCGCGCCGTCGAGGCGCTGAAAATCTGCGGCGACAAATTGCGCAACCGCAAGATCAGGAAAGCCCGGCTGATCGCCACTGAAGCCTGCCGCACCGCCGACAATGGCGTCGAATTCCTGCAGCGCGTCGAACGAGAGGCGGGGTTGAAGCTGGAAATCATCGATCGCCAGACCGAGGCGCGTCTGGCTGTATCCGGCTGCGGCTCGCTGATCGAGCGCGACACGCAAGGCGTGGTGCTGTTCGACATTGGCGGTGGCTCGTCCGAAATCGCGCTGATCGACCTCACCGGCCAGCGCTCGCCGCGGCTGGCCAACCACATCGTGTCGTGGACGTCGCTGCCGGTCGGCGTTGTCTCGCTGGCCGAGCGCTTTGGCGGCCGCACGGTGACGCGCGAGATCTTTGCCGCCATGGTCGATGATGTCGCGGTGCGGCTAAAGTCCTTCGACGGCCGCGACCGGCTGAGCCATGTGCTGGCCAGTCCGAAATTCCATCTGCTGGGCACATCCGGCACGGTGACGACGCTGGCCGGCGTCCATCTCGATCTCGAACGCTACGACCGGCGCCGCGTCGACGGGCTGTGGATGGACCGCGACAGCGTCGACCGCATGGTCGAAAAACTGGTCGGCTGGGATTTCCAGCAGCGCTGCGCCAACCCGTGCATCGGCGCCGACCGTGCCGATCTTGTGCTGGCTGGCTGTGCTATTCTTGAAGCGATCCGAGCGGTGTGGCCGTCGGAGCGGCTGCGCGTTGCCGACCGGGGCTTACGCGAAGGCATTTTGAGCGAGCTGATGGCCGATGACGGCGTCTGGCGCAACAGTGGGCGAGGCCGACAGTGACCAAGAAGCCGGAAAAGCCGGGCTCCGCCAGCATTCGCGTCCTCAAAACACGAATCAAGAAGAAGTCGGGCCTCAAAGAATCGTCGCGCCGCTGGCTGCAGCGCCACATTAACGATCCCTATGTCCAGAGGTCAAAAGCCGACGGCTACCGGTCGCGCGCGGCCTACAAGCTGATCGAGATCGACGACAAGCATCATCTGCTGAAACCCGGCATGAAGGTCATCGACCTCGGTGCGGCCCCCGGCGGCTGGTGCCAGGTGGCGGCCGCGAGGACCAAGTCGACGGCAGAAAATCCGCACGTCATCGGCATCGACTATATCGAAATGCCCGCCGTGCCCGGCGCGCCGGTGCTGCTGATGGACTTCCTTAACCCCGAGGCGCCGCAAAAGCTCGCCGAAGCGCTGGGCGGCGACCCCGATGTCGTGCTGTCCGACATGGCGGCGCCGACCACCGGCCACAAGCGAACCGACCACATCCGCACCATGCATCTGTGCGAAGTGGCCGCCGATTTCGCGCTGTCGGTGCTGAAGCCGGGCGGGCACTTTCTGGCCAAGACGTTTCAGGGCGGCGCGGAGAACGAGCTGCTGTCGATGCTCAAGAAGAACTTCCGCTCAGTGCATCACGTCAAGCCGCCGGCGTCGCGCGATGAGTCGGTGGAGTTGTATCTGCTGGCGAAGGATT
This sequence comes from Mesorhizobium sp. M0761, assembly GCF_040320205.1. Classification (NCBI taxonomy): domain Bacteria; kingdom Pseudomonadati; phylum Pseudomonadota; class Alphaproteobacteria; order Hyphomicrobiales; family Phyllobacteriaceae; genus Mesorhizobium; species Mesorhizobium sp. M0761. Next base: position 238,031 of record NZ_JAMYPF010000009.1, read on the forward strand.
TTAAGGGCAGAGACGGCACGGCGTGAAAGACGCTTCGTAGCGTTCCGTCCCTCTGTCCTGCCGGACATCTCGCCCGCAAGGGGGGAGATTGGCAGGTGCGACCGCCTCGCCATTCCTTCAAAGTTGCAAGATTGGCGAAAGCCGCGTGATATCCGATCTCCCCCCTTGCGGGGGAGATGGCCGGCAGGCCAGAGGGGGGGTGTGAAGGATCGCCGACGTCGACGATTTTCGTCGCGCCGCCCCTTACTTCCCAGCCGTGCTCACCGGCTCCAGTGTCTTCGGCGTCGTCATCCGGCCATGACCCGACACGGCGTTGCCGGCATCCGGCGCCAGCCGCATGAACGATACGGACGCCGCCGCTGACACTGCCGCCACGATGAAGAAGGCAATGTGGAAATCGCCGAGCATCAGCGGGCCGCCATGGATCGAGGTCGAGACTTCCAGGATGCCGCCGGCCAGCGCCACGCCGAGCGCGATCGACAACTGCTGGAACACCGCCGTGATCGGCGTTGCCTTGCTGGTGTCTTCAGCCGACACTTCGGCGTAGGAGAGCGCATTGACGCCGGTGAAGAACATCGAGCGGATGAAGCCGCCGACCAGCAATATGGCCAGCATCAGCGCGTAAGGCGTCTCCGGCGTGAACAGGCCGTAGATGGCGATCGATGCGGCGGCGATCAGCGAGCCCCAGATCAGCACCCGGCGGAAGGCGGCGAGCCGGAAGATCAGCGCGGTGACGAACTTCATGCCAATGGCGCCGATGGCCGAGACGAAGGTGATCATGCCCGACTGGAACGGCGTCAGCCCGAAGCCGATCTGGAACATGAGGGGCAACAGGAACGGCACCGCCCCGATGCCGATGCGAAACAGCGAGCCGCCGAGCACCGATGAGCGGAACACCGGGTTGCGGAACAGTTCCAGCGCCAGCAGCGGGTTCTTGGCGCGCCGCGCATGCAGGAGATAGAGCACGCCGGAAATCAGCCCGACCGCCACGGTGATGAGGCCGGTCGCCGGCGGCAGATAGGGCAGGCTGACCACCGACAGGCCGAAGATGACGCCGGAGGCCGCCAGCCCGCTCAGTACGAAACCGACGAAATCGAGCGGCGGCGTCTCCATCGAGTCGGTTTGCGGCAGGAAGCGCGTCGCCAGCCAGATGCCGACCAGGCCGATCGGCACGTTGATCAGAAAGACCCAATGCCAGGTGAAATAGGTGGTGATGAAGCCGCCGATCGGTGGTCCCACAAGCGGGCCGACCAGCGCCGGCACCGTCAGCCACGACATGGCCGCGACCAGCTCGCTCTTCGGCGTCGCGCGCACCAGGACCAGCCGACCGACCGGCGTCATCATGGCGCCGCCTATGCCTTGCAGGAAGCGCGAGACGACAAAGGCCGGCAGCGAGTTGGAGACGGCGCAGCAGACCGAGCCGACGATGAAGACGCCGATCGCGGCGCGAAAAATGGTCTTGGCGCCGAACCGGTCGGCCATCCAGCCGCTGATCGGAATGAAGATCGCCAGCGCCACCAGATAGGCGGTCAGCGCCAGCTTGAGCGCGATCGGGCTGGTGTGGATGTCGACGGCAATCGCCGGCAGCGATGTCGCGATGACGGTCGAATCCATGTTTTCCATGAACAAGGCGACCGCCAGAATGAGCGGAATGATGCGGTTCAACGAACGCGTCCGAACTGGTCCAAATGTGCCTGCCGGCCAATCCAAACAATGAAAAGGCGGGCAAGCCGATACAAACGGTCGGTTATCACGCCTCAGGCGCGATGTCGCATTAATTCGCTGTCACTTTTGTGCGACCGTGGGCGGACAAGAGGCGTCGCTGCGTTTCGCCACATTGAATGAACTTGCGAAAATTGACCGGGTTCACTATGCTGTAGTGAATATAACTACTATATGGACAATGCCATGGAAGAAGCCGTTTCCGCAGCCGACGCCAACCGCAAATTCTCGCTCCTCCTGCGCGGTGTCCGCGAAGGACAGAGCTATGTCGTGACCAGCCATGGGCGCCCCGTGGCGCGGATCGTGCCTGCAGGGCAGCCCGACCCTGCGGCGTCTCGTTCGCGCACAGCGCTGCTGTCGCGCCTTGAACGCCAGCCTGTTGTAGAAGCCGGGCGCTGGAGCCGCGACGAGCTTTACGAGGACGAGCGGTGAAGGTCGCGCTCGATACCAACATCCTTGTTTATGCCGAGGGGATCAACGGAGCCGAGAAGCGCGACATCGTTTTCGGCCTGCTGCACGACATTGCGCAAGAGGCAGCCGTCATTCCAGTCCAAGTGCTCGGCGAATTGTTCACGGTTCTCACACGCAAGGCCGGACGATCACGTGCACAAGCGCGCGACGCCCTGTTGAGCTGGCGCGACGCGTTTCCGGTTGTCGGCACGACGCCGGAGGTGATGACGGTCGCGGCTGATCTTGCGACCGATCACCATTTCGGCATCTGGGATGCGACCATCCTGTCTGTTGCCTCGCAAACCGGTTGCCGGCTGCTGCTGTCGGAAGATCTGCAGGACGGCTTCACCTGGGGCGGCGTAACGGTCGTCAATCCTTTCGCGTCACCGCGCCATGTCTTGCTCGATGCCCTGTTGGGCAAGTCCGCCGAATAGGCCACGACCGGCTTTTCAACCACGCCGCGACGTGTTACCAGCCAGCGCCAATCCTGAAAGGGAAGAAACGAGTCGGCGCTGTCCATTTCGGTCCAGCGCTTTTTTGTATTCTCCCGGCGCTTTTCGTATCCGAGGACTGGCCATGGCAAAAATCATCGAAACGTCCACCGGCGCGCTGGCGCTGACCTTTGACGACGTGCTGTTGCAGCCCGGTCATTCCGAGGTCATGCCCGGTGAGACCGACATCCGCACCCGCATCGCCACCGACATCGACCTCAACGTGCCGATCCTGTCGGCCGCCATGGACACCGTCACCGAGGCGAGGCTTGCCATCGCCATGGCGCAGGCCGGCGGCATCGGCGTCATCCACCGCAATTTCTCGCCGGCCGAACAGGCCGAGCAGGTGCGTCAGGTCAAGAAGTTCGAATCGGGCATGGTCATCAATCCGGTCACCATCGGCCCCGACGCCACGCTCGCCGACGCGCTGGCGCTGATGCGCACCTATTCCATCTCGGGCATTCCGGTGGTCGAGAATGGCGGCACCGGCGGCCAGAAGATCGGCCGCCTGGTCGGCATCCTGACCAACCGCGACGTGCGCTTCGCCTCCGATCCGGGGCAGAAAGTCTACGAATTGATGACCCGTGAGAACCTGATCACGGTCAAGGAGAATGTCGACCAGGACGAGGCCAAGCGGCTGCTGCACCAGCACCGCATCGAAAAGCTCGTCGTCGTGGACAAGTCCGGCAATTGCGTCGGCCTGATCACCGTCAAGGACATCGAGAAGTCGCAGCTCAACCCGCACGCCACCAAGGATGCCCAGGGGCGCCTGCGGGCGGCGGCCGCCACCAGCGTCGGCGATGACGGCTTCGAGCGCGCCGAGCGGTTGATCGATGCCGGTGTCGACCTCCTGGTCATCGACACCGCGCATGGCCATTCGCAGCGCGTGCTCGATGCGGTGACGCGGGCCAAGAAGCTTTCCAATTCCGTCCGCATCCTGGCCGGCAACGTCGCCACCGCCGAAGGCACGCAGGCGCTGATCGACGCCGGCGCCGATGCCGTCAAGGTCGGCATCGGCCCGGGCTCGATCTGCACCACGCGCATCGTCGCCGGCGTCGGCGTGCCGCAGCTTTCGGCGATCATGTCGGCGGTCGAGACGGCGCATAGATCCGGCGTGTCGGTCATCGCCGACGGCGGCATCAAATATTCGGGCGATCTGGCCAAGGCGCTTGCCGCCGGCGCCAGTGCGGCCATGATCGGCTCGCTGCTCGCCGGGACCGATGAAAGCCCGGGCGAGGTCTATCTGCACCAGGGCCGCTCCTTCAAGGCCTATCGCGGCATGGGCTCTGTCGGCGCAATGGCGCGCGGCTCGGCCGATCGCTACTTCCAGGCCGAGGTTCGCGACACGCTGAAACTGGTCCCGGAAGGCATTGAAGGGCAGGTGCCCTACAAGGGACCTGTGTCTGGCGTGCTGCACCAGCTTGCGGGCGGGCTAAAAGCCGCTATGGGTTATGTCGGTGGCCGCGACCTTGCCGATTTTCGCGAACGCGCCACCTTTGTGCGCATATCCAACGCCGGACTTCGTGAAAGCCACGCCCATGACGTCACGATTACCCGCGAAAGCCCGAACTATCCTGGCGGAGCCTGACCGGCAGCCAGAGCGGTACATGCTCTGGCGCCACCAGGCGACGATCGTGCTGCGGCTGGCGCGCCATGCCGGCGCGCTGTGCTTTGCCGCCGCGGCGGTTTTCATCATCATGACGCTGCTGGAATTCTTCTATTTCCGCCGGCTGAGCGGTGGCCTGCCGTCGCTCGACGTGCGCCTTGGCGGGTTCACGCCCGACGAGGGCATGGCCTGGCTGACGGCACTCGGCCGACGCGGCAGCGAGATCATCCTGGTCTGGCACTATTTGACTTTCGACCTTCTCTTCCCGGCGCTGCTGTCGCTGACCATGGTCAGCCTGATCCTGGCAACCGGGCGGCGGCTGAAGATTTTTCGTGCCATGCCGGTGCAGCTTCAGGCGCTGTTCGCGCTGGTCATCGTGCTGCCCTACACGTGCGCCGACTACGCCCAGAACATTGCGGTGGCGCGGCTTCTGTCCGATGCGCTGTCGGCCAATCCGGATTCGCTCTCCTTGGCCTCGTCGCTAATCGTCACCAAATTCGCGTTTCTGGCGATACCTGTCGCCGTCATCGCGGTCTTGATCCTTGCCGCCCAGCGGCGTCCACAGGCATGAACCACAGAGCAGGGGCAACGCCATGAGCCAGACCGCGATTTTCTGGCCGATGCTGGCGCAGGTGTTGCTCGTCTATATCGTCTATGTCGTGATGGGCCGGCGCCGCTACGGCGCGGTCAAATCGGGCGAGGCCAAGGTCGGTCAATACAAGGTGCGCACGACCGAGCCCGGGTCGAGCGTCACGGTTGCCAACAATCTCATCAACCAGTTCGAACTGCCGGTGCTGTTCTATGTGCTGTGTCTGGCGCTGCACGCGACCAATGGCGTCAATTATCTGACCCTGGCCTTGATGTGGATTTTCGTGATTTCCCGCTATGGCCACGCCTGGGTCCACCTCACCAGCAACAATCTGCGGTTTCGCAGCCGCGCCTTCTACGTCGGCGCGATCATTCTCTTGCTGGCATGGATCTGGTTCGCGCTGCACCTGCTCGGAGCGGTGTAAGGCAGTTGTTTACCCTCCCCCTTGTGGGGAGGGTCGCTCCGCGCAGCGGAGCGGGGTGGGGGTCTACAAATCGAACACCGCGATCTTGCGCTTGTCGAACTTGATGCCGATTTCGCCGCGCACCAGCTTCAGTGCGGCTTCGCCGAACACCGTACGCCGCCATCCCTGCAGCGCCGGCACGTCTGCGGCTTCGCCTTCGGCGGCAATGCGGTCGATGTCATCGCTGGACGCAAGCACTTTCGAGGCGACGCCTTCCTTCTCGGCGACGATCCTCAACAGCACTTTCAACAGCTCGGAGGCGGCATTGGAGCCTTCGGGCGGCTGAAAGCTCTTGGGCAGCTTCGGCATCTCTTCGCGGGGCAAAGCGAGCGCCGTGTTGACCGCGCCAAGCAATGCGGTAGCCGTCGACGAACGCTCCCAGCCTTTCGGCGTCGTGCGCAGCTTGCCCAACGCTGCCGCATCGCGCGGCGCCTGCTGGGCGACCTCGTATATGGCGTCGTCCTTGAGCACCCGGCCGCGCGGCACGTCACGCTCGCGCGCCTCTCGTTCGCGCCATGCCGCCACCGTCTGCACGATCGCCAGCTCCTGCGGCTTGCGCAGCCGCATCTTCAGCCGCTTCCAGGCGTCTTCGGGGTGCGGATCGTAGGTCTCGCGCGAAGTCAGCACCTCCATTTCCTCGTTTAGCCAATGGGCGCGGTTTTCCCGCTCCAGTTCGGCGCTGAGATGCTTGTAGACGTCGATCAGATGGGTGACGTCGGCCAAGGCATAGTCGAGCTGCTTGTCCGACAGCGGCCGGTGGCGCCAGTCGGTGAAACGCGAGGATTTGTCGAGCCGTGCGCCGGTGATGCGCTGCACCAGCTGATCGTAGGAGACGCTGTCGCCGAAGCCGCAGACCATGGCCGCGACCTGGGTGTCGAACACCGGATGCGGCACCAGATCGCCGAGATGGACGATGATTTCAATGTCCTGGCGCGCGGCATGGAAAACCTTGACCACCGCCTCATTGGCCATCAGCCGGAAGAACGGGGCGAGGTTGATGTCGGGCGCCAGCGGATCGATCAGCGCGGTGACGCCGGGCGCCGCCATCTGGATCAGGCACAGAATCGGCCAGAATGTCGTTTCGCGGATGAATTCGGTGTCGACGGTGACGAAATCCGACTTTTCAAAAGCGGCGAGAACGGACTCGAGCTCATTTTGGGTGGTGATGACGTGCATCAAATCGCTTTTTAGTAACGGGTAAGGTTCTCTTTCAATTTCAGCCATGGGCGCTTTCGTCAAGCCGCCCTTCGGTCAAGTATCAGCCGATCCGTCGGAATCGCCATTTCTGCGCGCCAGCCGCGCGAAGACGGTTGATGTGCGCAGCAGCGCCGTGAAGCGGCTGCGCTTGCCCGCCGGCACGCTGCCGCGCACCTGCATGCGGTAGAGAATGACGGCGATGAGGGTGGCGTAGACGACTGCGCTGAAGACAAACAGGGCGCCCGGTCCGAAATGTTGCATCACTGCGGACGCCGCGAAGGGGCCACCAATGGCGCCGAAGGAATAGAACAGCATCAAGGCGGCGTTGATCAGCACGAACTCGCCCTTGTCGGCGCGGTCGTTGGAATGCGCCGCCGACAGCGAATAGAGCGGCATGGCGAAGCTGCCGAAGATGAAGACGATGATCAAATTGAGGGTCGGATCGGCGCCGGCGACGAAGACCAGCGCCAGCGCGGCGAACATGGCGCCGCATGTCGTGGCCAAAAGCACCGCGCGCCGATCCCAGCGGTCGGAGAGGTAGCCCAGCGGATACTGGATGAGGGCGCCGCCGAAAATGCCGACGCTGACGAAGGTGACGACATCGGCCACCGACATGCCGATCTGCTCGGCATAGACTGGCGACAGCGTGCGGAACGCGCTGTTGGTGACGCCGACGCAGATGCAGCCGAAGCAGCCGAGCGGCGAAATCCGCCAGACGCGGGCGAGATCGAGCTTGACGTCTTCCGGCGGCGTCGGGTTGGAGCGGTCGCCGAGCGACACCGGAACCAGCGACAGCGTGATCATCATCGACATGATGGCGAAGATGGCAAAGCCGCCGGGGCCGAAGATCGGGATCAGGAACTGCGCGCCGGTTACCGAGCCGATATCGACCATGCGGTAGACGGCGAGCACCCGCGCACGATCCTTGTTTTCGACGCCGGAGTTCAGCCAGGCTTCCATGACGGTGAACAGGCCGGCAAAGCAGAAACCGCCGGCAAAGCGCACCGCGCACCACATCACCGGATCGATGATCAGCACCAGGAGCAGCGTACTGGCCGCGGCGATGGCGGCGAGCGCTGAAAACGTCCGGACATGGCCGACTGCCTTGAGGATGCGGGTGACTGCGAGGCAACCAAGCAGGAAGCCGGCGAAATAGAACGTGCCCATCAGGCCGATGTCGGAGGCCGAAAACCCTTCCTGCGCGCCGCGCAACGCGATCAGCGTGCCCTGCAGCCCGTTGCCGCCAAGCAGGATGCCGGCGGCGATGAGGAGCGGGATCAGCGGGCGGATGGAGGACATACGGAACCGTTGCTTAGAGCATGATCCCGAAAAGTGGGAACCGGTTTTCGGAAAAGATCATGCTTCGAGAAAGAGTTGGATGAGTGTGACGATCGACGAAACGTCATACTCGTCCAGGTGGCTCCACAGTTCTGAACCATCGGTGTGGCCAATGCCAGTGGCTTGTCCCGCCGCCAACAGGTGTGTGGCTTCAAGTGCGGCCGTTCAAGCTCCGTCGGCCCTCGCCAAAGCTTCGCTCGCCGGCGCAGGCTTGCCCCGGGCAACCCTTCGGCCAAGCGAGCCGGCGGTCAGCAGGCTGAGCATGATGAACGGGATGCCGATACCGAAGGCCGAGCGGATGCCCCAATGGTCGGAGACGAAGCCGAGCAACGGCGGGCCGAGCAGGAAGGCGACGAAGGAGATCTGCGACAGCGCCGCGACATTGATTGCCGCGGAGCGGTCCGTGCGTTGGGCCGCCGCCGAGATCGCCAGCGGAAAGATCGCGCTGCTGCCGATGCCAAGTAGCGCAAAGCCCAGCATCGATACGAGCGGGGCAGGCGAGAAGAAGACGAGCAGCACGCCCACCGCCATCGTCGCCAGCAGCACCCGCGCCACGACGCTCGGCGAGTGGCGGTCGACAAAGTAGTCGGCAAAGAAGCGCGTGCTCGCTTGCGAGAATGCAAACAGCGCCACGGTGAAGCCGGCGACGAAAGGGCCCGCATCGAACACGGTGCGCATGTAGATTGCCGACCAGTCGATGCTGGCGCCTTCCATCAGCATCGCCGACAGTGTCACCGCGACGAGGACGAGGATCGGCAGCGTCGGCCGCGCCAGCCTTGGCGCCGTCTCGTCATTGCCGGCGAAGCGGCTCGGCGCCGGTTCGTAACCGCCGAGAAACAGCGCGATTCCTGTCGCCACCATCGGTACGACAATCGCCAGGTGCAGTTGCGGCGAAATGCCGAGATGCGCAAGCGCGGCGCCGAACAGGCCGGCGCCGAAAAAGCCGATGCTCCAGAACGAATGCGCCCGGTTCATGATCCGGCGCTTGAGCAGGAATTCGGTTCTGTCGGCCTCGACATTGAGAATGATCTCGACGCTGCCGATCATCAGGCCGACCGGAAACAGCATCAGGAACAGCGCAAGCGGCCCAGGCGCATGCACGGCAATGGCAAAGACAACCGACAAAAGCGGCACCAGCCCGAGCAGCGCGCGGCGGAAGCCGATGCGCTCCAGGATCGGCGCCGCCAGCGTCAGCGCGGTCAAGGTGCCGATTGGCGTCCCGATCAGGCTTAACCCGAGCGTGCCGTCCCCGATGCCCATGGCGTGCTTGATGTCGGGCAGCCGCGGGAAGATTTGGCCCATGGCGAACGAATAGATCGCAAAGCCGGCGTAGACCCGGTGTTGCGGAGCGAGGCGGAGGCCAAAGGTCATGACGATGCTTTCAAGGCAAGAGAGTCGACGGTTGTCACTGTTTGATATCCCTACATCTTGCACAAACATGCAAATCGTGCAAGAACGTGCATGAAGAAAACAGGATCATGCAATGCTGACCGATGAGCGGCATCAAATTATTCGCGATCGCCTGGCCGTCGAGGGAAGGGTGCTGGCCGGCGAGCTGGCAGGCCGCTTCGGCGTTTCGGAAGACACGGTTCGCCGCGACCTCAGGGAGTTGGCCAAGGCCGGGCAGTGCCGCCGCGTCTATGGCGGCGCGGTCGCGGCCGCACCCTTCGCGGCCACGCCGGTCGGCCTGCGCGCCGGCCATGCGGTCGAAGAAAAGACGCGGCTGGCCCGCGCGACCGTGGCACTGCTTTCGCGCGGACAGACCCTGTTCATCGACAGCGGCTCGACCAATGCCGCGATCGCCAGGGCCATCCCGCGCGACATCGATCTGACCGTCGCCACCAATTCGCTCGAAATTGCCTCCGTCCTGTCAGACAACGCTTTGGTCGAACTGATTGTGCTGGGCGGGCGGTTCGACCGCCATCTCGGCGCCTGCGTCGGCGCCGACACGCTTGCCGCTGTCGCGCAACTTGGCGCGGACCTGTTTGTTCTCGGCTCCTGCGGCCTCGATGCGTCGCGCGGCGTCACGGCCTTCGATTCGGCTGAGGCCGAGGTAAAGCGGGCGATGGCCAAGAACAGCGCAGGCATCGTCATCGCTGTAACCAACGACAAGCTAGCCACAGCCGCACCCTACCGGGTCGCCAGGCCAGAGGCGATCCGCCATCTCGTGGTCGAAAAGACCGCGCCGGCCGCAATCCTCGCCGACTTCGAGCGTCAGGGCGCCGAAATCCACTTCGCTTGAACAATGGGCCTGCGCCCGATCGCCCGGCTTGCCTTGACAAATCCGGCCTCCCATGCGCTTTTCGCGCAAATTTTGGACCGTGCTTTGATGCTCGGGCCACAACCCAGCACCCCGGAATTTTGACATGACAATGCATCGTTACCGCAGCCACACCTGTGCCCAGTTGAGAAAGAGCGATGTCGGCTCTTCGGTTCGCCTGTCGGGCTGGGTGCATCGCGTGCGCGATCATGGCGGCCTGCTGTTCATCGATCTGCGCGACCATTACGGCCTGACCCAGATCGTCGCCGATCCGGATTCGCCCGCCTTCAAGGTGGCCGAGACGCTGCGTGGCGAATGGGTGATCCGCGTCGACGGCGAGGTCAAGGCGCGCCTGCCGGACACCACCAACGCCAACCTGCCGACCGGCGAGATCGAGATTTTTGCGCGCGAGATCGAGGTGCTGTCGGCAGCCAAGGAATTGCCGCTGCCGGTGTTCGGCGAGCCCGACTATCCCGAAGACATCCGCCTGAAGTACCGTTTCCTGGACCTGCGCCGCGAGACGCTGCACAGGAACATCGTGGCGCGCACGAAAATCATCGCCGAGATGCGCAAGCGTATGACCGATGTCGGCTTCACCGAATTCTCGACGCCGATCCTGACGGCCTCGTCGCCGGAAGGTGCGCGCGACTTCCTGGTGCCGTCGCGCATCCATCCCGGCACCTTTTACGCGCTGCCGCAGGCGCCGCAGCAGTACAAGCAGCTGATCATGGTTTCGGGCTTCGACCGCTATTTCCAGATCGCGCCCTGCTTCCGCGACGAGGACCCGCGCGCCGACCGTCTGCCCGGCGAATTCTACCAACTCGACCTCGAAATGAGCTTCGTCGAGCAGGACGACGTGCTGTCGACCATGGAACCGGTGATGCGGGGCGTCTTCGAGACTTTCGCCAACGGCAAGCCGGTGACGCAGACATTCCAGCGCATCCCGTACGATGTCGCGATGCGCAAATACGGCTCCGACAAGCCGGACCTGCGCAACCCGATCGAGATGCAGGCCGTCTCCGACCATTTCCGCGATTCCGGCTTCAAGGTCTTCGCCAACATCCTGGCCAACGATCCGAAGGCCGAAGTATGGGGCATTCCGGCCAAGACCGGCGGCAGCCGCGCCTTCTGCGACCGCATGAACTCGTGGGCGCAGGGCGAGGGCCAGCCGGGACTGGGTTACATCTTCTGGCGCAAGGAAGGCGACAAGCTTGAAGGCGCCGGTCCGCTGGCCAAGAACATCGGCGAGGAGCGCACCGAGGCGATCCGTCAGCAGCTCGGCCTTGCCGATGGCGACGCCGCCTTCTTCGTCGCCGGCGATCCGAAGAAGTTCGTCACCTTCGCCGGTGCCGCGCGTACGCGTGCCGGCGAAGAACTGAACCTTGTCGACCGCGAGCGCTTCGAATTGTGCTGGATCGTCGACTTCCCGTTCTTCGAATGGAGCGAGGAGGAGAAGAAGATCGACTTCGCCCACAACCCGTTCTCGATGCCGCAAGGCGGTATCGACGCGCTCAACGGCGACGACCTGCTCGGCATCAAGGCCTTCCAGTACGACATGGTCTGCAACGGCTTCGAGATCGCCTCTGGCGGTATCCGCAACCATTTGCCGGAAACCATGGTCAAGGCGTTCGAGACGGTTGGCCTCGACCGCGCCACGGTGGAAGAACGCTTTGGTGGCCTTTACCGCGCCTTCCAGTATGGCGCCCCGCCGCATGGCGGCATGGCGGCCGGCGTCGACCGTGTCGTCATGCTGCTGGTCGGCGCCAAGAACCTGCGAGAGATCACCATGTTCCCGATGAACCAGCAGGCCTACGATTTGTTGATGAACGCGCCTTCGGAAGCCTCGCCGCAGCAGTTGCGTGATCTGTCGCTGCGTGTCGCGGCAGTGAAGAAGGACTGACGGCAGCGTTGAAGCTGCCCTTTCTCCCCGTCTCTATACGGGGAGAAATGTCCGGCAGGACAATGAGGGGCAGCACGCATGCAGGCGATTGGCGAACGGCCTTAGCAGTTGGCGCCTTCTGACAATCGGTTCAGCATCGAACTACAATTTGCAGGCGTTGGCGCCGCCCCTCATCCGCCTGCCGGCACCTTCTCCCCGTATAGTGACGGGGAGAAGGGGGCGAACTTCGATCAGTCTTCGTTGGCCTTGACGTGGACGCCCAGCGTCTTGGTCAGGTCGGCCGGGTTGGACATGGCGCCGGCCATGATCAGCGCGAACGGCACCGCTGCGGGCGGCTCGGCCGAAATCTCGAGGCTCTTCGGATCGTCGAGATACTTGCTCACCGCGGCCGTCACTTCGGCGGTCAGTTCGGGATTGTTGAGCTGCGCCATGCCGAACGGCACGATCGCCTTGGCCTGGTTGGCGATGTCCTTGCCCGACATGCCCTGCTGCTTGCCGACATACTCAAGCACTTTGCCGGTGAGCGAATCGTCGTCGAAGCGGATCGATGCGCTGTTGAAGGAGAGCTGCTGCAATAGTCCGAGCAGGGCCATGCCTTGCGCCGAATTGTCGGCGCCTTCCGGCTGCGCCGCCATCTTCTTCTGCATCTCCTGCAGCGACTTGACGAAGTCGACCGTGTAGCCGCCGAGGCCGAAGGTCATGCCGAGCGTGCCGGCATTCTCGACCGAGATGTCGTATTTCGACAGGTCCATCTTGCCGTCGCTCGGCTGCCAGGTGCCGCCGATTTCGATATTGCCCGAGATGTTCTGGTAGCCGAGGGCCTCGATGGCTTCCTTGGATTTCGCATCGTCGACCAGGGTCAGGTCGGCGTTGAACTTTTCCGTGGTGGCGGAAAACTCCATCGCCTTGCCGTCGGCCGGCGGCGTGATCTGGACAGCAAGCCCATCCACCGAGAAGGCGGTCTTGTCGGCAACCTTGACCGTCAGGTTTTCGAGTTCGGCCGACTTGTAGATCATCATCGAGCCGAGCGGGCCTGTAGCGCCCTCAGCCGGGATGTTGGCGTCGTGGATGACGAAGGGGGTGAGGTTGAGCGTGACGCCGTCCTTGCTGTGCTGGAGGGCCGAAGTCGTGATGGTCGCGACATCGAAGCCGCCATTGGCTTCGGTCACGCCTTCGAGCTTGACGTCGCCGATCGGCAGCGCCTCCTTTTCGGCCGCCGGTTTGACCGACACGCCCTGCAGCACCATGCTGGAATTGTCGCCGGTAACGCCGGTCCAGGTGATATCGACGCCCTGGACGGCAAGTGCGGCCTTCAGTCGGTCGGCAACCGCCGTGTCTTGCGCAAAGGCGGCATTCAGCGGCAGCGTCAGCAAAAAGGTCGAAAAAGCAAGTTTCTTGAGTGTCGAACGTTGGATTGTCATCGCGAGTTCCCTGAGAGAGTCCTGAAAAAGTGTTTTCTCAATTCTACGCCATCACCATTCCGTGACGAACTGGACGGGAAAAAGGCGCTTTCCCGCAGAGTTGTCGAAAATCACGGCGAAAGGCAAATCGGAGCGGGAGCCTTCGCCCGATGCGGTGAATATGTCATGAAGGTCGGGCTCCCCTGCGTACCGTCTCCTGCCTTAGAGAGGGCGTGTAACAGATTGATGTTGGTTGGCAACAGCACTGCTACCGCTGCTGTTGCACAGGGACGGCAAGGGGGGACATGAAGTCCGTCACATCCATTGTCGGACCTTGAGCCGCCCTCGTCAGCCCAAAGGCTGCAAAGTGCGGATTTCCGCAGCCCCGCCTTGCCGCGAATCACCCGCTCGGCTAGTCCAGCCGCATGGGAAAAAGGATTTTGCCGCCTGAAAATGGCGGCGGTGACCACATCGAACCGGTCGATCTGAAGAAGGCGCTGGAAGAGCGCTATCTCGCCTATGCGCTGTCGACCATCATGCACCGGGCGCTGCCTGACGTGCGCGACGGGCTGAAGCCTGTGCATCGCCGCATCATGCATGCGATGCGGCTGCTCAGGCTCAACCCCGACCAGGGCTTTGCCAAATGCGCCCGCATCGTCGGCGACGTGATGGGCAAGTTCCATCCGCATGGCGACCAGTCGATCTACGACGCGCTGGTGCGCCTGGCGCAGGATTTCTCCATGCGCTATCCCCTCGTCGACGGGCAGGGCAATTTCGGCAATATCGACGGCGATAATGCCGCCGCCATGCGCTATACCGAGGCGCGCATGACCGAGGTGGCGAGCGATTTGCTTGCCGGCATCACCGAGGACGCCGTCGATTTCCGGCCAACCTACAACGAGGAGGACGAGGAGCCCGTAGTGCTTCCCGGCGCCTTCCCGAATCTGCTCGCCAACGGTTCCTCCGGCATTGCGGTTGGCATGGCCACGTCCATCCCGCCGCACAATGCCGCCGAGCTTTGCAACGCAGCGCTGCAGCTGATCGAGCAGCCGGACGCGCCGGTGACAAAGCTGATGGAGTTCGTCCAGGGGCCGGATTTCCCGACCGGCGGCATCATCGTCGACAGCCGCGCATCCATCCTGGAGGCCTATGAGACCGGCCGCGGCGGTTTTCGCGTGCGCGCCAAATGGGGCCAGGAGGATCAGGGCAGGGGCACCTGGAGCATCGTCGTCACTGAAATCCCCTACGGCATCCAGAAGGCCAGGCTGATCGAGAAGATCGCCGAGCTTTTGATCGCGCGCAAATTGCCGCTGGTTGAGGATGTCAGGGATGAAAGCGCCGAGGACGTCCGCATTGTGCTCGTACCGAAGAGCCGTTCGGTCGATCCCGGCATTCTGATGGAATCGCTGTTCAAGCTGACCGAGCTCGAAAGCCGGTTTCCCCTCAACATGAACGTTTTGTCGCGGGGCAAGGTGCCTAACGTCCTGTCGCTGAAGGGCGTGCTGAAGGAGTGGCTCGACCATCGGCGCGATGTGCTGATCCGCCGCTCGAAGCATCGGCTTGGCGAGATCGAGAAGCGGCTGGAAATCCTTGCCGGCTACCTGATCGCCTATCTCAACATCGACGAGGTCATCAGGATCATCCGCGAGGAGGATGAGCCCAAGCAGGTGATGATGGCCCGTTGGTCGCTCACCGACACCCAGGCCGAAGCCATCCTCAACATGCGGCTGCGGGCCCTGCGCAAGCTGGAAGAGTTCGAGATCCGCAAGGAGTTCGACGGTCTCACCACCGAGAAGAAGCAGATCGAGGCATTGCTCGCATCCGACGCCAAGCAATGGTCGACGATCAAATGGGAAGTCACGCAGGTGCGCGACAAGTTCGGCCCCGAGACCGAACTCGGCAAGCGCCGCACCCAGTTCGCCGACGCGCCGGAGCACGATCTGACCGACATCGCGCACGCCATGATCGAGCGCGAGCCGGTCACCGTGGTGGTCTCGGAAAAGGGCTGGCTGCGGGCGATGAAAGGCCATCTGGCCGACCATTCCACGCTCACCTTCAAGGAAGGCGACAGCCTCAAGCTCGCCTTCCATGCCCAGACCACCGACAAGATCCTGGTCTTCACCACCGGCGGAAAATTCTACACCATCGGCGCCGACCGGCTGCCGGGCGGCCGCGGCCATGGCGAACCGATCCGCATCATCGTCGACATGGACAACGACCAGGACATCGTCACCGCCTTCGTCCACGACCCGAAGCGCAAGCTGCTGCTCGTCTCCTACGATGCCAATGGTTTCGTCGTGCCGGAGGAGGAGGTCGTCGCCAATACCCGAAAGGGCAAGCAGGTGATGAACGTCAAGGCGCCCGACGAGGCCAAGGCCTGCGTCCCCGTGTCAGGCGATCATCTCGCCATTGTCGGCGAGAACCGCAAGATGCTGGTGTTTGCGCTCTCCGAAATTCCGGAGATGGGCCGCGGCAAGGGCGTTCGCCTGCAGAAATACAAGGATGGCGGTCTGCTCGACCTGAAACCTTTCACGCTGGAGAGCGGCCTGTCCTGGCAGGATTCCGCTGACCGCACCTTCGTCAGGTCGCGCGAAGAGCTGGCCGAGTGGATCGGCGCGAGAGCGTCGGCCGGACGGATGGTGCCGAAGGGATTCCCGCGGACGGGGAAATTTGGTTGAAGCTGCTGATCTCCCCCCAAGTGGGGGAGATGGCCGGCAGGCCAGAGGGGGGCGCTGTCCCGCCAGCGCATCAAATGGTCATGGCTCGCCACTCGGTCGCAACTCTTGGGTCTTCAATGTCGGGTGCCAGGCTGGCGATCCTTCGCGCCCCCCTCTGTCCTGCCGGACATCTCCCCCACAAGGGGGGAGATTGGCAGCTTCACCAGCCATTTGGACTATCGTCACGATTGCGGCACTATGACAGTGCACAAAC
>NZ_JAMYPF010000010.1:0-212936 GCF_040320205.1 Mesorhizobium sp. M0761
CCCCCCTCTCTTGGGGGGGGGGGGCGTGGCCCGAAACCCCCCCCCCCCCCCGGGGGGGGGGGCGGCGCCGGCGGGGGCGGGCGGGGGGGGGGGGGGGCAGCGCCGGCGCCAGTCACCCCTCCCCGCCGCTTCGCGGCGACCCTCCCCATCCAGGGGAGGGTAAAGCGCGATCGGCCGAAGGCCGCAAGCCCGACCGGGCGTCCGAGCCGTTGCGAGGCGACTCCCGCGACGCCGAAGGCGCGCAAAAAAGAGGGGGCGGAGGGCCCGCGCCGGCAGGCGTGGAACAGCCCGTGAGCGTGAATATTTGCTGCGTCGGCGACGACGACCAGTCCATCTATGGCTGGCGTGGCGCCGAGGTCGACAACATCCTGCGCTTCGACAAGGATTTCCCGGGCGCCACCATCATCCGGCTGGAACGCAACTACCGCTCGACGGCGCACATCCTCGGCACCGCCTCGCACCTCATCGCCCACAATGAGGGTCGCTTCGGCAAGACGCTGTTCACCGAGAAGGTCGCCGAGGACGACGAGAAGGTGCATGTTCACGCCGCCTGGGATTCCGAGGAGGAAGCCCGCGCCGTCGGCGAAACCATCGAGACCTACCAGCGTGCCAAGCACAAGCTGAACGACATGGCCATCCTGGTCCGCGCCTCCTTCCAGATGCGCGAATTCGAAGACCGCTTCGTCACGCTCGGCCTCAATTACCGCGTCATCGGCGGCCCGCGTTTTTATGAGCGCATGGAAATCCGCGATGCGCTGGCCTTCTTCCGCGTCGTCGCGCAGGGCGCCGACGACCTCGCCTTCGAGCGCATCGTCAATGTCCCCAAGCGCGGCCTGGGTGAAGCCACCATCCGCCAGATCCACGACACGGCGCGTGCGTTGCGCATCCCGATGCTGGAGGCAGCCTCCAAGCTCGCCGAAAGCGATGAATTGAAGCCCAAGCCGCGCGCGGCCTTGCGCGAAGTGGCGGCCAATTTCGAGCGCTGGCAGAAGGCGCTGGAAACCACGCCACACACCGAGCTCGCCGAGACCATTCTGGAGGAGAGCGGCTACACCGACATGTGGAAGAACGACCGTTCGGTCGAGGCGCCGGGCCGGCTGGAAAACCTGAAAGAGCTGATCCGCTCGATGGAGGAGTATGAATCGCTGCGCTCCTTCCTCGAGCATGTCGCGCTGGTCATGGACGCCGAGCAGAACGCCGAGCTTGACGCCGTCAACATCATGACGCTGCATTCGGCCAAGGGCCTCGAATTCGAGACCGTGTTCCTCCCCGGCTGGGAGGAAGGCCTGTTTCCGCACCAGCGCGCGCTGGACGAAGGCGGCCGCTCCGGCCTGGAGGAAGAGCGCCGTCTCGCCTATGTCGGCCTGACCCGGGCCAAGAAGAACCTGCATTTGTGGTTCGTCTCCAACCGCCGCATCCACGGCCTGTGGCAATCGACCATCCCGTCGCGCTTCCTGGACGAACTGCCGGAAGCCCATGTCGAGGTCGCCGAAAGCGGCAACTCCTATGGCGGCTACCGCAATACCTATGGCGGCGGTTCGTTCGCGTCCGGCCGTGGCGGCCAGGGCGCAGGACGGCAGAACCCCTACGGCGCCTCGCGCTTCGACAATGTCGGCGCGGAAAAATCCGGCGCCTTTTCCAACACCTATGCCACGCCGGGCTGGCAGCGCGCCCAGGCCAACCGCACCGAAGCGACCGACCGCAACTGGGGTTCGCGCTCCGGCCACCAGGTCGAGCGCATCGGCTATGGCGAGACCGACTCCGGCTACGGCGCCGGCCGAACCAGCGTCAAAGGCCGCACCATTGACGGCGAACTGGTCGCCAAATCCGTCGCCGACACGCCGTCGCCCTTCAGCGTCGGCGACCGCGTCTTCCACCAGAAATTCGGCAACGGCAACATCTCCAACATCGAAGGCAACAAGCTGACCATCGACTTCGACAAGGCCGGCCAGAAACGCGTGCTGGACGGGTTCGTCGCGGCGGTGTGAGCGCCCGCTTGTCCTGTTGTCCTACAAGCGACCACATTGTTGTAGTCTGGCGGAGCCCTCCCCGCCTCGTCATCCACGGGCGGAGCAAGGAGCGTAGCGACGCAGCGTAGACCCGAGGATCCATCCCGCGTCTTCAACGCGTTGCCACGGTGCGGAATCCTGCGCAGCTGCACTCCAAGGTCGCGGAATGGATTCCAGGGTCTACGCGACGGAGCTTCGCTCCTGCTCCGCCCTAGAATGACGAAGCGACGGGCGTCTGCCCAGTCGTCGGGGCATGCGGTCCGCAACATGAGCGTCCCCGTCAATTTAGCCCGCCCCTCACCTGTACCGCGCCTGGTTCCACTTGTGCCCCAGCAGCGACAGGATGATGATCAGGCCGTTGAAGAACTGGACGTAGAAGCCGCTCAAGCCCGCCGCCACGACGCCGGTCTGGATGAACGACACGGTGACCGCGCCGATGGCGCCGCCGGCAACCGTACCGATGCCGCCCCAGGTCGGCGTGCCGCCGACGAACACTGACGCCAGCACCGGCAGCAGATAGCCGTCGCCGGCCGTCGGCCACCAGGTGAAGTTGATCATCACCGAGAACGTACCGGCGATCGCGGCCCCGATGCCGGTGAAGATGAAAACTTTCACCCGTACGCGCTTGACGTCGATGCCCATTTGCTGGGCGCTGTCGGGGTTGTCGCCGACCACCCTCACCTGCGCGCCGAAGCGGTGCCGGTTGTAGAGCATTGCCGACAAAATGACGAAGGCGAGTGCCCAGAAGACCTGTACCGGAAAACCCCACACCTGACCGGAGAAGATGGTGTACGCCCAGCTGTCGCTGAGACCGGTCAATGCCGTCGATCTGCCCTCGTTGATGATCTGGATCAGCCCACGCAGCAGGAAATTCATGCCGAGCGTGGCGATCAGCGACGACAGCCCGCCATAAACGACGAGCGACCCAACGAGGAAGCCGAGCAGCGTGCCGGTGATGAGTGCGGCAGCGATGCCGAGAAACGGATCATAGCCGGCCTGCACCACCAGCGCGAACACCCAGGAGGCAAAGCCCATGGTTGCGGGAAACGACAGGTCGATCTCGCCACAGGTGACGACGAAGACCAGCGGCACCACCACGAACAGCGCAACGGGCAGCGTGGTCAGCACGGATCTGTAGAGATACCAGGTGGTGAACACGGTCGGGTTGGCGATCAGGAACGCCGCCATCATGATGATGAACACGGCGAGCGTGCCGAGCGCTGCGCGGTTGTCGATGACGAAACCGCGCAGCCAATGGTCGGACGGGTGCTTCCACTCAGGCCGGGCCGCCTTGCCGCCGAGCGGGCTCTGCAGATCGGGTTCCATGGTCTTGCTCATCGTGCTGCCCTCTCCGCGTCGCCGGCCTCGTGCAGCCCCGGCAATCCTCCGGGATGCGCAACGTCTTCCATGAAATTGATCAGCTCTTCGGCCGACTTGACCTCGGTGCGATCGGCGGTCAGCGCCACCTTGCCGCGGTCAATCACCACGAAGCGGTCGGCGATGTCGAAGACATGGTGGATGTTGTGGCCGATGAACAGGATCGAACGGCCGCTCGCCCGCACCTGGCGCACGAAATGGAAGACCTTGGCGGTCTCGGTCAGCGACAGCGCCGTCGTCGGCTCGTCAAGGATGATCAGCTCGGCCTGCTTGTAGATGGCGCGCGCGATCGCCACGCCCTGGCGTTCGCCGCCGGAGAGCTGGCCGACGATCGAATGCGGCGTGAACACCTTCGAGGTAAAGCCGATCTCGCGCATCAGCCGGCTCGCCTCCTCTATCTCTTTATTGACCTTCAGAAAGCCCATGAAGCCGGTGAGTTCGCGGCCCATGAAGATGTTGCGCACGATGGTCTGCTGCACGGCCAGCGCCCGGTCCTGGAAAACCGTCTCGATGCCGGCGTCGCGCGAGCGTGCCGCACTCCAGCCGGTCACCGGCTTGCCGCGCACCAGGATCTCGCCGCTGGTCGGCTTGACGACGCCGGACAGGATCTTGATCAGCGTCGATTTGCCGGCGCCATTGTCACCGATCAAGCCAACCACCTCGCCGCGGTCGACCGAGAGATTGACCCCGCCCAGCGCATAGACCTGGCCATAGGATTTGCTGATGTCGCGCAGTTCGATGATGCGTTCGGCCATGGCGATCCTCGCTCCTGTGGTATCATCCCGGCCTGGTGCCGGCGGTCCTGCCGGCCGGGCTTGCGCCCAGCCGGCAGTTTGGGAGGTCAGCGCAGCGCCTGCTTGGCGAGCTCGGCGACGATCTCGTAATTCTGCGGCGTGACGAAGCCCGCCCCGGTGTCGACATTCATCGGCGCCAGGCCCAGCACCACCTGCTGGCAAAGGCTGAGGATCGGCAGATAGCCTTGCAGAAACGGCTGCTGATCAGCCGTCAGCTGCACCCAGCCGCCCTTGAACGCCTCGACGATCTGCGGGCTGGTATCGAAGCCGAAGTTGAAGATGTCGCCGGGCTTGCGTCCCGCCGCCTGCATGTAGGTGGCGACGTTGCCCAGCATCTGGCCGCCGGGATAGCCGACCGCCTTGACGTCGGGATTGTTGAGCAGGGCCGCGGTGATCACCGGTATCGCCAGATTGGGGTCGGACGCCCATTCGCCGCTCGGCGGCGACGACAGCTGGATGACCTCGACGCCGGCTTCCTTGAGTGCTGCCACCGTGCCGCGCTCGCGCGCGCCGCGGGCCTCGTTCTCGAACGGGCCGATCATGATCGCCTTGTCGCCGGACTTGAGATTGCCGAGCTTGAACGCTTCGACGCCGAGCGCGCGGCCCTGCTGCTCCTGCTGGGCGCCGACATAGCCGCCGCCGAACGCGTCCACCACCTTCGGCACCGGCACGTTCTGGTACATCATCTTGATGCCGTCCTTATGCGCCTGTTCGGCCAGCGGCATGATCGCGGCGTCGCCCGGATGGCCCATCATGGCAATGCCGTTTGGCTTCACGGCGACGGCCTCACGCAATTGCTGCACCATCTTCTCGACGTCCCACTGCGAGAAGATGTAGTCGACCTTCGGCCCGAGATCGGACGCCGCCTGCTTGGCGCCATTGTAGACGATGGTGCCGAAAGCGTCGCCCTCGGCGCCGCCGACGAAAAAGCGGATGTGGACATCCTTGCACCACTGGGCGTCGAGCGCCTGCGCCGGCAGAGTGGAGATGGCAGCGCACAGCGCCGTGGCGGCGGCCACGACGGTCGAGCGCAGAAGTGTCGTTCTCATTGCGATGCTCATGCACGTTCCTCCCTTTTGTCCTCGGTGAGCCGAGGGGTTCGTCGTTCGCTTTTCGGCAGTGCTTGTCGGCAGTGCTTGGCAATCTGTCAGGCCGGCTCCTCCCACCGGCCCTCGGTCACGCTGGGTTCGGCAGGTAGGTCGCTCCTCCCCGGCATTGCTTGAGGTATTCCAGCCCGCGCACCTGGCCTGTGATTTCGAGGTCGCCGCGATAGACCGGGTCGTGCCAGCCCTCGATGTCGATGGCGCCCTTGTAACCGGCCAGCCGCAATTCGCTGATCACCCGCGTCCAGTCGCTGTCGCCAAAACCGGGTGTGCGCATCTGCACGAAGGGCAGCTTGCCGAACACGCCGTGCTCGCCGATGACATCCCAGCGCACCGTCGCGTCCTTGCCGTGGACATGGAAGATGCGCGGCGCCCATTTGCGGATCTGCGGTATCGGGTCGATGAGATAGACCAGCTGATGGCAGGGCTCCCATTCCAGGCCGAGGTTCTCGTCGGGCAATTCGTTGAACATCAGCTCCCAGGCGTCCGGATTGTGGGCGATGTTCCAGTCGCCGGCCGCCCAGTTGCCGTCCATGGCGCAATTTTCGAAGGCAATGCGCACGCCCTTGTCGGCGGCGCGTTTGGCCAGCGGCCCCCAGACCTCACGGAAGCGCGGCAGGCTGTCGGTCAGCTTCTTGCCACGCAGGCGGCCGGTGAAGCCGCTGACCGTCGAGGCGCCGAACAGATGCGCATTGTCGATCACCGTTTCCCAGGCCGCGAGCACGCCGCGATCGACCTCGCCGTCCTCCAGCGGATTGCCGAACACACCGATCGACGACACGACGACATCGGCATCGCCGATCGCCTCGCGAATCTCGCCGGCGAGCCGCGGCAAATCCTTGCCGCCCAGCGTCTGCCAGAAGAAGGGCTGGATGCTCTCGAAGCCGAGCGGCAGAATCTCTTTGATGTAGGCGGCCGGGTCTTCGAGATTGGCCCGCACCATGGTGCCGATCCGGATGTCGAGAAGCGGGTTTGGCATCATGATGCTTCCTGTGTGATTGCGACGCGCCGTCCGGTCTCGGCGCTTTCGATGGCGCCAAAAACCATGGCCAGGCTTTTGATGTTGTCGCTGCCACGCGTTTCCGGCTCGCTGCCGGTCTCGATGGCGTGGATGAAATCCTTGATGATGCCGAGATGACCGCCGATGCGGTCGGCGGGATCGAGCGGCGGCACTGTGATGGGTTGGGTCAGGTCGAACAGGCCGTCGCGGACCGACAACACAACCTCGGCCTTCAGCCCGTCCTCGCCGTCCCAGAGCAGGCTGCCGTGCTCGGCGACGATGCGCCATGTGCTCTCCCAACTGGTGCGGAAGCCCGCCGCGCACCAGGAGCCTGCATAGGTGAAGCGCTTGCCGCCACCGAGATCGAAGATAGCGCTGGCCGACGATCCCTGCCGGTACCAGGAATTGGCCGGCTCCCATTCCTGGCAAAAGACACCGGCGGGATCGCCTGCGACCATGTAGCGGGCGGCGTCGAATGTGTGGATCGCCATGTCGAGCAAGAGCACATGGGCCATCTCCTCGCGAAAGCCGCCGAAATGCGGCGCGACGAAGAAGTCGGCATGGATGCTGGTCGGCTTGCCGATGGCGCCGGAGTCGAGAAAGCGCCTGATGCGCCGGACATTGGCGACGTAGCGGCGGTTCTGCACGACCGCATGGACGCGCCCCGCGTTACGCGCCGCATCGACGATGGCGCGCGCATTTTCCGGAGTATCGGCCAGCGGCTTTTCCGTCAGCAGATGGCAATTATGGGCAAAGGCGGCAAAGGCGACATCACGCCGGGCGGCTGGAACCACGACATCGAACACCGCGTCGGGCCTGGTCTGGTCGAGCACCGCGTCGAGGCTGGTGCCGATGACCGCGCCGTCGAGCCCGTATTCGTGCGCCCTCGCCTTCGCCCGTTCGGCGTCGAGATCGACAAGGCCAACAATGGCCAGCCCGTCGATCTGCCTCGCGGCATCGAGCCAGGCCTTGCTCATCGCACCACAGCCGACGAGGACGGCATTCATCATCCGGCATTCCTCCCGTCCGGTCCCTCCAGACCGAATGTCACGGCATTTCCGGCATCACCGTAAACGTTTCTCCGTAAACGTTTACGAGAACACACCCGATGGCGTAGAATGTCAATCGGCTGTCAGCGAAAATCATCCCGAAGCCTTGGCCTGGGCGGCAGCCGGTGCTAGCCAAGACAGGGGGAGAACTGTCCTTGGCGTCCAGCATCCATGACCTCGCGCGTCACCTGAACATTTCGATCGGCACCGTGTCGCGGGCGTTGAACGGCCGCGCCGACGTCAATGCCGACACCCGCCAGCGCGTGCTCGCCGCCGCCAAGCAATTGAACTATTCGCCCAACCAGTCCGGCCGCAGCCTGCGGCAAGGCACCACCCATTCGATCGCCTTCATGCTGCAGCCGCATCCGGGCGACCAGCAATATGGCGAACCGTTCTTCATCCCGTTCCTGATCGGTCTGCAGGGCCGGCTGGCCGAGGATGACCTGGATCTGATGGTCGTCATGGGCGAGCCCGGCCAATATCAGCAGGAGAGGCTGCGCCGCGTGGTTGAGACGCGCCGGGCCGACGCGGTCGTGTTGGCCAATACACGGCGGGAAGACGATCGGATCGACTATCTCAGCAAGGCCGGCTTTCCCTTCGCCACGCTTGGCCGAAGTCAATCCGGCGACGACACCTATCCTTCGCTCGATATAGATTTCGAGAGGGCGGGTGATGAAGCCGTCGACCGGCTGGTCGCGCGCGGCCACCGCCGCATTGCCGCCATCCGCCCTTCGCTTGATCTCAACTTCGGCTACCTTTTCCTCGACGGCTACCGCAAGGGGCTGGAGCGGCATGGCATCGAAGTCGACCCCGGCCTGATCGCCGACGGCTTCATCAACGAGGCAGGCGGCTACCAGGTGACGCCGCGCGTGATGCTCTCCAAGGACCGGCCCACAGCCATCATCTTCAACAATGACGCAATGGCGCTCGGCGGCTGCAAGGCACTGGCCGAGATGGGCATCAGGCCCGGCCACGACATCGCGGTGATCGTCATCGTCGACACGCCGCTCTGCCGCTACTTTTCACCGGCGCTGACCGCCTTCCGTCCGTCGCTGGAGCCGATGGGCCGGCGGCTGGCCGAAATGCTGCTGGCCTCGCTTCCCGCCTTTGCCGGCCCGGAAGGTCCGCGCATCATCCGCGAAGTCTGGCCGCTGGAGCTGATCGCGCGCGACAGCGATTGATAGTGCGTCTCTCCCTTCTCCCACAAGGGAGAAGGAAGAGGCCCGCTCTGTCACGCAAGTATCATGTTCGCGTCCTAGACCGCTTTGCGAGAGGGCGACATCGTCGATGCGATGCGGTGGCCCCTTTGCGCCGCTCAAGGCTTGTCACAAAGAGGATCTCCATGAAAATCTCGCACCGAACCGTGTCGCTCGGCGCCGCGCTGGCGCTGTTTACCGCCCTGACCCCTGCCCTTGCCGACAGCACAGCCACCGTTGGTGGCTTCGTCAACAAGGGCCTGGTCGGCGTCGGCCGCATCCCGGCCGATCAGAAGGACAAGTTCGGCGAGACCTTCGGCTCCGGCTCCGGCATGTCGATCGACGCCGCAAGCTGGACCCGTGGCGCGGACGGCTACAAGGGCTCGCTCTGGTTGCTGCCCGACCGCGGCTACAATGTCGTCGGCACCACCGACTACCGGCCGCGCCTCAACACTATTCGCATCGAGTTCACGCCGGCCGCACTAGGCGCCACGCCCACCTCCGGCCAGGAACAGACAGGCGTCAAGGCGACGCTTGCCGATTCCCTGCTCCTCACCGACGACAAGGGCGCTGACGCCACCGGCCTCGATCCGCTCAACGGCGTGCGCGCGGCCAATGGCGACCTGCCGATCCTGCCCGAGGCCAATGGCAAGCTGGCGCTCGACAATGAGGCGATCGCGCGGCTGCCCGACGGCACCATGTTCATCTCTGACGAATACGGCCCCAACATCTACCGCTTCTCGGCCGACGGCCATCTGTTGTCGGCAACGCAGCCGCCCGCCGCTTTGGTGCCGATGCGCAAGGGCGCGCCGAACTTCGCCTCCGACAATCCGGGCCCCGGTGCAGCCGAACCCGATCCGAAGGATCCCGAAACCGGCCGCCAGAACAATCAAGGCCTCGAAGGCATGGCGCTGACGCCGGACGGCAAGTCGCTGATCACTGTGCTGCAGTCGGCGCCCCGCCAGGATGGCGGCGATTCGCCCGCGACGCGCCAGAACACCCGCGCGCTGGTCTACGACGCCTCCGACCCGGCCCATCTCAAGCTGGTGCATGAATATGCCGTGCCGCTGCCGGTGTTCAAGGACGCCAAGGACAAGACCAAGGTCGCCGCGCAGAGCGAAATCGTGGCGCTGTCCGACAAGACCTTCCTGATGCTGGCGCGCGACAGCGGAAACGGCCAGGGGGTGAAGGGCGATACTTCGCTGCTGCGCCAGATTTTCGTCGTCGACGTCTCTGGCGCCACCGACATTGCCGGCGGCGCCTTCGATGCCGCCGACAAGCCGCTGGCGCCCAAGGGCGTGCTCGACCCCTCGGTGACCCCGGCCAAGCTGACGCCGTTCATTGACATCAACGACAACAAGGAACTCGGCCGTTTCGGCCTGCATGACGGCAAGCCGAACGACAAGAACAATCTCTCGGAGAAGTGGGAAGCAATGTCTGTGGTCAGCCTGCTCGATCCGGCGCTGCCCGACGACTATTTCCTGTTCGTCGGCAACGATAACGACTTTCTCACCCAAGACGGTTTTCAGGTCGGCGCGCCCTACAAGGCCGACGACGGCGCCGATGTCGACACCATGTTCCTGGTCTATCAGGTCACGCTTCCGGGCCTCGCCAAGAAGTAGCCGTTTACGGAAAGGCGGACGCGCCCGGCGCGTCCGCCTCTAAACGTTTGTCGGCGATCAGCGATGCCGTGAAGGCACCTATTTCAAAATCTCCGCATCCCTTGGCACGCCGGCATCGATCGGCTCGGCGGTCCGGCTCGACACGGCCATGATCTTGCCTGCGGCCGACAGGTTCGGGCGCACATAGACCTGGGCTACGCCGTTGACCCGGCTGTAGAGGTCGATAATGTCCTGGTTCATGAAGCGCACGCAGCCCGACGACGCGTTCTTGCCGATGGAATCCCATTCCGGCGTGCCGTGCAGCCGGTACATCGTGTCCTTGCCGTCGCGGAACAGATAGAGCGCACGCGCGCCGAGCGGGCTCTGCGGTCCCGGCGGCATGCCGTCCTTATATTTCGCCAGTTCCGGCCGGCGCTGGATCATTTCGGGCGGCGGCGTCCACACCGGCCATTTCTTGCGCGCCTGGATCACGGCGCTGCCGGTCCAGCCAAACCCGGCCTTGCCGAGGCTGACGCCATAGCGCATTGCCTTGCCGCCGTCGCGCACCAGATAGAGAAAATGCTCGGATGTATCGACGACGATCGTGCCGGGTTTTTCGCCGGTCGGATCGTCCACGATCTGGCGCACGAACTTCGGATCGAGCTTGGCCACGGGGATTGCCGGCAATGAAAAGCCCTCATCGACGCGCGCCGAATACATGGTGGCGGCATCGCCCAGAGCCGGTTCGGGCGCCGGAGCGGGCGTTGGCGGCACCACGACGTCGGTCGTGGTGCAGGCTGAAAGCGCCATGGAAGCGGCACCCAAAGCGGATATTCCAAGAAACGCGCGCCGGTTCAGGCGCTCGGAAAAAAGCGGATTGTCGGACATGATCCCCCCAGCCTATTCATCATATCCAACAGGATATGCGACCCCACGCGGCGACGACCCATATCCCATTCCGAATGTTTTGAGAACTGATTAGCTTGAAGCCGCCAGGTGGCATGTTCCAATGCCGCATCGACCTTGTCCGTCAAATCGGCGATCATTGCCGGGCGGACTTTGAGATGAACCTTCGCCGAACAGCCCATGGACGAAAAAATACCACCGCGCCGGCGCACCGGCGACCTGACCAGCGGCCCGATTCCGCGCACGCTGCTTTTGTTCGCTCTGCCGGTGCTCGGCTCCAATGTGCTGCAGTCGCTCAACGGTTCGATCAACGCTGTCTGGGTCGGCCGCTTCCTCGGTGAATCGGCGCTGACCGCCACCTCCAACGCCAATCTGGTTCTGTTCCTGATTCTTGGCACCGTATTCGGCATCGGCATGGCCGCCACCATCCTGGTGGCGCAATCGGTCGGCGCCCGCGACCTGCCCGAGGCGCGGCGCATCGTCGGCACCAGCGCCAGCTTCTTCTTCCTCGTCTCGGCTATCTTCGCCGTCTGCGGCTGGATCTGGGTCGACGCCATCCTCAACACACTGGGCACCCCGCCCGATGCGCTGCCGCTGGCGCGCTCCTATCTGCGTATCATCTTCGTCGCCGTGCCGATGATGAATCTTCTGTCCTTCGTCATGACGGTGCTGCGCGGTGCGGGTGATTCGCGCACGCCATTCTTCTTCATGGCGCTCGCCGTCGTGCTCGACATCATCCTCAATCCGCTGCTCATTCGCGGCATCGGCCCCTTCCCCGAGCTCGGCATCGCCGGCTCCGCCACCTCGACGCTGATCGGCCAGACAGTGAGCGTGATCGCCATCCTCGTCGTGCTTTATGCCAGAAAGCATCCGCTGCGGCTCGCCGGCGCCAACCTCGCTCTGCTGCGGCCGGATCCGGCGCTGCTCAGGATCGTCGTCTTCAAGGGCGTGCCGATGGGCCTGCAGATGATCGTCATTTCGGCGGCGGCGCTGACCGTCATGGGCATCGTCAACTCCTACGGCTCGCAGGTCGCCGCCGCCTACGGCATCGCGGCGCAGCTGTGGACCTATATCCAGATGCCTGCGCTGGCGATCGGCGCCGCAGTCTCGTCGATGGCGGCCCAGAATGTCGGCGCAGGGCGGTGGGACCGCATCGGTCGCATCGCGGCGTCCGGCGTCGGCTTCAACCTGGTGCTCACCGGCGCCCTGGTGGCGCTGCTGTTCTTCTTCGACAGGCCGGTGCTCGGCCTGTTCCTTAGCGGCGACAGCACCGCAATCGACATTGCAGCCCACATCAACAAGGTGGCGTCCTGGTCGTTCATCCTGTTCGGCGTCACCATCGTGCTGTTCGCCACCGTGCGCGCCACCGGTGCCGTGATGCCGCCGCTGATCATTCTGGTGATTTCCGTGCTGGTCGTGCGTACCGGCTTTGCCTACTTCTTCAGGAGCTACATCGGCGAGGAAGCGCTGTGGTGGAGTTTTCCGGCGGGATCGATCACCTCGCTGGTGCTGGCCGCCGCCTATTATCGCTTCGGCCGCTGGCGCACCATGCACATGATCGAGGACCGGCCGGCCGCCGGCGAGCCGCCCGACACCGGCCTCGGCATCCCGCGCGGACGGGCAAACATGGCGCCCGAGACGCCAAACGGGTGAGGCTCAGCGCGCGTATTTGACGCCGAACCCCAGCGCTACGACAGAGAACAGCGTGATCATGCCGGCGAAGGCCAGGCTTGCCGTCGTCGGAGTGGTCCAACTCGACAGCAGCCCAATGCCGATCACCGGCAGCGCATTGCCGCAGAAGCAGCAGATAAAGAACGCCGACACCAATTCGGCGCGACGCTCGGCAGGTGCGATCTGGTTCACCACCTGCAGGCCGCCGCGATAGCCGAGCGCCGCCGCCACGCCGCACACAGCGGTGGCGGCAACCATCAGGGACATCGAGGCGAAAAACTGAGCAGCAACCATCAGCCCTACGGCCGGGATCATCAGCGCCAGCGCGGCCAGCATGCCGGCGCGGCTGGACAGTCGGGTCGTGGCCAGAATGGTCGCGGCCGCAACGATCGACAGTTCAAAGAACAGCCCGCCGGCCTCGGCATGGTTGGCCACATGCAGCTGCTGCGCCAGGATGCTCGGCGCCAGGGCTGCATAGAAGCCGACCAGCGCCATGGCGCCGAAGCCGGTGAAGGCCGGCGCCACGAAAGCGGCGCGGATATCAGCGGGCACCGACAGCCGCGGCCGCAGCGAAACGTCGGCCAGCCTTCCCGGCCGCGAAACGGTTTCCCTGGTGCGCCAGATCAACAGCGTCACCACCACGAGCAAGGCAAGATAGACCGCAAACGTTAGTCTCAACGGCCAGGGCGCATATTCGGCGAGCAGGCCCGATGCCAGCGCGCCGAGGCCAAGGCCAACGAAGTTGGTGCTGGTGGCGATGATTGCCGCGCGCGATTTGTCCTTACCCTCGATCAATTCGGCAAGCCAGGCCGTGCCGGTTCCCGCGCCGACGCCGATGCCAAGGCCGCTCAATATGCGGGCGACATCGAGCCATGCGACGTTCTCGGCCAACAGGAACACCAGCGCGCTGACCACCGCTATGGCCATCGACGCCAGCGCCGCAGGACGGCGGCCAATGCCGTCGGACAAGCGCCCGAACATCAGCAATGCGCCGAGATTGCCGACGACATAGACGGCGTAGACCAGCGTCAGCGTGATCTGCGAGAAACCGAAGGCCTGCTTGTAGATGACGTAAAGCGGCGTCAGCACCGTGCTGCCGGCGAACAGAGCGGCGATCATGGCGGCAACCGCGGCCATCGCGGGCCGGCCATCGAGTCCGTTGTCGCGCGTTATGGTCTCGGCATAGCTGGTCATGGCAACCTCCGGCCAATCGCCCAACGCCCAATTGCGCCCCAACGTCCATGTAAGGATGGCCGTTCCACGCGCCGAACTTCATCCTGACAACCTTGTCAGGATGGTCTTGCCCGAAATCCTCGCTTAACGTCTTTCCATCGAGAAGGAGAATCCATGGGAAAAGGTAGAGTCGAGGCATTCACCGATGGGGTGGTCGCCATCATCATCACCATCATGGTGCTGGAGCTGAAAGTGCCCCATGGGGAGGATTTTTCAGCGCTTCTGCCGCTGTGGCCGATCTTTTTCAGCTATGTCTTGTCGTTCATCAATGTCGGTATCTACTGGAACAATCTGCACAACATGTTCCACACCGTCCAAAGGGTCGACGGCCGCGTGCTGTGGGCCAACCTCAACCTTCTGTTCTGGTTGTCGCTGATGCCGGCGACGACGGCCTTCATGGGCGAGAACCATTTCGCGCCGGTCCCCGTCGCCGTCTATGGCATCGACCTGGTGCTGTGCGCGGTCGCCTACACCTTTCTCGCCACCAAGCTGCACCATTTGCACGGCAACGACACCGCCTTCGCCAAGGCGCTGGGCAATGACCGCAAGGGCAAGATCTCGGTGGCCCTCTACGCCGCCGCCGTCCCGCTTGCCTTCGTCAACCAATGGATCGGCGTTGCGATCTTCGTGCTGGTGGCCGCCGTCTGGTTCGTTCCGGACACGCGTTTTTCGCGGGTGCTGGAAAAGTAGCGTAGGACGCCTCTACTTGCGCATCGCCTTCAGCTTTTCGGCAACCGACGCGGCTAGGTCGGCATAGCGCTCCTCCAGCCGCTCGGCCGCCTTGATGATCGAAAAATCATGGCCGAATTTTTCCAGCGCCATGCGCAATTTCTCGACGAACTCGGCCTGTTTTTCGAGTGCCGAAAACAAGGTCTTCACCTGCGCTTCGCTTATGTCCGGATTGGCAAGCATCTGTGGCACCTCGCGGCCCATCTGGTCGCCGGTGGCGGTCTGCTCCTTCAGGATCGCAACCCAGTCGGTCAATCGGCAGTCTCCTGTTCAGCCGCAGCATGCACAGCCGCCGTTGATGCGGTCAACCCGAACACGCGGGACGGCCTTGCACGATGCGCGTCCCGCGCTAAGTTCGGCGCCACCCGAACCCTAGGAAAAAGATCATGACCTCCGACGCCGAAATCCAATCCGCTTTGCCCGCCCTCAGCCGAGGCAACGTCGCCGTCATCACCGGGGGCGCCAGCGGCATCGGGCTTGCCGCCGCCAAAAGGCTGGCGGCTATGGGCATGAGACTGGTGCTGGCCGACATTGGCGGCGCGCGCCTCGATGCGGCCCGCCAGGCAGTCGCCGCGATCGCCGGCGAGAATGCCGTGCTTGCGGTCGCCACAGACGTCTCGAAGGCCGACGAACTCGGCCGGCTGGCGGAAAAGACGCATGCCGCTTTCGGCGCCGTATCGCTGCTGATGAACAATGCCGGCGTCGGCAACAATCCGGGAAAACCGTGGGAGAACGGCGACGCCTGGAAGCGGCTGATCGACATCAATTTCTGGGGCGTCGTACATGGCGTCGAGGCCTTTGCGCCGGCCATGCTGGCCTCCGGAGAGCCGGGCCTGATCATCAACACCGGCTCCAAGCAAGGCATCACCACGCCACCCGGCAATCTCGCCTACAACGTATCCAAATCGGCATTGAAGACGTTCACCGAAGGCCTGGCGCACGCATTGCGCAACGAGCCGGGCGCGAAGGTCGCGGCGCATCTTCTCATTCCCGGCTTCACCTTCACCGGCCTCACCGAAGGAGCGGTCGAAAAACCCGCTGGCGCCTGGACCGGCGAGCAGGTGGTCGACTTCATGCTGGCTTCGCTGGCGCGCGGGGACTTCTACATCCTGTGCCCCGACAATGAGGTGATGCGGCCGACCGATGAAAAGCGCATGGCCTGGGCGATCGGCGACATCATCGAGAACCGGCCTGCTCTCTCGCGCTGGCACCCCGACCATAAGGACGCTTTCGCGGCCTTTATGGGAAACTGATCGTCGAACTCAGCCAAAGCCGAGACTCAGGCGGGCGCGCGTTTTTTCGCGGTGCGCTTTTGCGCGACGGCCTTCTTGCCCGCCAGTTCGGCGAGCTCGTGGTCATGGCGTTTTGCCGCCCGCTCGCATTTGTCTCTGATCTCCTCGACCTCGGATTCGGTCAGGTGCTCGATGCCGATGAAATGATTGTGGCCCTCGCTGACGCGGATCAGTTCGTCGAGCTTGGCCTGAACCGCGGCGCCGTCGCGGTTCTGGGTGTTCTGAATCAGGAACACCATCAGAAAGGTGATGATCGTCGTTCCCGTGTTGATGACGAGCTGCCACGTATCGGAGAAGCCGAAGAATGGCCCGCTTACCGCCCAGACGATAACGATGGCGCAACAGGCGATGAAAGTCGGCGGCAGGCCCGCCAAGTGCGAAACGGTGTTGGCGATTCTGGTAAACAGCTTTTCGATCATTCACATCCTCAACCGTTCAAAGCGCGACGAGCTGACCAAGGCCGCATTCATCGCTCCAACAATAAACAACCGGCAGCCGCTTCCGGTTCCCTGTCGCAGAGGGCATCGCTGGTGCAATTGTATGCACGCCAAAGGCGCAGCGCCGTGAAAAGCCGCCTTATCGGTTTGTTGCCATTAGTCACCATGCAGGCCAAAACCTGTTCGTTCCGCTTCACGGCGGATTTGTCTCCAAGCCCCTTCCGCTGCGCCACCCCCGCATGGCGGAAGGGGTCCGTTGCGTTGCCGCAGACCGGCGGAACTCTTCCCGACACGTGCCGTTCAGAATTTTGGCGCCAGGATTTCGGCCAGCCAGTCGATGAAACCGCGCACGCGCGGCGAGCTCTCAGGAATGCTCTTGCTCCCAACGATCGAGGAAATCCTCAATCGGCAAGGCCTGCATGTCGGGAACCGCTTTGGCGAGTTTCTCCGGCGGCCAGTCCCACCAGGCAAGGCTTTCGATCCGCGCCGCGATCTCGGAGGGAAAGCGCATGCGCAACGGCTTCGCCGGTACGCCGGCGACGATTGTGTAGGCCGGCACATCCCGCGTCACCACCGAATTGGCGCCGATGATGGCGCCATTGCCGATGCTGATCTCGGGCATGATGACGGCGCCATGGCCGATCCAGACATCATTGCCGATGCCGACCGCCTTGGCCTGCCGCCGCGCGCGGAACGCCGCGTCGACGCCCAGCCAGCGGAAATACTCGTTCGGCCGGTAGCTGAGCTTGTGCTGCGTGATCCGCTCGATCGGATGCTCCAAGGCATTGATGCGGCTGTTGGCGGCGATCGAGCAGAATTTTCCGATCGTCGTGTAGATCGCCTCGGCGTGGCGCTCGAAATAGGAGAAATCGCCGACATTGACCTCGCGCAGCACCACCCGTTCGCCGATCGAGGCATAGCGGCCAAGCTTGCACGCTTTCAGCTCCGCGGTCGAATGGATGCGCGGCTCGGGATCTTTCAGGACGAGGTTTTCGGTACGGTCCATCTGGCGGATTTACCCCCGCGCAATTGCGGAAGCAATTGTCGCGTTGCGCCCGGAGGATCGTTATTTCGGCTTGCCGCCGGTCCACACCACGTTCTGGCCGAACAGCGGCACGGTCGTCACCGACATTTTCGCCGAGCCGTCCTGCACTTGGCGCGAATGCGAGAGATAGATCAGCGTCTCGTTCTTCTTGTCGTAGATGCGGTTCACCACCTGCTTCTTCCAGATCAGGCTGATGCCTTGCTTGAACACCTCTTCGCCGCCCTCGCTCATGTCGATGTCGCCGATGGTGATCGGCCCGGTCTGGCGGCAGGAGATCGAGGAATCAGACGGATCCTCGAACCAGTTGCCCTTGTGCAGCCGGTCGATGACGCTGCGGTCGAAATAGGAGACATGGCAGGTCACGCCGTCGATCTTGGGATCCTTGATCGCCTCGACGATGATGTCGTTGCCGACCCAATCGACGCCGACCTTGCCGACTTCCTCTGCCGCTGCGGCACCGGCGCCAAGGGCAATGCATGCGGCCAGCGCGCCGCCGATCAGTTTCTGCCCAATCCGTCTCTGCCCAGTCCGTCTTTGCAAGGGAGCCTCCTCAGGTTCAGTTTGCCGGTCTCAGGTGGGATAAGGGCCAGCTGTTTGCAAGGTAGCGCCCAGCCCGGTTGCGGCAACGCGGCATCTTTGCCTTGCCCCCTGCGACCGGCTAAGACTGCCGGCAGAGAGGCGCCGATCCGGCGCTCGATGATTTCTGCTACGGACAATTCCTGATGATGCGTTCAATTCTGGTCGGCATTCTCGTTCTGATGGCGGCGGGCATCGGCTGGCTCACCTTTGACTTCTATCGCGGCCACTATGGTGGCGAACCGTATGGCGCGCCATTCACGCTGGTCGACCAGAAAGGCGCGCCAATCACCGAAGCCGCCTTCCGGGGAAAACCCAGCATCGTCTTCTTCGGCTTCACCCATTGCCCGGAAGTCTGCCCGACCACTTTGTTCGAAATGGCCGGCTGGCTGAAGACGCTGGGCGACGACGGCAAGAACCTCAACGCCTACTTCGTTACCGTCGATCCAGAGCGCGACACGCCGCCTGTGATGAACACTTACGTCAGCAATTTCTCCGACCGCATCGTCGGCATATCGGGCGATCCCGACAAGGTGCACGCCATGGCGAAGTCCTTCAACATCTACTGGAAGAAGGTCGACACCGGCGACGGCGATTATACGATGGACCACACCGCCTCGGCGCTGCTGCTCAATGCCAAGGGCGAGTTTTCGGGCACCATCGCCTATGGCGAAAGCGCCGATACCGCGATTGCCAAGCTGAAGCGGCTGGCAGCAGGCTAGGCATGATCCCTAAATGTGGAATCCGGTTTTCTCGGACAGAAAAGTGTTGTCCAGAGATCATGCTCAAGCAAGAGACCAACTGATGGGTCAGACCAGGCTCCACTTCATCGCTGGGAAGATCGAGGCCGACCGCATATTTGCCGCGCTCGAGCCGGCTTTCGAGGATGAAGGCCTGCCGATCGCCGTGCTCGAAGTCGATGAAGACCGCGACATCTATGAGGTTTCGCTCTACACCGACGGCAATGTCGACGCGGTTGAGGCGCGGCTAAAAGACAGCCTTGTGGGACTGTCCCTGTCGAAGCCGATCGAGCGCGAGGTTTTGCCCGACATCGACTGGGTGGCGCGCTCGCTGGAGGGACTGAAGCCGGTGCGCGCCGGACGTTTCTTCGTCCATGGCGCGCATGACCGCCGGAAGCGCCACAGCGGCGAACTCGCCATCGAGATCGAGGCCGGCCTTGCCTTCGGCACCGGCCATCACGGCACCACGGCCGGCTGCCTCGAAATGCTGGAACGGGTCGTGCGCCGCGAACGTCCCAGGAATGCCCTCGACCTCGGCACCGGCAGCGCGGTGCTGGCAATCGCCGTCGCCAAACTGGCGCATATTCCGGTGCTGGCGACCGACATCGATCCGATCGCCGTCAGGGTCGCCGCCGCCAATGCCCGCCTCAACCACGTCAAGGCGCTGGTTGAAACGGTGACGGCGCCCGGCTTCCACCACCCGATCTTCGGCAAGCGCGCGCCTTTCGACCTCATCGTCGCCAACATATTGGCGCGGCCGCTGATGCGGCTGGCGCCTGAGATGGCCAGGCACATCAGCCTCGGCGGCTCGATCGTGTTGTCCGGCATCCTCGAGCGCCAATGCAATGCGGTGATCTCGGCCTATGTCGGCCAGAATTTCCGGCATGTCAGGACCCTGCATCGCGAAGGCTGGGTGACGATCCACCTGAAGCACTGAGACGCAACGCGCTTTGGACCAATCCGAGCCTGTTGCGATTGGCGAAAATCGATTCCGGTTTTCCGGGTCATGCGCTACGGTCGCGCCCGATACAGGAGGCATACCATGTTCCAGACCTTCGATTCCGCAGGCGACCCGAGCGTCGGCAAGCCGCGCGTGACGTTGCTGCGGCGATGGCTGGCGGATAATGGCCTCGACGGTTTCCTGGTGCCGCGCGCGGACGAGCACCAGGGCGAATATGTCGCCGATCGCTCGGCGAGGCTGAAATGGTTGACCGGCTTCAGCGGCTCGGCCGGCGTAGCACTTGTGCAGCGTGACCGCGCCTTCATGTTCGTCGATGGCCGCTATACCTTGCAAGTGCGCCACGAGGTCGATCTCGACATTTTTGCGATCGAGAGTCTCGTCGACAACCCGCCGGCCTCCTGGATCAAGGACAATCTCGGCAAGGGCGCCACGCTTGGCTTCGACCCCTGGCTGCACACGATTGGCGACATCAAGGCGCTGAAGGCTTCGGCCGAGCAATCCGGCGCGACGCTGGTGCCGCTGGACAATAACCCGATCGACATCATCTGGAAGGATCAGCCCGAGCCGGCGGTGGCGCCGGTCGAGATCCACCCGATCGGCTTTGCCGGGGAACTCGCCAAGGACAAGCTGGCGCGGCTGGCGGCGGCAATCGGCAAGGAGGGCGCGACGCACGCCGTGCTCACCGACCCCTCCTCGATCGCCTGGGCCTTCAACATCCGTGGCGGTGACGTGCCGCACACGCCGCTGGCGCTCGGCTTTGCGATCCTCGCCGCCGACGGCAAGCATCAGCTGTTCATGGACAGCCGCAAGTTTTCGCGCACGGTCGCCGCCTATCTCACCCAACTCGCCGATCTGCACGAGCCCGGCGAATTCGAGGCGGCGGTCGCAGCCCTTGCCAAGGGCGGCGCCAAGATCGGGCTCGATCCGGTGCTGGCGGCGGAAAAGCTGAGAATGCTGGTCGAGGACAATGGCGGCGCATTTGTTTCAGCGGCCGATCCCGCCCGCATTCCGCGCGCCACCAAAAACCCAGCGGAAATCGCCGGCAGCCGCGCGGCGCACCGCCGAGACGGGGCGGCGGTGGCGAAACTGCTGTGCTGGCTGGAACGGCAGAAGCCGGGCACGCTCGACGAAATAACCGTTGTCACCAAGTTGGAGGAGGTGCGCCGGCAGACCGGCGAGGAAACGCAGATGCCGCTGCGCGACGTCTCCTTCGACACCATTTCCGGCGCCGGGCCGAACGGCGCCATCATGCACTACCGTGTGTCGCGCGCCACCAATCGCAAGCTGGCAAAGGGCGAGCTGTTCCTGCTCGATTCCGGCGCCCAGTATCAGGACGGCACCACCGACATCACCCGCACGGTGCCGATCGGCCAGCCGACCGAGGAGATGCGCGAGCGCTTCACACTGGTGCTGAAGGGCATGATCGGCATTTCCACGCTGCGCTTTCCCGCCGGCACGCGCGGCTCGGAAATCGACGCAGTGGCGCGCATGGCGCTGTGGAAGCATGGCTGCGACTTTGCCCACGGCACCGGCCACGGCGTCGGCTCCTATCTGGCGGTGCACGAAGGGCCGCAGCGCATCGCCCGCACCGGCACCGAAAAGCTGCTGGCCGGCATGATGCTGTCCAACGAGCCCGGCTATTACAAGGAAGGCTCCTACGGCATCCGCATCGAGAACCTGATCCTGGTGACACCGGCTGAACAGGTGGAGGGCGGCGACATCGCCATGCACGGTTTCGAGACGCTGACGCTGGCGCCGATCGATATCAGGCTGATCCGCACCGACCTGTTGACGCGCGAGGAGTTGCACTGGCTGGATACTTACCATGCCTGGGTGCTGGCCGAGATCGGCCCGATGCTCGACGGCGAGACGCTGGCTTGGCTGGAGAAAGCGACAGCGCCGCTGCCGCACGACGCCAAGATCTGAAATGAGCTTCTTTCTCCCCGTCACTATACGGGGAGGTGAGGAGCGGTCCGCGAAGCGGACGAAAAGCCAATTGCTTGGCTTTTCGAGTGACGAACGCCCGCCAGGGCAATGAGCGGCGGCGCCGACAGTTCGAAACTGTTCCGCGCGCAGGCGCCCTATGCCACAAACTGCCGCGCGAGGACCAGCACCACCGCCCCGGCCAGAAACATCGCCATCAGGCCGCCGCGCAGCGAGACCACAGCGGCGACGACCAGCGCCGCCCATTCCGCCGGTCCGGCGCTAAGTGCGGCGGGCGCCACCAGCGTCGTCAACACTGCGGCCGGCACGGCATTCAAACCCGCCTCGACGCGTGGATGGATGTGGTCGAAGCGCGAGATCACCAGATGGCCGCCGACGCGGGTGAGATAGGTGGCGATCGCGCCGGCAATGATGATCCACAAGGTCGCGCTCATCGTTTTGCCTCCACACCGCTATGGTGCGGCGGCAGGATGACGGCCAGAAGCACGCCTGCAATGGCGCCGATGGAGACGTGCCATGGCGATCCCACAGTTTTGTAGGCAATGATCGACGCCGCGGCGCTGGCGATCACCACCGGCAGCCACAGTGGCCGGTTGCGAAAGCCCATGACCAGCCCGAGGAAATAGATCGGCAGCAGGAAGTCGATGCCGAGCGCATGCGTGTCCGGGATCAGCTTGCCGAACACCGCGCCCAGCGCGCTCTCGATCCCCCAGAACACATAGACCGGCAGGCCAAGCCCCATGTACCAGGCAAAGCCAACGGTCTCGCCGGCTTCGGCCTTACGCTCGGCCACCGCGAATTGCGGATCGGTGAGCACGAAATAGCCCAGCGCTTGGCTGATAACCGGCCAGTGCGCGATTCGCCGGCCGATGCTGGCGGAGTAAAGCACGTGACGGAAGTTTACGGCGAAGATCGACAGCACGATCAGCCATGGCGCGACATGCTGGCCGAACAATTCGATGCCGACCATCTGGCTGGCGCCGCCGAAGATCAGCGCGCTCATCAAGAAAGCTTCGAGAACGGAAAAGCCGTTGTCGACGGCGATGGCGCCGAACAGCAGCCCAAATGGCGCCGCGGCGACAACCACCGGCATCGACAGCCGCACGCCGTCCCAGAAGTCGCTGGCCACGGAATTTTCGCTTAAGGTCTCTGCCGACATGTCACATTCCCATCTCGCGCTGCTATGTAGGAGCCGGCGTTTGAAAAGTCAGACGAATTCGCTTGAGCCAACAAATCAGCGAAACTGATGTTGTAAAAACAAATGAGGGGGTTCGGATGATCGCTTATGACTTCACCGGCAGGCACGCGGTCGTCACCGGCGCCGGTGGCGGTATGGGCGAGGCGATCTCGCTGGCGCTGCTCGATGCCGGCGCCTCGGTCACCGCCATCGACGTCAAGCCGCGTCCGGCGTCGCTTGCCGCCTATGACGACCGGCTCACCTTTGCCCAGGGCGACCTCACCGACGCCGCCTTCGTCGAGCAGACCATCAATGCCGCGGGCCGCGAGCGCGGCGGCATCGATTATCTCGCCAATGTCGCAGGCGTGCTCTGGTTCGGTCGCGACAAATCGGCCCTCGAGATGGACCTCGATGTCTGGGATCAGGTCTTCAACATCAATCTGAAATCCTTCGTCCACACCGCGCGGGCGGTGGTTCCGCATATGCGGGCCGGCGGACGCGGCGGCGCCATGGTGCACTTCTCCACCATCCAGTGGTATCGCGGCGATCCGACCCCGCAGGATGCCTACCAGGCATCGAAGGCCGGCGTCTGTGCGCTGTCGAAGTCGCTCGCCATGCAGTTGGCGGGCGATGGCATCCGCTCCAATTCGATCTGCCCGGGAATGGCGTTGACGCCGCTGCAGGCGCGCTGGGACACCGAAGAGAAACGCGCGGCCGTTGCCAATTATGCGCCGCTCGGCCGCATCGGCACGCCGCAGGACATGGCCAATGCCGCGCTATTCCTGCTTTCCGATGCGGCAAGCTACATCACCGGCATCGAACTGGCAGTCGACGGCGGTCTTTTGATGCGGATGTAGCCGTGCAGTGCGCCGGGCTGATTTAGCTCCGCGGTGCCGTGCCCTGGATCGCCCTGCCCCAGTCGAGCAACGGCTTGGCGCGCAATGTGAAATCGACAAGCTCGTCGACCAGCGCTGGCGCGTGGATGCCGGCCGGATCGATCATGTGCTGGACATAGAAGTGCCGGTTGCGGATGGCGTCGACAAGATCGGGTTCGTTGACCTGCTCGAATCCGCGCGGCGTGCGCTTCAACCGACCCTCGGTTTCGAGTTCGAAGCCGTTTTTCCTAAGGGTTGAAAGCAGTTTTCGGAACTCGGCTGGCCGGGCGATAATCGCCTTGCGCATCGCCAGCAGCAGGGGCGGCTCCGGGTTCCACCAGGCAACGTCGGCAAAGCAGCGGTCGATCCCGACATAGACGAAGAACACGCCCTGCTCCATCTTGGTGCCATCCGGTGACAGCATGGCCGACAAATGCTGGTTGTAAGGCCGTTTGTCCTTGGCGAAGCGCACGTCGCGGTTGATGCGAAACAGCGATTTCTTGCGGTCTCCGCGCAAGCCCAGACCCGCCGCCGCGAAGCGCTCCGTCAGCGTCTCGACCAGATCGCAGAACGGCTCATGCAACTCGCTGTCGTAAAGCGCGCGGTTTTCCTGGAACCATTCGCGGCTCTGGTGGAAGTCGAGCGCCTTGAGGAACGGGATGGCTTTTTGCCCGAACCCTTTGAACGAACCGGCCATCACGCCTTGCCGACCCGTTGCAGCCAGGTGTCCTCGTCGATGACTTCGACGCCGAGTTCGCTGGCCTGCTTCAGTTTGGAGCCGGCGCCCGGCCCGGCCACCAGCAGATCGGTCTTCGCCGACACCGAACCCGCCACCTTGGCGCCGAGCCGTTCGGCCATCGCCTTGGCTTCGGAGCGTGTCATCTTTTCCAGCGTGCCGGTGAAGACGATGGTCTTGCCGGCAACCTCGCTGTCGGTCGACACGGTGACGACATACGGCTTCGGCTTGACCTGTTCGAGCAGTCTGTCGAGCACGTCGTCATTGCGTTCATTGCCGAAGAAATCGCGCAACGCATCGATCACTGTATCGCCAATGCCGTTGATGGAGGGGAAGACGCTGTGCGGATCCTCAGCCGCCGCCGTTTCCTTGCCGACGCGGATCAACTCCTCGATGGTCGAAAACGTCCGGGCAAGCACGGCCGCCGTCGTTTCGCCGATATGGCGGATGCCGAGTGCGAAGATGAAGCGGTCGAGCTCCGGCTCGCGGCGCGAATCGATGGCCGCGAACAGCTTGTCGAGGCCTTCATAATTGCGGTCCTCGACACCGCGCACATTCTTGCGCGCCTTGCCCGATGCCGCCTCGCGCTGCCTGGCCTGCTCCTCGCGCCGCTCGGCCAGCGCCCTGGTGACGCCCGGGCGGCGATCCCTGAGGGTGAAGATATCGGCGGCGGTCTTGACCAGTCCCGAATTGAAGAACAGGTCGATATTCTCGGCGCCCAGACCCTCGATGTCGAGCGCGCCGCGCGACACGAAATGACGCAGCCGCTCCACAGCCTGGGCAGCGCAAATCAGCTCGCCGGTGCAGCGCCGGCGCGAATCCTCCTTGCCGGTCTTTTCGTTGATTTCGCGCGTCGCCGGCGAGCCGCAGACCGGACAAATGTGCGGGAATTCGTAAGGCACCGCATCAGCCGGCCGCTTGTCGACGACCACGCTGACGATCTGCGGAATGACATCGCCCGCCCGTTGTATGACAACCGTGTCACCGATGCGGACATCGATGCCGTCGCGAATCGGCAGGCCGTTGCTGTCGAAGCCTTTGATGTAGTCCTCATTGTGCAGCGTGACGTTTTCGACCACCACGCCGCCGACCGTGACGGGCGCCAGCCGCGCCACCGGCGCCAGCGTGCCGGTACGACCGACCTGGATATCGATCTTCTGCACCGTCGTCATCGCCTGTTCGGCCGGGAATTTGTGCGCAACGGCCCAGCGCGGCTCGCCGGTGACAAAGCCCCAGCGACGCTGCAATTCCAGCTGGTCGACCTTGTAGACGACACCGTCGATGTCGTAGCCGAGCGACGAACGCAGCTCCTCGATCTTGTGGTAGTGCGCGATCAGCTCCTCGACCGACTTCGCCCGCACCATCAGCGGGCTGACCTTGAACCCCCATTCGGCGAATTTCTGCACCGAATCATATTGGGTCGGCGCCGGATCCGCTGTCGTGTAGCCCCAGGCATAGGCAAAAAACTTAAGATTGCGGCTGGCGGTGACGGACGCATCCTTCTGTCGCAGTGAGCCGGCCGCGGTATTGCGCGGATTGACATAGTCCTGGCCGCCCACCGCCGCCGAGCGGGCCTTCAGTGCCTCGAATTCCGCATAGGTCATGTAGACTTCGCCGCGGATCTCGATGGTCTCGGGCCAGCCCGATCCTTTGAGCTTGGCGGGGATGTCGGCGATGGTCCTGAGATTGGCGGTGATGTCTTCGCCGACAGCGCCGTCGCCGCGCGTAGCACCCTGCACGAACACGCCGCGTTCATAGCGCAGCGACGCCGACAGGCCGTCGATCTTCGGCTCGGCCGTAAACGCAATGTCGAGATCCTTGTCGCGGTCGAAGAAGCGCCGGCCACGCTCGATGAAATCGGTGACGTCCTCGTCTGTATAGGCCTTGGCGAGGCTGAGCATCGGCACCGCATGGCGCACCTTGGCAAAGCCCTCCGCCGGCGCGGCGCCGACCCGCAGCGAGGGCGAATCCTCGCGCACCAGACCGGGAAAGCGCTCCTCGATGGCAAGATTGCGCCGCCGCAGCGCGTCATATTCCGCGTCCGTAATCGTCGGCGCGTCCTCGGCATGATAGCGCCTGTCATGACCGGCGATCTCCTCGGCCAGCCGCTGGAGCTCATCCGCGGCTTCGCTTTCGCTCAACGATTCGACTGGTTTTTCAGACATGCAGCGGTCCCTGGACAGTGGCGCGACACCATAAATCAGGATTTCGGAAAAAGCATTCCTGAACAGCGGGATGGAGCCATATCCTGACTCAGTCCGAAAGCCTTGCGACGACTACGCTGCAGCAATATTTTCGCGCAGCAGCCGTTCGGCGGCTGCGCGCGCCTCTTCGGTGATGGTGGCGCCGGCCAGCATGCGTGCAATCTCTTCCTGGCGCGCGGCCCGGTCCATTTCGGCGATACCGGTAGCGACCCTGTCCGAGCCGCCGGATTTGGAAATCAGGAAATGCGTCGCAGCACGTGCCGCCACTTGCGGAGCATGCGTGACCGACAGCACCTGCACGCGCTTCGACAGCCTGGCCAGCCTTTGGCCGATCGCATCGGCCACGGCGCCGCCGACCCCGGTGTCGATCTCGTCGAAGACCAATGTCGGCGCCGAGCCACGGTCGGCCAGCGCCACCTTGAGCGCCAGCAGGAAGCGCGACAGCTCGCCGCCCGAGGCGACCTTCATCATCGGCCCAGGCCTGGTGCCGGGATTGGTGCGCACCCAGAACTCGACCTGGTCGATGCCTTCTTCCATGCGGTTCTCGCCATCGCTGGCCAGTTCGACGATGAACTCAGCCCGTTCCAGCTTCAGCGCCGGCAATTCGGCCATCACAGCCTTGGTCAGGCCGACCGCGGCGGCGTGGCGAAGCGAGGACAGCTGGGCTGCGGAGATATCGTAGGCCTCGCGCGCCGCCGCGGCCTGCTTTTCCAGGACATGCAGGCGCCCCTCGCCGGCATCGAGATCGGCAAGGTCGGCCAACATGGTGTCGCGCAGTTGCGCCAGATCGTCGACAGCGACACTGTGCTTGCGTGACGCCGCGCGCAACGAAAACAGCCGCTCTTCCGCCTTCTCCAGCCGCTGCGGGTCGTATTCGGTGGCGCGCAATGCCGCCTCGACGCCCGATTGCGCGGCATCCAGCGACAGCATCGCCTCATCCAGCGACTTCACCACATCCTCGAGCAGGCCCGGCGCTTCGCTGGCCTTGCGCTGCAGGCGCCTGAGCAAACTGGCCAGTTGCGGCAGTGGCGAGGACGGGCCTGACAGCACATCCTGCGCATCGTGTATTTCCGAGGCGATCTTTTCGGCCCGCATCATCGTGGCGCGCAATTCGGCCAGTTGCGTCTCTTCGCCGGGCTGCGGATCGAGCTTTGCCAGTTCCGCCACCGAGGCCCT
Source organism: Mesorhizobium sp. M0761 (assembly GCF_040320205.1). Classification (NCBI taxonomy): domain Bacteria; kingdom Pseudomonadati; phylum Pseudomonadota; class Alphaproteobacteria; order Hyphomicrobiales; family Phyllobacteriaceae; genus Mesorhizobium; species Mesorhizobium sp. M0761. Next base: position 27,832 of record NZ_JAMYPF010000010.1, read on the forward strand.
GAGATAATCGGCCTCGCGCGCCGCTGCCTCGACCTTGGCGCGGTGCCTGGCAAACTCCTGCTCGGCGCCGCGCCAGTAGCGCCACGCCTCGCCGGTCGCGCGGGCGGCGCCGAGATGGCCGCCAAAACTGTCCAGCAATTCGCGATGGGCGCCGGGATCGACCAGAGCGCGCTCGTCATGCTGGCCGTGGATCTCGACCAGCGCGTGGCCTATGTCGCGCATCAGGGTGACGCTGGATGGCTGGTCGTTGACGAAGACACGGGTGCGGCCATCCGCGGTCTGCAGCCGGCGTAGGATGATGTCGCCGTCATCCTCGATGGCGTTTTCGGCCAGCAGCGCGCGCACCGGGTGGTTGCGCGGCACATCGAAGACGGCAATGACCTGGCCCTGGGCAGCTCCGTGGCGCACCAGCGAGGCGTCGCCGCGCGCGCCAAGCGCCAGCGACAGCGCGTCGAGAAGGATGGATTTGCCGGCGCCGGTTTCACCGGTCAGCACGGAAAGGCCGGGCTGGAAGTCGATATCCAGCTTCTCGATCAGGACGATATCGCGGATCGACAGTCTGGAAAGCATCAGAACCTGGACCTCAAGCAATTCCAGGAAAAGTGCGTAGCGGTTTTCCGTCCGGAATTGCGTACAACAAAAAGTTAGGACGGTTCAGCGCCTCAATTAAACCACTGAACCGCTGGTGAAGCGGCTTGCGACCGATGGAGTCGCAGCGCCGCACTATCTTTTTGTTTGAGCGTCGGATCAATCCGAAAAGCGCGTTCCGCCTCAGTCGATGCTCGGGCGTCAGGCGCCGGTGATCAGCTTGCCGGCCTTGGATATCCACGATCCGGCATTCTCGCGCGGCTCAAGCCCGTTGCTCTGCAACAGCTTGTAGGTATCCTTGTACCATTGGCTGTCGGGATAATTGGTGCCGAGCACCGCAGCGGCGGTTTGCGCTTCCGAGGTCAAGCCCATCGCGTAGTAGCTTTCGGCCAGACGCGCCAGCGCCTCTTCGACATGGCGGGTGTTGGAATAGTTCTCGACCACGTTGCGGAAGCGCTTGACGGCAGCAATGTATTCGCGCCGCTCGAGATAATAGCGGCCGATCTGCATCTCTTTGCCGGCCAGCTGGTCGTTGGCGAAACGGATCTTTTCCTTGGCGTCGTCGACATATTCCGACGTCGGCCAGCGCGTCACCAGATCCTGCATCGTCTGCACGGTCTGGCGTGCTTCCTTCTGATCTTGGGTGACGTCCTTGATCTGCTTGTAGTAGCTCAGCCCGATAATATACTGGGCGTAAGCCGCGTCGTCGGTCGACGGATAGAGCGTGAGATAGCGCTTGGCCGAGCCGATCGCTTCGTCATAACGGCCGGCGCGATAGTCGGCGAAGGCGCCCATCACCATCGATTTGCGGGCGAATTCCGAATAGGGGTGCTGGCGGTCGACGGCGTCGAACTTCTTGCTCGCCTCATCCAGGCGGCCGGCATTGAGATTGGCAAGGCCTTGATTGTAAAGGACGTCGGCCGGTTCGGTCTGGTCGACATAGGTCGACAGGTCGACGTCTTTCTCGGACGACATGCAGGCCGAGAGGAAGAGCGATGGCACAACCACCGAAAGCGCCAGGAAAACAGCCCGATACGGCGCTTTCGATTGACCAACTCGCTTGAAGAACATGATTGGATTGCGCCCTTTCGGCGTTAGTTCAATGCCTTTCGCATGGCGTTCCCTCAAAACTGATCCCCACTTTTGAGCGACATGCGCCTAACAGACGGCAGCAGCCATAAACCATAACTGCCTTGCCCAGCAACGCTATGTCTAGCCAATCGCACATTTTTGTGGCGGCTTGGTGTTGCCCCGAATGCTACGCACTTTCACTGGCCGGTGATGCTTTCGTGCAACACCGGCCAGCGTTCAGAAAGCCAGAAAATCGTTAAGAATCAGATCACCCAGGGCGCAAAGACAGGGCCGGTGACGGCGCTCATCTCGGCGGTGCGGCCGCGCTCGCGGCGCGTGGTCTCGACGACCTCGAAGGCCGAACGGTCGGACAGAAGCCGCCGCAAAGCAGCCGCATTCATCCGGTGACCGCCGCGATAGGAGCGGAAGCAACCGATGAAACGGGCGCCGGCCAGCGCCAGATCGCCCATCGCGTCCATCGTCTTGTGGCGAGCGAACTCATTGGGGTAGCGCAGGCCGCCCATGTTGATCACCCGGTTGTCGTCGCCGATCACCAGCGAGTTCTCCAGCGAGGAGCCCAGCGCATAGCCGGCCGCCCACAGCCGCTCGACATCCTTCATGAAGCCGAAGGTGCGGGCGCGCGCGATATCCTGGCGAAAGATGTCGGGGTTGATGTCGGAGGCGAATAGCTGGCGGCCGATCGCCGGGCTTTCGAAATCGATCTCGACCTCGAAGCGCGTGCCGCTATAGGGCCTGAACTCGGCCCAGGACGCGCCATTCTCGATGCGGACGGGCTTGACCACCCTGATGTAGCGGCGCTTGACCGCCAGCGTCTCGATGCCGGCTTGGTCGATGGCTTCCACGAACGCCACCGCACTGCCATCGAGGATCGGAACCTCATGACCGTCGATCTCGATGACGATGTTGTCGATGCCGAGCCCGAAAAGCGTCGCCATCAGATGTTCGACGGTGGCGATATGCTCGCCTGCCGGATCGCCGAGCATGGTGCAGAGATCGGTCGCGCCGACTTCAGCAACCAGCGCGCGGAACTCGCGGCTCTCGCTTCCGTTCGAAAGGTGGAAGAGCACGCCGGTGTCGGCGTCCGCAGGGAGGAAATTGACGGTGACCGGTTTGCCGCTGTGAACGCCGGTACCGGTCAGCGTTGCACGCGATTTCAGTGTCGTCTGATAGTCTTGCAAGACAAACCCCATAGCCCAAACGCCTAAGTCCGCTTTAACCCAAAAGGCGCGGCTCTTTTTTATCGGCAGGCAGGGCCACTTCCCCGAATCCCAGCACACCGAAAGTGCTGCGGCAAAGATAATGGTCTGTCAGGGAGACTCCAAATCACGGTTTCTTACTCTGTGTAACCGCGACAGACCTTGAGCGTCACATCGTAACGCCTTGTTATTAAACCACTTTAAACGTTAACAGGCAGACAATCTCTCGTCTGCCTGTTAACAAGTGTTACATACCGTTAACGGCTCAGTTGGCCTGGCGGCGCAGGAAAGCCGGTATCTCCAGCTGGTCGTCTTCCTGGGTCGACCTGGTCTGCGGCGTCAACCGGCCCTGATCGTCGAGCTGGCCGCGGCGCGGCGCGTAAAGCTGCGGATCCTGGCTGGCAAGGCGGCGCATTTCCGGCGCCGCCTGGCGCAGTTTCGGTTCGCGCGGCTGTGCCGGCTGCAACCGGGCCGGCTCTTCTTCGCGGCGCGTCAGCCCGTTGGTCAGCCGCTTGAGCAGCCCCATCGGCCCGCTGTTTTCATGGTCGGCCGGACGGCCCTTGGCTTCCACCTCGGCCCGCACCACCGGCGGAAAATCCTCCACCCGCGGCATGCGCTGCGGTGCGGCAGCCACCGGCTGCGGCATTTCCCGCATCGGCGCCGGTTGCATCACCTGCTGCACGACAGGCTGCGGCTGGGCAGGCGGGGCCTGGAAGATCTTGCTCTGCGGGCGGAAATCTTCCGCCTGGGCCATCGGCGCCGGACGAGCCATTGCCGCCGCATTGGCCTCGGCAAGCTGGATCGCCTCGGCCACCGGATCGGCCGCGCGCTGCTCATAGGTCTGCTGCTGGACCGGTGCCGGACGGCCTTCCGCCCCCGGAGCCGCTGGGCGGCTGACCGGCTTCTGCTGCGGCGGCACGGCCCGGATCGAGATCGGCGCCGCGGCAATTTCAGCTGCCGATTTGTCGATGCCGGTGGCGACCACCGAGACGCGGATGACGCCTTCGAGTTCCTCGTCGAAGGTGGCGCCGAGGATGATGTTGGCGTCCTGATCGACTTCCTCGCGGATGCGGGTCGCGGCCTCGTCGACTTCGAACAGGGTTAGGTCGCGGCCGCCGGTGATCGAGATCAGCAGGCCCTTGGCGCCCCTCATTGAGGTCTCGTCGAGCAACGGATTGGCGATCGCCGCCTCCGCGGCGGCCATCGCGCGGCCCTCGCCCGAAGCTTCGCCGGTGCCCATCATCGCCTTGCCCATTTCGCGCATCACCGAACGCACGTCGGCGAAGTCGAGATTGATCAGACCTTCCTTGACCATCAGGTCGGTGATGCAGGCAACACCGGAGTAGAGCACCTGGTCGGCCATGGCGAAGGCGTCGGCAAAGGTGGTCTTGTCATTGGCCAGCCGGAACAGGTTCTGGTTGGGGATGACGATCAGGGTATCGACACATTTCTGCAGCTCCTCGATGCCGAGATCCGCCGTCTTCATGCGGCGCTGGCCTTCGAAATGGAACGGCTTGGTGACGACGCCGACGGTGAGGATACCCCGTTCGCGCGCCGCGCGGGCAACCACGGGAGCCGCACCGGTTCCGGTGCCGCCCCCCATACCGGCGGTGACGAAGCACATATGGGTGTTGGAGAGATGATCGATGATCTCATCGATGCACTCTTCCGCCGCCGCACGGCCCACTTCAGGCTGCGAGCCGGCGCCGAGCCCCTCGGTGACATGCGCGCCGAGCTGGATCAGCCGCTCGGCCTTCGACATGGTCAGCGCCTGTGCATCGGTGTTGGCCACGACGAACTCGACACCGCGCAAGCCCGCGGTGATCATGTTGTTGACGGCATTGCCGCCGCCGCCGCCGACACCGAATACGGTGATCCGCGGCTTGAGCTCGGTGATGTCCGGCTTTTGCAGATTGATCGTCATTGTCTCCGTCCTTTGCCTTTCCCGCCGCTTCGCCGCCGCGGCCGCCTATGGGGCTGTCCCCGTCAATTAGAAACTGTCTCTCAACCACTGACTCATGCGATGCAGTTTTCCGCCCGTCCCGGTCATCCTGAGACCGGAAATTCCTTTCGCCGGATGGCTCTCGAAGCTCGCCATCTGCGGGTAGATCAGCAGCCCGACCGCCGTCGAGAAAGCCGGCCCCTTGGCAGCTTCCGGCAGGCCCGCCACGCCGAGCGGGCGTCCGATGCGCACATTGCGTCCCAGAATGCGGCGCGCCGCCTCGGGGAGACCCGCAAGCTGGCTGGCGCCGCCGGTCAGCACGACGCGTTTTCCCACGGCATTGCCGTAGCCCGACTTGTTCAGCCGGTCGCGCAACAGTTCCAGCGTCTCGTCGATGCGGGCGCGGATGACGCGCGTCATCACCGAGCGCGGGATCTGCAGCGGCATCTCGCCGTCTTCGCCGATCGGCTGGATCGAGACCAGGTCGCGATCGTCGGCACTGCCAGGCAGCGCCGAACCATGCATCACCTTCAGCCGCTCCGCGGCGTCGAGCGAGGTCGACAGGCCCTTGGCCATATCGAGCGTCACATGATTGCCGCCGATGGCAATGGCATCGGCGTGGACGAATTTGCCTTCCGAAAACACCGAGATGGTCGTCGTGCCGCCGCCCATGTCGATGCAGGCCGCACCCATTTCCAGTTCGTCGTCGACCAGGGCCGCAAGCCCGCTGGCATAGGGCGTCGCCACCATGCGCTCGACCGACAGATGCGAGCGGTTGATGCAGAGCTCCAGATTGCGCAGCGGTGCGGCATCGCCCGTCAGCACATGCATGTCGACGCCGAGCTGGTCGCCGACCATGCCGCGCGGATCGCGCACGCCGCGCTCGGCGTCCAGCGAAAAGCCGACGGGCAGCGAATGGATCACGTCGCGTTCGGCCTTGAGCGCCTGCTTGGCGCCGGCGGCAAGCACGCGCTTGATGTCGGCTTCGTCGGCCTGATGGCCACCGAGATTGATGGTGGCCGAATAGGTTTCGCTCTTCAGCCGGCCGGCCGTCATGTTGACGATCAGCGAATCCACGGTCAGTCCCGCCATGCGTTCGGCTGCGTCGACGGACAGGCGAATGGCGTGCTCCGCGCGGTCGAGATCGACGACCACGCCCGACTTCACGCCTTGCGATTTCTGGTGGCCGATGCCGATCACCTGGATGCGGTGCGAGCGGCCGCGCAACAGCTTGCCGTCCTCGCGCGGCTTCAGTTTCGCCACCACGCAGCAAACCTTGCTTGAGCCGACATCCAGCACGGTGAGCGTGCCGGAACGCCGCGAAGAGGCATCGCTGTTGCCGCCAAGCCAGCTCATATCTTCGTCCCCGACTTGCGCTTCAGATTTTGCGGCTTTTCATTGAGCGCGGCCTGGCGCTGCGTCGCCGCTTCCGGCGTCAGCTGCACCACCAGGCGATCGGAGATGCGCATGTCGACGGCGGCGATGTCCCGCGTCAGAAGCCCGCTGTCGTGGTCCATCCGAACCAGGTCGGCAATCGCCTGATCCTCGCCATTCTCGGGCAGCTTGATCGTGATGCCGTTTTCCAGCTTCAGGTCCCAGCGCCGTTCGCCGATGCGGACATAGCCTTTGACCCGAGCCGCGAGCTCGGGAAATTTCTTGATCTTGGCCACGAAGTCGGGCGCCTTGGCCGGTGCGCCGGTGCCGATGATCAGCGGCAGCAGCGCCTGCTTGCCGCCCGAGAACGGCGCAATCACCGCGCCGGAGCGCTCGATGACCGAAAGCTCCGAGCCCTGCTGCCAGAGCGCGAACGGCTCGCGCTCCTCGACACGCACTTCCAGCGTATGTGGATAGACCTTGCGCACCGCCGCCACTTCGACCCAGGGCAAGGTATCAATACGTTCACGCGCGGCCTCAGCATCGAAGCCGATCAGTGACGTCCAGCCGTCGAGATCGAGCCGGTCCAGTATGTCGATCTCCGAAGTCTGGCGGTTGCCGACCACCTTGATCTGGTCGACGGCAAAGCCGGTCCGGGCGGTGATGCTCTGGACGATGTCGTCGGCATGACCGCCGAGAATGGCGCCATAGAGGCTGCTTGATGCAATGAGCGAAGCCGACAGGATGGCCGCGGAAAAGCGCGGCGCGACGAAGTCGCCGCCGCCCAGGCGCGCCAGCACGCGCACCGGCCGGCGCAGCACGCGCGGCAGCACGAAATGGTCGAACGACAACGGCATGCCGAACAGCGCCGGCCCGGCGCCGCCCCTGCCCTTGTCCTGTCCCCATTTCAACGCAGACACGAAGCGTCCTCCACCATCCAACTCAACAATTCGCCAAACGAGTGCCCGGCCTGGGCGGCGATTTCAGGCACCAAAGACGTCGGCGTCATGCCCGGCTGAGTGTTGATCTCGAGCCAGACAATCTCGCCGTTCTCGGAGTGACGGTCGTCATAGCGGAAGTCCGATCGGGAAACGCCCCGGCAGCCGATAGCCAGATGTGCCTTGAGTGCCAGTGTCTGTATTTTTTGGTAAATATTTGATGAAATTTTAGCAGGGATTTCGTGTTTTGATCCGCCGGCGACGTATTTTGAATCATAGTCGTAGAAGGAATGGCCGGTCGGAATGATCTCGCAGACGCCGAGCGCCACGTCGCCCATGACGGCGCAGGTCAGCTCGCGCCCATGGATGTAGCGCTCGACCATGACGGTCTCGCCATATTTCCATTCGGACGAGCCGATGACCTGCGGCGGATGCGACTGCCCTTCATGCACGATGACGACGCCGAAGCTTGAGCCTTCATTGACCGGCTTGACCACGTAGGGCGGCTTCATCGGATGCTTGTTCTGGATGGCAAAGCGGCTGGCAACCTTCGATTCCGCCACCGCGATGCCGGCAGCCTTGGCGACCTTCTTGGCTTGCTCCTTGTTCATGGCGAGCGCCGAGGCGAGCACGCCCGAATGGGTGTAGGGAATGGCCAGATATTCGAGGATGCCCTGGATGGTGCCGTCTTCACCGAACGGGCCGTGCAGTGCGTTGAAGACGACATCAGGCTTGAGTTCGGTGAGCACGGCGCCGACATCGCGCGCAACATCGACGCGGGTAACCTGGTAGCCTTCATTCTCAAGCGCATCCGCACACGCCTTTCCCGAAGACAGAGACACGGGCCGCTCGGACGAGAATCCGCCCAGGAGGACAGCCACATGCTTGTTCTTCATATCCCGTCATCCCTCTCACGGCGGGCCCGCAACCACGCATTCAGCGACCAGATTGAGTCCGAGTCTCCCGGCAGGTTGCCCCCCAGACGGAAAACGCGGTCGACGCGTCGAACGACTCAAATCAGGAAACGCTTTAAGGCAGAGAATCAGAGAGTTGATTCGCTGGCAAGTGCTTATGATTCCGACAGATTCACTTTCCGCGAAAACGGCCGGAAAAAGCGTGTTGTGAGTCTTTAGAGCAACGGTGGCGCTGTTGTTTCAGACCGTTTGAAGTTCAAGCATCACATGAACTTCAGCTTGCGCTAAAGAAGCTGTCCGAGGAATTCCTGCACGGCATGGCCGGGGCGGAAATTGCCGAGCCGCTTGATTTCCCACTGCAGGCGGATGCCTGAATTTTCAAGCACGCGGGCGCGCACCGTCTCGCCGAGATATTCGAGGTCGTATCCGGTCGCTGTTCCGGTGTTGATCATGAAGTTGCAGTGCATCGGCGACATCTGTGCGCCGCCGATCATCAGCCCGCGGCAGCCGGCCTTGTCGATTTCCTTCCAGGCCGAGGTGCCTTCCGGATTCTTGAAGGTCGAGCCGCCGGTCTTCTCGCGGATCGGCTGCACCGTCTCGCGATGCGTCTGGACGGCGTCCATGGCCGCCTTGATCGCCTCCTGGTCTTCCAGAACACCTTCGAAAACGGCGGAGGTGAAGATCAGCCCGGCAGGTGCGGCCGAGTGACGATAGGCATAGCCCATGTCTTCATTGCTGAGGGTGTGGAGATTGCCCTTGCGGTCGAGCGCCCGAACCTCGACGACACGTTCCCGCGTCTCGACGCCATTGGCGCCGGCATTCATCCTCAGCGCCCCGCCGATGGCGCCGGGAATGCCGTGATAGAAATGAAAGCCGCCAATACCGGCCTCATAAGCGACGGCCGCGACGCGCTTGTCGGGCGTCGCAGCACCGGCCTTGATGACGGTCGGCGAAACCACCTCGGCTTCGCCAAAGCCCTTGGCCGAAAGCCGGATGACGAAACCCGGAATGCCGCCGTCGCGCACCAGGAGGTTGGAGCCGACACCGACGATGGTGAGCGGGATGTCCTCCGGCACGGCGCGCAGGAAGGCAGCCAGATCCTCCTCGTCGGCCGGCTGGAACAGGGCGTCCGCCAGACCGCCGGCGCGGAACCAGGTGATCTTGTCCATCTCGGCATTGGGCGTGATGCGGCCGCGCAGGCCGGCAAGCCGGTCGCCAAGTTTGTCGAGCAGGTCCTGGCCGCGCATCATGAGACGGTACCGCCGAGTTCCCCAGGCAGCGCATAGGCCCATTGGGTGATGTTGCCGGCGCCCAGGAAGATGACGAAGTCGCCCGGTTTCGCCAACGCGCGGATGACGGGCGAAATCGCGGCAGGGGTTTCGACGTAGCGCGCATCGCGATGGCCCCCGGAGCGGATGCGCGACACCAGCGCCTCCGAGGTCACGCCGTCGATCGGCTCCTCGCCCGCCGCATAGACCGGCGCCACCATCACCGTGTCGGCATCGTTGAAACAGACCGAAAACTCGTCGAACAGATCGTGCAGCCGGGTGAAGCGGTGCGGCTGCGCAATGGCGATGACGCGGCCCTTGGTGGCGCTGCGCGCCGCTTTCAACACCGCCGTGATCTCGACCGGGTGGTGGCCGTAATCGTCGAAGATGTCGACGCCGTTCCACGAGCCGGTGTGGGTGAAGCGCCGCTTGACGCCGGCAAAGGACGACAGCCCTTTCTTGATCGCTTCGGCCGATAGGCCGAGTTCATGCGCGACCGCAATTGCGGCGGTGGCGTTGGAGACGTTGTGGCGGCCGGGCATCGGCAGCCGCAGATCCGATATCGTCGTCTGGCCGCCGGTCTTGCGGTCGCGGATCACCACGTCGAATGCCGAGACGGCACCGGCCATCCGGTGGTTGGTGAAACGCACATCGGCCTGCGCGTTCTCGCCATAGGTGATGACGCGGCGGTCCTCGATGCGGCTGACCAGCGCCTGTACTTCCGGATGGTCGGTGCACATCACGCCAAAACCGTAGAACGGCACGTTCTCGACGAATTGCCGGAACGCCTCGCGCACCTTGTCGAAACTGCCATAATGGTCCAGATGCTCGGGATCGATGTTTGTGACGATGGCGATCTCGGCCGGCAGCTTGAGGAAGGTGCCGTCGCTTTCGTCGGCTTCGACCACCATCCACTCGCCATCGCCCATACGGGCATTGGTGCCATAGGCATTGATGATGCCGCCATTGATCACCGTCGGGTCGAGCCCGCCGGCATCGAGCAGCGTCGCCACCATCGACGTGGTTGTGGTCTTGCCATGCGTGCCACCGATCGCGACCGCCTGGCGGAAGCGCATCAGTTCGGCCAGCATCTCGGCCCGGCGCACGATCGGCAGCAGTTTTTCGCGCGCGGCCTTCAGCTCGGGATTGGATTTCTTGATCGCGGTGGAGACGACCACCACTTCGGCCGCGCCGATATTCTCGGCCTTGTGGCCGACAAAGCATTCGATGCCCTTGTCGCGCAGCCGCTGGACATTGGCGCTGTCGGCCTGGTCCGAACCCTGCACCTTGTAGCCGAGATTGTGCAGAACCTCGGCGATGCCGCTCATGCCGATGCCGCCAATGCCGATGAAATGCACAAGGCCGATGGTCTGCGGCATCTTCATCAATGCGTCCCTTTCCTGAAATCCGAAACGGTTTTTCTGGACGCAATAGCCTCTGTGAGATCAGCGAGCAACCGTGCCGCGTTCGGCCGGCCAGCCGACTTCGCTCCGGCAGCCATGGCCGTCAGCCGCTCGGGAGTGTCCATCAGCCCGCCAATGAGAGCCGCGATGCGCTCCGGCGACAGTGACGATTGCGGATGCACCTCGCCGCCGCCCGCCGCGGCAAGGGCGGCTGCGTTCGCCGCCTGATCGTGATCCAGCGCATAGGGATAAGGCACCAGCAGCGCCGGCCGGCCGATGACGGCGATCTCCGAAACCGTCGAGGCGCCGGAGCGCGAGATCACCAGATGCGCCGCGCCCATGCGCTGTGCCATGTCGGTGAAGAAGGGCGAGACCTCGACATGGACGCCGAGTGCCGCATAGCCGGCCTTCACCCGCGCCACGTCGTCGGCGCGGGCCTGCTGGGTGATCACCAGCCGCTTGCGCTGCGCCTCCGGCAGAAGTGCGATCGCCGTCGGCATGGCGTCGGAAAAGAACTGCGCGCCCTGGCTGCCGCCGAACACCAGGAGCCTGAACGGATCCGCCCCTTTGGATGCGGTGTAGGGCGTCTTGGCCGCCTCCAGGATTGGCGGCCTGACCGGATTGCCTGTCGTCACCGTCTTGGCGCCTGTGGCACTTTCATCTTGCGGCAGGAAGCCGCCGGCAATCGCATCGACACGCCCGGACAGCGCCCGGTTGGCGCGGCCCATCACTGCGTTCTGCTCATGGATCAGCGTCGGCAGCTTGCGCCGCGTCGCGGCATAGAGCGGTGGCAAGGTCGGATAACCGCCAAAGCCGACGACCGCATCAGGCTTGATCCTGGCGATGACGGCAGAGGCCTGGCGCACGCCGCGCCAGATCTTCCAGAACGCTCCGAGCAGAGCGGCGGGGTTTTTCGAGCCCATCGTCGCCGACTGGATCGGATGGATGGCGGCGGCCGGGAAATGGCCGGCAAAGCGCTCGGCGCGGTCGTCCGTCGCCAGATGCACGCCCCAGCCGCGCTCGATCAGCTCATGCGCCAGCGCCTCGGCCGGAAACAGATGTCCGCCGGTTCCGCCAGCCGCGAGAAGGATGACACCCCGCGCCATATCACTCCGCCGGCAGGGCGCGCTGCGACAGGGCAAAGCCCATCTGCTTGCGCTTTTCCGGTCGCTTGCGCGTCAGCGCCAGCACCATGCCCATCGAGATGGCAATGGCGATCTGCGAGGAGCCGCCATAGGAGATGAAAGGCAGCGTCATGCCCTTGGCCGGCATCAGTTGCAGGTTGACGCACATGTTGATGACCGACTGCAGGCCGAAGACGGTGACGAGACCGCCGACGGCGTAGCGGGTGAAATCATCATGTTCCTTCAATGCCGTGCTCAAGCCGCGCAGCACGATGAAGGCGAAGATCGACATGATGAAGAAGCACATGATCAGCCCGAACTCTTCGCCGGCGACCGAAAACACGAAATCGGCATGCGCGTCGGGAATGACCCGCTTGACCGTGCCCTCGCCCGGGCCGACGCCGAACCAGTGGCCGTTGATCAGCGCCTCGCGGCCCATGTCGACCTGGAACGTGTCGCCTTCGCCGGTCAGGAATTTGTCGATGCGGGCGGCGACGTGCGGGAACACCGTATAGGCGGCAAACAGGCCGCCGGCGCCGGTGGCGCCAAGCGCGATGATCCATAGCCATGGCAGGCCGGCCATGAAGAACATGACGCCCCAGGTGCCGGTCACCAGCATGGTCTGGCCGAGATCGGGCTGCGCCACCAGAAGCGAGATGACCAGGATCAGCAGCAGCATGGCAAACAAATTGCCGGGGATGTCGGGCTGGCGCTTGTGTTCGGCGAACAGCCAGGCGCAGACGATGACGAAGGCGGGTTTCAGAAATTCCGACGGCTGGATCGACATGCCGACAAACGACACCCAGCGCCGCGCGCCCTTCACCTCGACGCCGATGTAGAGCACGGCCACCATCAGCACCAGCATGATGCCCAGGATGATCAGCGCCATGCGCCGGATCTGCCGCGATTCCAGGAAGGAGACCGCCAGCATCACGCCGAGCGCCGGCACGGTGAAGATGATCTGCCTGGTGGCAAAGTGGAAACTATCGAGGCCGATGCGTTCGGCCACCGCCGGGCTTGCCGCAAAGGACAAGACGATGCCAAGCCCCATTAGCGACAGGAACGCCGCCAGGAACCAGCGATCGATCGTCCACCACCAGGTTGCAACCGGGCTTTTGTCGAGACGGCTTTGCATTATCGTGCCCCTCCGATGGGTTTGACACCCTCGATAGCATTCGCAGCTTGCCTGAAGGCTTCGCCGCGAACTTCGAAATTCTTGAACTGGTCGAAACTGGCGCAGGCCGGCGACAGCAGCACCACCACCTCGCCGTTGTCATCCTTGGCCGAGTCTTTCGCGGCATGGTCGACCGCGGCGGCCAGGGTGCCCGAGATTTCATAGGGCACGGCTTCGCCGAGCGTCGCCGAGAACGCGGGCGCCGCCTCGCCGATCAGATAGGCCTTGGCGATGCGTGGGAAAAAACCGCGCAGCGGCTCGATGCCGCCTTCCTTGGGCAGTCCGCCGGCGATCCAGTAAATGCGCGAAAAACTCGACAGCGCGGGTGCCGCCGCATCGGCATTGGTCGCCTTGGAATCGTTGACAAACAGCACGTGGTCCTTGCGTCCGACCTGCTCCATGCGATGCGCGAGGCCTGGAAAGCTCTCCAGTCCCGCCTGGATCTCGCCCAGGCTCAAGCCGACCCTGAGGCAGGCGGCAACAGCGGCAAGCGCGTTCTGCGCATTGTGCTGGCCGCGCAACGAACCGATGCCTTCGAGGAAGGCGACGCGGCTGTAGCGGCCATGGACGGCTTCCATCAGATCGGAACCGTCTGCGAAATAACCGTCGGTCAGCGGCAGCCGCTTGGAGATGCGGATCACCTCCCGGCCCGCCCTCTCCAGCCGGTCAGCGATCTGCGCGCACCAGGAATCGTCAACGCCGACGATCGCCGTCTCGCTGCCGGCAACCAGCCGCTCCTTGATCGAAGCGTAATGCTGCATGGTGCCGTGGCGGTCGAGATGGTCGGGCGTCAGGTTGAGCAGGATGCCGGCCGTCGGGTTGATCGAGGGCGCGAGATCGATCTGGTAGGACGAACACTCGACGACATAGTCCCGGTCAGCCTGCGGTGGATCGAGCGTCATGATGGCCCGGCCGATATTGCCGCCCATCTGCGTGTCGCGCCCTGCCGATTTGAGGATATGCGCGGTCAGCGCCGTGGTCGTCGACTTGCCGTTGGTGCCGGTGATAGCGATGAACGGCGCATCAGGCGCGCGCGCAATCCGCTCGCGGCAGAACAATTCGATATCGCCGATCACCTCGACGCCGGAGCCACGCGCCAACTCCACCGTCCAGTGCGGCTTGGGATGCGTCAGCGGCACGCCGGGCGAGAGCACGAAGGCCGAGAATTTCGACCAGTCGGCGCCGCGCAGATCGGCGGTCGCAATGCCTTGGTCAGCAGCCTTGGCGACGCTATCGGGATTGTCGTCCCAGGCAAGCACGTCGGCGCCGCCCTCGATCAGCGCGCGCGCCGTGGCGATCCCCGAGCCACCGAGCCCGAAGAGCGAAACGCGTTTGCCCGAAAAGGATGCGGCGGGGATCAAGCGGGTTCCTATCTCAGCTTGAGGGTCGACAGGCCGACCAGCGCCAGGATGACGGCGATGATCCAGAAGCGGATCACCACCTGGCTTTCGGTCCAGCCGAGCTTTTCGAAATGATGATGGATCGGCGCCATCAGGAACACGCGCTTGCCGGTCATCTTGAAGTAGCCGACCTGAATGATGACCGACAGGATTTCCACGACAAACAATCCGCCGACAATGACCAGCACGATCTCGTGCTTGGTGGCGACCGCGACCGTACCGATCAGGCCACCCATGGCCAGCGAACCGGTGTCGCCCATGAAGATCGCCGCCGGTGGCGCGTTGAACCAGAGGAAGCCGAGGCCGGCGCCGATGACGGCGCCAAGCACGACAGCCAGCTCGCCGGTGCCGGGCACGAAATGGATCTGCAGATATTCGGCGAACACCGCATTGCCGGAGAGGTAGGCGATGACGCCAAAGGATGCCGCCGCGATCATGATCGGCACGATCGCCAGCCCGTCGAGGCCATCGGTCAAATTCACCGCATTGCCGGCGCCGACAATGACGAAGCAGGAGAACGGCACGAAGAACCAGCCGAGATTGATGATGAATTCCTTGGCGAAGGGGAAGGTCAGCGACGACGAGAACGGCGCCTGGCCATTATGCATGATCGCCCAGGCGGCGATGCCGGCGATGACGAATTCCAACGCCAGCCGCGCCTTGCCGGAAAAGCCGAGATGCGACTGCTTGGTTACCTTGAGATAGTCGTCGTAAAAGCCGATCGAACCGAAGCCCAGCGTCACCAAGAGCACCACCCAGACATAGATCGAGGAGAGGTTCGCCCATAGAAGCGACGAGCCGACGATGCCGCACAGGATCATCAGCCCGCCCATCGTCGGCGTGCCGGCCTTCTTGAAATGCGTCTGCGGGCCATCGGCGCGGATCGGCTGGCCCTTGCCTTGCCGCAGCCTCAGCGAATTGATGATGGTCGGCCCGAAGATGAAGACGATCAGCGCCGAGGTGATCAGCGCACCGCCGGTGCGGAAAGTTATGTAGCGGAAGACATTGAAGACCGAGACCTTGTCCGCAAAATCGACGAGCAATGTAAACATGCGATTCCGTCCCCCGGACTAGTTCTGTTTCGTGCCTGCGGCTTCCGCCGGATATTTGCCGAGCAAGGCCTCGACCAGCTTTGAAAAGCCGATGCCTTTCGACGATTTGATCATCACCACGTCGCCTGCCTCCAGCGTCGACAACAGCAGCGGCTTCAATTCCTCGGCGCCGGCGCGGTATTCCGTTTTGATCTCGTCGGGCAGGATGTCTGCCAGCGCCCGCATTTCCGGGCCGCCGAGAAAGACCGTGTGCGTGCCGGTCCCGACGATCAGTTCGGCCAGGGCTGCATGCAGCTTGGCCGAATGGTCGCCGAGTTCGAGCATGTCGCCGAGCACGGCGATGCGCCGGCCCTCGCCCGTGACAGGCGTCGCGTTGAGCAGTGCCATGGCGGCAGCCATCGAGGCCGGATTGGCGTTGTAGCTCTCGTCGATCAGTGTGATCGGTCCCTTGGGATGGCGAAGCACATGGCGCTTCCCACGGCCACGCTCGGCGGAGAGATCGGCCAGCGCTTCCGCCACCTTTGCGATGTCGGCTTCAACGAGATGCGCCGCGCCAAGAACGGCGAGCACATTCTGCACCATGTGGCGGCCGGGCGCGCCGATCCGGGCAACGACATCCTGCCCGCCGATCCTGGCGGTGATGTCGGAATGATCGGCATGCAGCTCGCATTTGGTCAGCTTGTAGGTCGACCGTGCATTCTCACCGAAGCCAAAGACATGTTCGACGCCGGCGGCCCGCGCCATCTTGTCGAGCAGCTTCCATCGCGCATCGTCGCGGTTGAGCAAGGCCGCACCGCCGGGCTCGATGCCTTCAAAAATCTCGGCCTTGGCCTTGGCGATCTCGTCGAGATTTCTAAAGAAGCCAAGATGCGCCGCGGCGATCATCGTGACGATGGCCACATGTGGCCGGACCATCTTGACTAACGGCCGGATCTCGCCGGGATGGTTCATGCCGATCTCGAACACCGCATAGTCGCAATCGCCGGGCATGCGCGCCAGCGTCAGCGGCACGCCCCAATGATTGTTGAAGGACTGCGCCGAAGCATGCACCGTGCCGACGGCCGACAGCACATGACGCAGCGCCTCCTTCGTGGTGGTCTTGCCGGCCGATCCTGTCACCGCGATGATCTTTGCATTGGACCGGGCGCGGGCGGCAACACCGAGTTTCTCCAGTGCTGCCAGCACATCCTGCACGACGATCATCGGCGCCGTCAGCCGCCCGAGCGACGGCAACTTGCCCTCGGCAACGATCAGCACGCCGGCGCCGGCCTTGATCGCCGCGGTCGCGAAGTCATGGCCGTCCATCGCCTCGCCCTTGATGGCGAAGAAGGCGTCGCCCGGCTGCAGGCTGCGGCTGTCGATCGAGATCCCCGAAATTCCCTCCGGCATCGGCCCGAGCGGCCGACCGCCCATGGCGTCGACCAGCGCCTCGGAAGTCCAGAGCACGCTCATGCGGCCCGCTCCCGCAGCGCCGAGCGGACTTCTTCGTGGTCGGAGAACGGAAATGTCTCGGCGCCGATGGTCTGGCCCTCTTCATGGCCCTTGCCGGCAACGATCAGCGTATCGCCCGCTTTGAGCATGGCGACCGCTTCGTGGATCGCCTTGCGGCGGTCGCCGATTTCAATGGCGCCGGGTGCGGCTGCCAGGATCGCGGCACGGATCGTTTCCGGCACTTCCGAGCGCGGATTGTCGTCGGTGACGATGACGACATCGGCGAGCCGCGTGGCGATCTCGCCCATGATCGGCCGCTTGCCCCGGTCGCGGTCGCCGCCGCAGCCGAACACGACGATGACGCGGCCGGTGGTGAACGGGCGCACGGCGGCCAGCACATTTTTCAGCGCATCCGGCTTGTGGGCATAGTCGACATAGACGGGCGCGCCATTGGCGGTGGCGCCGACAAGGTCGAGCCGTCCCGGTGCCCCCTGAAGTTTCTCCAATGCCATCAAGGCTTTGGCGACCGGCGTTCCAGTGGAAATGGCCAGCCCGGCCGAAACCAGGGCATTGGCGATCTGGAAGTCACCTGCGAGCGGCAGGTCGATCTCGTAGAGCACGCCGTCGGCTTCGACCTCGGCGCGCTGGCGGTGGCGCTCGTGCTCGACCCGCTTCAGGCGCAGGAAATCGCCATGGCGGCCGACCGTCAGCACCTTGAGCCCGGCGGCCTGCGCAGCCTGGATGGTCGGCGCCGACCACGGATCGTCGGCAAAGATGACCGCCGGCGCGCCTTTCGGCAGCAGCGTGTCGAACAGGCGCAATTTGGCGCGATGGTAGTCCTCGACCGTCGGATGATAGTCCATATGGTCGCGGCCGAGATTGGTGAAACCGCCCGCGGCGAGCTTGACGCCATCAAGGCGGCGCTGGTCGAGACCATGGCTGGAAGCCTCCATCGAGGCGTGGGTGACGCCGGCCTCCGCCAATTCCTTGAGCAACTGGTGCAAAGCCACTGGATCGGGTGTGGTCAACGAACCGTAGTCGTTGCGGCCCGGCGCCACCACGCCGGTGGTGCCAATGGACGCGGCGGCAAAGCCGGCCTGCTCCCAGATCTGCCGGATGAAGGCGGCGACCGAGGTCTTGCCTGCGGTGCCGGTAACCGCGACCATGGTCTCCGGCTGGCTGCCGAAGAAACGTGCCGCGCTCAGCGCCAGCGCCAGGCGTGGGTCGTCGACGCTGAGCACCGGGACGGACAGGCCGGAAACGGCGCTGGCGTTGCCAACGACGACCGCCGCTGCGCCGCGCTTTGCCGCATCGGCGGCATAGGCCGAACCATCCGCCTTGCTGCCGGCGAGCGCGAAAAAGACCACGCCGGTCTTGACCGTGCGGGAATCCGACGAAATCCCGGTTACCTCCACATCGCGGGAAGATGTTCCCTCGACAGGCAGGATACCGGCTAAATCTCTCAGGTGCATCGAACCCCGTTTATCTCAACAAAATGGCGCGCAGTTGCCGGCGCGCCCTAAGAATCACTGATAGGAAACCAGCGTTGCGCCATTTTCATGGCTGAAATCTGGCTTCACGCCAAGCATGGCGGCTGCCCGCCTGATGATGTTTCCGGCCATGACACCCGCATTGTTGGCGGCGACGTCGGTCATTCCGGGCTTTTCCGGGTGCGGAGCGTCAGCGATCGTAAACACCAGATACTGCGGATCGTCCATCGGGAAGGCGGCGACGAAGGTGTTGAAATTCAGTTCCTTCGAGTAGCGGCCATTGATCACCTTCTCGGCGGTTCCGGTCTTGCCGCCAACGCGGTAGCCGGGGGCCCTGGCGTTTCTGGCCGAGCCTTTCTCAGCATTGAGCGTGTAGAGGTAGCGCATGCCCTCCACAGTCTTTTCGCTGACCACTCTCTTGGCCACCGCCATGGCATCCTGCTCGCTGCGGACCAGGAAAGTCGGCGGGATCAGGTAGCCCTGCATCAGCGCCGCGCAGCCGACGGCCGCCTGCAGCGGCGTCGTCGACACGCCATGGCCGAAGGCGATGGTGAAGGAGTTGACCTGCTTCCAGACCTTCGGTTCGGTCGGGCGGGCGACTTCAGGCAGTTCGGTCTGCATCCTGTCCAGAAGGCCAAGGCGATGCAGGAATTCGCGGTGCCCCTCGATGCCGACCATTTCGGCCTCACGGGCCGATCCGATATTGGAGGAGTAAAGGAACACCTCCGGCAATGACAGCACGCGGTTCTTGCCGTGGAAATCGTGGATGGCCTGATGGCCGACCCGGATTGGGTGCGAGGCGTCGAAACGGCTGTTCATGTTCGCCTTGCCGGAATCGAGCGCCATGGCCGAGGTAAAGCTCTTGAAGGTCGAGCCCATCTCGTAGAGGCCGGCCGACATGCGGTTCAGGCGGTCCTTGTCCTGCGCATTGAAGGGATTGTTCGGATCGAAATCCGGCACCGAGGCCATCGCCACCACTTCGCCGGTCTTGATGTTGAGCACGACGGCGCCGGCGCCCATGGCGCGATAGCGCTCGAGGCCGGCGGCAATCTCGTCGCGCACCACATGCTGGACGCGCAGGTCGATCGACAGCTGAACCGGCTTCAGATCCTTGGCGATCGCCAAGCCTGAGGCCTGCAGGTCGCTCAGGCCCTGCTCGTCAATGTACTTCTCCATGCCGGAGATGCCCTGATTGTCGATGTTGGTGAGGCCGACAATGTAGGACGAGGTCACGCCGGCAGGATAGAAGCGGCGCTTTTCGGTGCGAAAGCCGATTCCGGGAATGCCGAGCTGCATGATGTCGGCCTGCTGCTTGGGCGTCAGCTGCCGCTGCAGCCAGACGAAGCCGGCGCCGCTCTTCAGCTTGTGATAGGTCTGCTCGGGGTCGATATCTGGCAGAATGGTCGACAGCTTTTCGATCGCCTCGTCGGCATCGACGATGCGGCGCGGCTCGGCAAACAGCGATGCCGTCTTGATGTCGGTCGCCAGCACCTCGCCGTTGCGGTCGACGATGTCGGGACGCGACGCCGTCACCCGGCTTTGCGGCCCATTCGACATGTCGGGGGACTGGAAACCGAGATAGACCAGCCGCCCGGCGATGGTCGAATAGATGCCGAAGAACACCGCCATCGTCATCACGATGCGGGTCTTGGCCTTGCCGCCGGTCGCCTTGCGAGCGCCTTCGACCACGATGGAGCCGTCCTCGCCGGTCCGTGCGCGGCGCTTCAGCAATTTGCCGACCGACGGAAGTTTGGCGCGCATTGGAAATCCAGCGATCATTGGACGATGGCTCCGGTGACCACGGGATCCTTGTCGGCTGGTCCTTTGCCGGAATTGTCGGCCATGCCGCCAAGCCGTTGCGACGACAGGTCCTCGATGTTGAGCGGTTTTGCCGGCAGGTCGTCGAGCCCGACGATCTGCCGCGCATTGACCGGCTCGAGTGCGAGCTGCGATTTGTAGATTTCAGCCAGCTTCTGCAGGCGCGACGGCTGGGTCAGCAGGCTCCAGTCGGCCTTGAGCAGGTCGATCGTGTCCTCCTCATAGCGGATCTGCGCCTCGATCTTCTGCACCGAAGCCAGCTGTTCCTCGGCCTCGCGCTTGGCCTTGTAGGTCAGGGCCGCGGCCGAGACCATGACGGCGATCAGGACTATGTCGCTGGTTCGAAACACGTATTCACCTCTCTCGCGGCGCCTGGATGCCGGGAAGCTTTGGAAGGCCGAAAATGGTGAGATCACCGGCGCGCGCCGGCGCCTCGGTGCGGATGGCGGCACGCAGCCTGGCCGAGCGCGCCCGCGGATTGGCAGCGACTTCGGCATCGCCTGCCGTCACGCCGCCACCAGCCTTGCTGAAGGTCGCGGTGCGCACGTGCGCCTCAGGCAAATGACGTGAGCCGGTGGCGACATCGGCGCGGTCGGCGATGAAGCGCTTGACGATGCGGTCTTCCAGCGAGTGGAACGTCACCACGGCAAGCCGCCCGCCGGGCTTCAATACCCGCTCGGATGCCATTAGGGCTTTGGCCAATTCGCCCAGCTCGTCATTGACGAAAATGCGCAGCGCCTGGAAGACGCGGGTGGCCGGATGGATCTTGTCTTTCGGCGCGCGGCCGATATGCGTCTCGATGGCGTCGGCGAGATCAAGCGTACGCTCAAACAACCGTTTTTCGCGGCGGCTCTCGATCATGCGGGCAATGCGCCCGGCGTTACGCTCTTCGCCGAGGAAGCCGAAGATGCGGGCAAGGTCGCCTATCTTGAACGAATTGACGACGTCGGCAGCACTCAAACCCGCCTGCGCCATGCGCATGTCGAGCGGCCCGTCCGTGCGGAACGAAAAGCCGCGCTCGGGCTGGTCGACCTGCATGGAGGAAATGCCGATGTCGAGGACAACGCCGTCGGCGCTTTCGACCTGCTCGTCCAGCGTCGAAAATGGCGCCTGCACCAGCCTTAGCCTGCCGCCGGATTGCTGTTCCAGGCCGCGCCCGGCGGCAATCGCATCGGGATCGCGATCGATCGCCACCACCGAGGCGCCGCTCGCCAGGATCGCCTTGGTGTAGCCGCCGGCGCCAAACGTGCCGTCGACGATCACATCGCCGGCTTTGGGTGAGAGCGCCTCCAGCACTTCGGCGAGGAGGACCGGAATGTGGCGGACCGGTCCGCCAACGGCGCTGAGATCATCGCCGTGATCCGCCATCATTCCGGCCGCTCCCCAGCCTTGGCCTCGTGAGCCTTCGTCCCCTGCCGAAGCTGCAAAAGCCGAGCGCGCGCCTGCGCCCCATAGGCGGCCAGCCGTCCAGGCTCCCAAACTTGAAAGAAATTGCCACGGCCGACAAAGGCCACTTCGCTCGTGATGCCCGTATGCTCGCGGATGAAATCGCTCATCGTGATGCGGCCATCCTGATCGAGCTTCAGGAACGTCCCGTCGCCATGGCAGAAGAACGACATATCGTCCGCCGTCTGCAAAAAAGGGTCTTCCAGCGCGATGCGCTGTTCGTAGCGGTCGAGCAGATCGAGGCCGCCGACGTCCATCGCAGGCACGTCCAGTCCGCGCAGCGCGTAGAGCTCCGAATAGCCGCGTTTCTGCACGACAGCGCGGAAATGCGCCGGAACGGAGACCCGCCCCTTCGCATCGATCCTGTTCACCGCGCTTGACAGAAACCGGTCCATGACACGCTGCAGCCGCTTCCGCCGCCGCACCCCTCTCCATGTTTTCGTCCGCGCCGAAGCGCGTCCCCTGCCGAAAATCCGCTTCGGTCCCAGCGGCAAAACCCCGCAAACGCACAGCCGCCGCGGCTGCCCGATTGGCGTACGCTTTACCCTGACGCGGAACGAAGGCTTTGGTATCGAAATGGGATATCATGGGGCACTATGGGCGTCAACGGGAACAGGCTTCACAAACGCGCGCGCCACAACCGGTGAGAGCAGCTCTGACAACACTCCCGTCTTTATCTCCCATTAAGCCTAACGAACCGTTTAGAGCGGGCTGGCCCAAGCGGAAGCGGCTTGCCGCGCATCACTGCCGCGAATAGCGTCGTCAGTCTTTTCGCTGAGCAACAAGGTCAGAAATCCATGTCCGAAACAGCAAGGTCCCGCGCGGCCTCCCTTGCCCATCTGCGGCGCGACGGACTTGCCAAAGGCGACCCCATCCCATTGGCGCTGACCATGGCCGCTATTTTCCACAACCCGGGCGACGGCGCCGGCTACAGCCAGTACGGCCGCTACAGCAACGCCACCTGGGATGCAGTCGAGCACATGCTGGCGCATCTCGAAGACGCGCCATGCGTCGGCTTCCCATCCGGAATGGCGGCAATCTCGGCGGTGTTTTTCGGCCTGTTGAAATCCGGCGACCGCGTGCTTTTGCCTTCGGACGGCTACCATGCCACACGGGCGCTGGCGGAACGCTTCCTCAAGCCCTTCGGCGTCGCCTATGATCTGCGGCCGACAGCTACATTCCTCGATGGCGGCTTCGGCGGCTACCGCCTTGTCTACGTTGAAACCCCGTCAAATCCGCGATTGGACATTTGCGACATTACAGCCGTCACCGAGGCCGCGCACCAAGCGGGCGCGATCGTCGTCGTCGACAACACCACGATGACGCCGTTCGGCCAGCGCCCGCTCGATCTCGGCGCCGACATTGTCGTTGCTGCCGACACCAAGGCGGCCAATGGGCATTCCGACGTGCTGTTCGGCCATGTCGCCAGCCGCAATCCAGATATCATCGCGGCCGTCACCGGCTGGCGCGAGACCGCGGGCGGCATTCCCGGCCCGTTCGAGGCTTGGCTGGTGCATCGCGGCCTGGAGACGCTGGAGGTACGCTTCGACCGCATGTGTTCTTCTGCCGAGGTGATCGCGAAGCGCCTGAAAAACCATCGCGCCGTTAGCGGCTTGCGCTACCCCGGGCTGGAGGGCGACCCGTCGCACAACCTCGCCCGGGCGCAGATGGAGCGCTTCGGCTTCCTCATGTCCTTCGAACTCCTCTCCCAGGAAAAGGCCGAGGATTTCATCAACAACTGCACGCTGATGCAGGCGGCAACGTCGTTCGGGGGTGTCCACACCTCCGCCGAGCGGCGGGCCAAGCGAGGAGATTCGGTTCCGCCCGGCTTCGTGCGCCTGTCGGTGGGCTGCGAGCCGGTGGAAGAACTCTGGCAGGCGATCGAGGCATCGCTGGACAAGATCGGCATCTGAGCTGGCGGTTAGGTCACCAAGTCGTCGGCGCCAATATCGCGCCTGCCGTGCAAAACGCGGACGATCTCGATCGCGTCTTCGCCCATGCGATACAGAGTGACATATTCGCCGACGATCAGATGACGAATGCCGGGCGCGATATCATCGCGCGGCGCACCTGAGAACGGGTGCAAGGTGAGCAGTGTCCAGCGCCTCTCCAAAGCGTCCACAAGGCGCATGGCTCCCTTTGGGCTATGTTCCGCAATGTAGTCACCGATGCCTTCGACATCTGATATCGCCTGAGGAAGCAGCCGATATTTCACTCTTCCGAGCCTGCAGCTTCCGACATCCTGTGATATTTGGCTCGCAGCCGGTCCATGAAGGGCTGGCCGTCCACCGCCGGTCCGCTGTCGATCCCCTCCTGAACCAGCCTGCGCAGTTCCTCGACCGTATAGCCGAGCAGATCGCGGCGGTCTTTCCATTGCCGCAGCGCATCACGGATGACTTCGCTGGCCGAGGCATATTCGCCGGCGGCCACGACATCGTCGACCGCCGCCGCCAGTTCCGGCGAAAGCGTGATGCTGCGTTTGTCGACATGACCCATGGCGTGCTCCTGATCAAACCACGACGATCATGGTACGATTAAATCGTACCAGCTTCAAGAATGCGTTTGTCTCGACCCACCCGGTGCAGTTGATTCAATCGCTCAAGCACCTGAATCGTCAGCTGCGCCCGAAGGCGCAGACTGCTGATCCCAAAGGATTAATCGCGATATGGGGAGAAATTGCCAGCTGGCCTGTAAGCCGGGTTTTGTATGGCCCTCGCCCCTTTCGGGGCGAGAACGTGGCGGCCATTCATCTTGGGCGCATGTTGCCATGCGCCTCACGCAACCTACCCGGACGGTGAGCCGGAAACAGCCCTCGAAGGTTTCCCCTCGCACCGTCCCTATTCGGTCTTGCTCCCGGTGGGGTTTACCGTGCCGCTCCTGTTGCCAGTCGCGCGGTGGGCTCTTACCCCACCCTTTCACCCTTGCCCCGATAAATCGGGGCGGTTTGCTTTCTGTGGCACTTTCCCTGGGGTCGCCCCCGCCGGCCATTAACCGGCACCGTGTCTCCATGGAGCCCGGACTTTCCTCACCCGCAGCCTTTCGGCTTTGCGGGTGCGGCCGCCCGGCCAGCTGGCACAGCGTATAAAGGGGTTCACGTTCCAAAACGCAAATGAAAAAGCAGACTTTATGCCGGCGATCCCAATGCCGCCAACTGCACCTTGACCTTGCCGCAATAGGCCGCCGACACCGGGTTCATCCGCGTCGCGGCATGGCCGGCATTGTATTTCAGGATCGTGCCGCAGGTGGTGCCGCCGCCGAGATTGCGCGCCATGGCAAGGTACTTCATGCCGTATTTGATGTTGGTGTCGGGATCGAACAGACCCTTGGCGGAGCCGCTATACCCCATCATCCGCGCCGTTGCCGGCTTGATCTGCATCAGGCCGATTTCACCCGCGCTGCCGACGATGTTCGGCCGGTAGTTGCTCTCGATCTTGATGACCGCCTGGGCCAGCGACACCGGCACGCCTTCGGCCGCGGCATAGCGGGCAATGATTGCCGAATACTGGCCGCCAAGCGCGGCTGCCGCAGTCGACTCCGCAGCGGTGCTTGGGCGGATCGATGCGGTCGTCGTCAGGTCGACGCTCTTCCTGTTGCGCTTAAAATGCCTCTTGGCCGTGGCTTTTCTGGCCTTCACCACGGCTGCTTTGCGCACATTCGCGGTGGTTGCCCTTTTTGCTTTCGGGTTTGCCTTCGTCATGGTGGCTTTGGCGGGTGCGGCGATGAAGCCCTGGTCTGCCCTCTGGCTCAGTGGTGCGGCATCGGCCGTGCTGAAGGTAAAAGTCATTACGCCGGCAGCAATAGCTGCCGTTACAACGGTCAATTTCTGCATGTGGTCCCGTTCTGTTTGGCCGCGCGAAGATCTTCACGCAGCAACGCCTAATCAATATCGGAGCATCCGGGGGGCTGGAGGTCCGATAACTTGCACGAACTGCCTTTGAGGGCGGAATTTGTGTCGAACAAGGCGAGGCAATTCACTTTCAGTGACAGGCTGTAACTTGAATATCAGGAAACGATTATTTAGACGCAACTGACCTAAGGGAAGTCAGCAGGCTTTGCAGCGTGCTAGACGTAGAGCCGTCGGCGACACCATCCACCAGGCGCGGTCGGAAATGCCGTTGAAAAGCTTCGACGACGATTTCGGTCTGGCGGTCGAAGACACCTGATATCTCGACGCCATAGCCATAGAGCGCCAGCATCGACTGCAGTGTCTCGACCTCGGCGCCGGTATCGCCGGCTTTCAGCACCGCGCCGCGCCGGACCGGCGCCGCAGGCACGAGATGGCCGACCCCGGCCGCAAACAGCGCCTTCCAGGGGAATTTCTCGCCCGGGTCGATCTTGCGCCCCGGCGCTATGTCGGAATGGGCAAGCACCCTTTGCGCCGAAATGCAATGGCGTTCGATGATACCAAGGCAAAGCCCGATCACCGCTTCCACCTGCCGCTTGGGAAAGGCCGAATAGCCGAGCGAATGGCCGGGATTGACGATTTCGATGCCGACCGAACAGGAGTTGATGTCGGTACGCCCGAACCAGGAACTTGCACCGGCATGCCAGGCGCGGTCGCTTTCGCGCACCATCTGGATAATGCGACCGTCCTCATGGACGAGGTAGTGCGACGAGACTTCGCTTGCGGGGTCGCACAACCAGGCTTCCGCGGCAGCACCAGTCGCCATGCCGGTATAGTGCAGCACGATCATGTCGGGCCTGAGGGTTTCGCGCCGCGGGCCGAAATTCGGCGATACCCTGACCTCCGCGCTTGGCTCGTCGGGCGGGAAGCCGCTCATGCGTGCCTGAGGCCCCGCTCGATCATTTCATAGGCCGCGTTGATCGCCGCGACCCTGGTCGTTGCAATCTTGATGAATTCCTGCGGCAGGCCGCGCGCGATCAGCCGGTCCGGATGATTGTCGGAGACCAGCTTGCGGTATCGCTTCCTGACCTCCTCGAACGGTTTCCCGCGCTCAATGCCGAGCACGATATAGGGATCGCCGGCGCCGAGATTGACGTGCCTGGCCAGGATGGCCTCGTAGTGCACCTCGTCGATGCGGAAAATCTCGGCAATACGGTGCAGGAAAATCCCTTCGCGCTCATGCACCAGCCCGTCCGCCTTGGCGATATGGAACAGACCGTCGAGTATGTCTTCCAGCATGACGCAGTTCGAATGGCCCGAGCCGCACATCTGCGCCATACTCTCGGCATAGGTCTCGAACCCGGCGACGTCGCGCTTGGCCAGATCGTAAAGCCGCGCCACATTGCGGGTCTGTTCTCGCGGCACCTCGAATATTTCCTGGAACGCGCGAACCTCGTCCTGGGTGACGATGCCATCGGCCTTGGCCATCTTGGCTGACAGCGCAATCATCGCCACAGAGAAGGCGACGCGCCGGCGCAGATCGGCGTCACCGGAGAAAACCGTGCGCACGGCCTCGACCACATCGGCTACGCCGGACGTGGCTGAAGATGAAACGCGGTTGATGAAGTCGCCGAGGCGATCCCAAATCGACATGAGCGCTTATTAGGGCCGCCGGCCATCGCTATCAAGCCAAGACAGCGCCGCAGAGTGGATCGAATTCACGCAAGCAACCGACGCGCCAGATCCCAAACCGTAGGAAAGAGCCGGTTCAAGACCCTTGAGCCCCGAATCGACCTAAACGCAGGAAGGCCGGCGCGAAGCCGGCCTCCTCTCTCGTCACGTCAAAGTGACCGAGACTGCTGCTACTGCGCGGGGGCAGGAGCAGGTGTTGCCGGAGCCGGTTCTGCAGGCTTCGGTGCATCCGGCGTCGCCGGCTTCATGGGCTCGGCGGCTGGCGGATTGGTGCTCTGGGTGGTGGTGTTATCCGTACCGCTGTCGCTGCAGGCGGCAACGCCGAACAGGGCCAGGGCGGAAACGGAAGCAAGAATGAGCTTTTTCATGACATCTCTCCTTCAACACACGCTCACGTTGCGGTGAACGGTCGAAGGCAAAATGCATCAAACGGCCATGAGTTTCGTAACGTTGCGTTTCCTGATGTAACATCCGCGCACTACCGATTGCGGGCCGGGCGATGCCGAACTAACAGTCTGGACCCAAATGCAATGCCGGAGTTCTGCGTGGACAAGAAATGGGATTTTTGGATCGACCGCGGCGGCACCTTCACCGACGTGATCGGACGTGATCCGCAAGGCGGTTTGCATCCCAGGAAATTCCTGTCGGAAAATCCCGAAGCCTATCCCGACGCGGCCATAGCCGGCATCCGCGAGCTTCTGGGGCTGAAATCCGGCACCGCTATTCCTCCGGGCCTGGTCGGTGACGTCAAGATGGGTACCACCGTTGCCACGAATGCGCTGCTGGAGCGCAAGGGCGACCGTGTGCTTTTGCTCATCACCAAGGGCTTTCGCGATGCGCTGAAGATCGCCTATCAGGCGCGGCCGGACATCTTCGCCAAGGAGATCATCCTTCCGGAACAGCTCTACGAGCGAGTCATCGAGATCGACGAGCGTGTGCGCGCCAATGGCGAGGTCGAGCGCTTGCTCGACATCGCCGCCTGCCGGCCCGCCATCGAACAGGCGAAGGCCGACGGCATCGATGCGGTGGCCATCGTCTTCATGCATGCCTGGAAATATCCCGACCACGAGAAGGCGGTGGCGAAAGTCTGCCGCAAGATCGGGTTCAGCCAAGTCTCGGTCAGCCATGAGGTCTCGCCGCTGATCAAGCTGGTCGGCCGCGGCGACACTACCGTGGTCGATGCCTATCTGTCGCCGATCCTGTCGCGCTATGTGCAAAGGGTGGCGGGAGAACTGGGCGCGATGCCAATCTCCCCACTTGTGGAGGGTGAGGAGCGGTCGGCCAAAGGCCGAGAAAAAGCCGACGATTTGGCTTTTTCAGCGACGAACGCCCGGAGCCATAGCGAAGGGCAGTCGGCAAAGCCGACAGGGGGGGTTCTCTCAGGAGGCACCACCAAAGCGTCGAGCACTGCCGCGGCGACCCCACCCGGCGGCTTCGCCGCCACCCTCCCCTCGAGGGGGAGGGAGAACCCTCGCCTGATGTTCATGATGTCGTCGGGCGGGCTCACCGCCGCCGACATGTTTCAGGGCAAGGACGCGCTGCTGTCCGGCCCGGCCGGCGGTGTCGTCGGCATGGTCGAAACGGCGAAACTCGCCGGTTTCGAGAAAGTCATCGGCTTCGACATGGGCGGCACCTCCACCGATGTCGCCCATTTTGACGGCGAGTATGAGCGCGCCTTCGACACCGAGGTTGCCGGCGTGCGCATCCGTGCGCCGATGATGCGCATCCATACCGTCGCTGCCGGCGGCGGCTCGATCCTGCATTACGAAGCCGGCCGCTTCCGCGCCGGGCCGGATTCCGCCGGCGCCAATCCCGGCCCCGCCGCCTACCGGCGCGGCGGCCCGCTTGCCGTCACCGACGCCAATGTCATGCTGGGCAAGCTGCAGCCCGATTTCTTCCCGGCAATTTTCGGCCCAGGCCAGGACCAGCCGCTGGACGTCGCCGCCGTGCATAAAAAATTCGCGGCGCTCGCCGCCGAAATCGGCGATGGCCGCACGCCGGAAGCCGTCGCCGAAGGGTTCGTTACCATCGCGGTGGAAAACATGGCAAACGCCATCAAGAAGATTTCCGTGCAGCGCGGCTACGATGTCACCGAATATCTCTTGAACTGTTTTGGCGGCGCCGGCGGCCAGCATGCCTGCCTGGTTGCCGACGCGCTCGGCATGGAGGCGGTACTGATCCACCCCTTCTCCGGTCTGCTCTCAGCCTATGGTATCGGCCTGTCGTCGGTTTTCGCGTCGCGCCAGCAGGCACTCCTGAAGCCGCTTGCCGAAGAATCCAGGACCGAGATCGGCAGCCTCATCGGCACGTTGAAAAAAGCCGTCATCGCCGAATTGGCAGCGCAAGGCATTGCGCAGGACAAGATTGCGGCAAAGCCGGTGCTGCACATCCGCTATGACGGCACCGACACCACGCTGCCGGTGAATTTCGAACAGGACTCTATCTTCCAGGCCAGGCGCGATTTCGAATTGGCCCACAAGGCGCAGTTCGGTTTCGTCTATGACGACAAGCCGATGATCGTCGAGACCGTTGGCGTGGAAGGCGCCGAGATCGTCGAGACCACGGCCGAAGCCGTTGCGCCCGCCGGACCGGCAATGGTTGAAGCGGGTGCGTCGGGAACGCGGCGCATCTACACCGAGGGCCGCTGGCATGAGGCCGGCATCCATCGCCGCGAAAACCTGCGCCCATCCAATCTGGTCCCAGGCCCCGCTTTGATCATCGAGCCGAACCAGACCATCGTCGTCGAGCCGGGCTGGCAGGCCGAAATCACCAACCTCAATCACGTCGTCATTCGCCGCACGGAACGGAAAGTTCGCACGGCTGCCCTCGGTACCGAAGCCGATCCGGTGATGCTGGAGGTCTTCAACAACCTCTTCATGTCGATCGCCGAGCAGATGGGCGTCACGCTGCAGAACACCGCCTATTCCGTCAACATCAAGGAAAGGCTGGACTTTTCCTGCGCCGTCTTCGACCGTCATGGCGCGCTGGTCGCCAACGCGCCGCACATGCCGGTGCATCTCGGCTCCATGGACCGCTCGGTCGAAACCATCATCCGGCTGAACTCCGGCGACATCCATCCCGGCGACGTCTTTGCGCTGAACGCCCCCTATAATGGCGGCACGCATTTGCCTGATATCACCGTGGTGACGCCGGTGTTTTCCCTCCCCCTTGAGGGGAGGGTGGCCGCGCAGCGGCCGGGTGGGGTCCTCTCAGAAGGCACCACAAGAGCGTCGAGCACTGCCGCAACGACCCCCTCCGGCGGCTCCGCCGCCACCTCCCCCTCAAGGGGGGAGGAAGTAATCTTCTACGTAGCCTCGCGCGGCCATCATGCCGATATCGGCGGCACTGCCCCCGGCTCGATGACGCCGCTTGCCACCACAGTCGACGAGGAAGGCGTGCTGTTCGACAATTTCCGCGTTGTCGATCGTGGAAAATTCCGCGAGACGGAGTTGCAAACGCTGCTCACCGACCACCCCTACCCCGCCCGCAATCCGCACCAGAACATCGCCGATCTCAAGGCGCAGATCGCCGCGAACGAAAAGGGCGTGGCGGAATTACGCAAGATGGTCGGCCATTTCGGCCTCGACGTCGTCGAAGCCTATATGGGCCATGTCCAGGACAACGCCGCCGAAAGCGTGCGCCGCGTGCTGGAGCGGCTGCCCGATAGTTCTGAGTACGAATACCCGACCGACACCGGCCAGGTGATCAAGGTGAAGATTACCGTCGATCGGCAAAAGCGCGAGGCGACCGTGGACTTCACCGGAACGTCGAAGGTCGAGAAGAACAATTTCAATGCGCCGGAGCCCGTCGCCCGTGCAGCCGTGCTCTATGCCTTCCGTGTCATGGTCGAGGACTTGATCCCGATGAATGCCGGCTGCCTGCGGCCGATCAACATCATCATCCCCGACGGCTCGATGCTGAAGCCGGCCTACCCCGCCGCTGTCGTCGCCGGCAATGTCGAGACCTCGCAGCACGTCACCAACGCGCTGTTCGGCGCCATGGGTGCCATGGCCAATGCGCAAGGCACGATGAACAACCTGACCTTCGGCAACAAGCAGTACCAGTATTACGAGACCATCTGCTCCGGCTCGCCGGCAGGCCGGATGAACTCCGGCCGCGGCTTTGCCGGCACATCCGGCGTCCACACCCACATGACCAATTCGCGCCTGACCGACCCGGAGGTGCTGGAACTGCGCTTTCCCGTTTTGCTCGAGGATTTTCACATTCGCGAGGGCTCCGGCGGCAAAGGCAAATGGGATGCCGGTGACGGCACCAGGCGGACGATCCGTTTCCTCGAAAAGATGGAATGCGCCATACTGTCCTCGCACCGCAACCGCCCGCCGCAAGGCCTCGATGGCGGCGGTGACGGCGAGGTCGGCTCGACCAAGGTCCGCCGCCAGGACGGCAGCGTCGAGACGCTGAAGGCCTGCGACCAGACCGTGCTCGACGCCGGCGACGCCGTCATCCTGACGACGCCGACGCCGGGCGGGTTTGGCAAGGCCTGAACTCGCGTCAACAGGCTGTCACCCGCCTGTCATGCCCCTGAGTTACCCGCTTGCGGCAAAGCAAATGGGGAATCACTTTGCCATGACGGACGTCTCCTCGGATCTCGTTTTTCGCCGCGGCAAGGAAGTTGGAAAAGCCGTCTACCAGAACCGCCCGCTTTCGCAGGCCGGCCTTTCCGAACGACTGTTTGCGCTGCTGTTTTCCGGCCTTGTCTATCCGCAGATCTGGGAAGACCCTGAAGTCGACATGGAGGCCATGCAGCTTGGCCAGGGCCACCGCCTCGTCACCATAGCGTCGGGCGGCTGCAACATCCTCGCCTACCTCACCCGCTCGCCTGAACGCGTCGATGCGGTCGACCTCAACGCCGCCCACATCGCCTTGAACCGGATGAAGCTGGAGGCGGTGCGGCATCTGCCCTCGCAGGGCGATCTGTTCCGTTTCTTCGGCGCCGCCGACACCAACCACAATTCGCAAGCCTATGACCGCTTCATCGCGCCGCATCTCGACCCGGTCAGCCGCCACTATTGGGAGCGTCGCAGCTGGCGCGGCCGCCGGCGCATCACCGTCTTCGATCGCAATTTCTACCAGACCGGCCTGCTCGGCCTGTTCATCGCCATGGGCCACCGCATCGCCAAATTCTTCGGCGTCGATCCCGCCGGTATCATGGCGTCGAAGAGCCTCGCCGACCAGCGCCGCTTCTTCAACGAAGAGCTGGCGCGGGTCTTCGACAAGAAGCTGTTGCGCTGGGCTACCTCGCGCAAGGCTTCGCTGTTCGGCCTCGGCATTCCGCCGGCGCAGTACGATTCGCTGATCACCTCGGGCGATGGTTCGATGGCCAGCGTGCTGAAGGCCCGGCTGGAAAAGCTCGCTTGCGATTTTCCGCTGAAGAACAACTACTTCGCTTGGCAAGCCTTCGCCCGTCGCTATCCCAATCCGGGTGAGGCCGCCCTGCCCGCCTATCTAGAAGAGGCCAACTACAAGGCGATCCGCAACAATGTCGATCGCGTCGGCATCCACCACGCCAATCTGATCGAATTTCTGGCCGGCAAGGACGCAAGCACCGTCGACCGTTTCGTCCTGCTTGACGCGCAGGACTGGATGACGGACGACCAGCTCAATGCCCTTTGGTCGGAGATCACCCGCACCGCCTCGGTCGGCGCCCGAGTCATCTTCCGCACCGCCGCCGAGCCCAGCCTGCTGCCGGGCCGCGTCTCGATCTCGCTGCTCGACCAGTGGACCTACGAGGACGAGGCCTCGCGCGACTGTTCGGCCCGCGACCGCTCTGCGATTTATGGCGGCTTCCACCTCTATGTGAAGCGCGCGGCATGAGCGCGAGCGGGCTGCCGGCCGATCATGCCGAACTGATGGACGGCGTCTACCGCTGGCAGCGCCACATCTACGACCTGACCCGCAAATACTATCTGCTTGGCCGCGACCAGATGATAGTCGGGCTGGATGTGCCGGCGAATGGCAGAGTGCTCGAACTTGGCTGCGGCACCGGCCGCAACATCGCGCTTGTCGCCCGCCGCTATCCCGACGCCCGCCTCTACGGCCTCGACATCTCGGCCGAGATGCTGGAGACGGCGAGCAAGGCGATCGGCCGCGACGGCCTGTCCGGCCGCGCCGTGCTGGCGCGCGGCGACGCCACCGATTTCGACGCCAAGACGCTGTTCGGCGTCGAGCGCTTCGACCGCATCTTCGTGTCCTATTCGCTGTCGATGATCCCCGGTTGGGAAAAGACGGTTTCGGCAGCCCTTGCGGCACTCGCGCCCGGCGGCTCGCTGCATGTCGTCGATTTCGGCCAGCAGGAAGGCTTGCCCAACTGGTTCCGGACATTGCTGCGCGGCTGGCTCAAGAAATTCCATGTCACGCCACGTGAATCATTGCGCGAAGTCTTGGAATCGGAATCTCGGCGAACCGGCGCAAGCTTCTGTTTCCGCGCGCTTTATCGCGGCTATGCCTGGCTGGCGGTCGTCAAGATCGCGCACTCTTCCCTCCCCCTCGATGGGGGAGGTCGCGCCGAAGGCGCGGGTGGGGGTGAAGTGCCAGGCACCCCGCCCCGACGCTACGCGCCGACCCTCCCCATCAAAGGGAGGGTAAAGAGAGCTAGCGCAGTGCCTTCATCAGCGCGCCGACCATCACCTGCGGCCGGTAACCGAGCTTGGCGGGCGTCAACCCCAGCCGCACCACCACCAGTTGCTCCGACGGGATGATGGCGACCGTCTGGCCGTCATGGCCCTCCATCCAGTAGGTATCGTTGGGCAGGCCGGCGGCGACGCCGGCGCCGGGATTTCCTTCGTCCCCCGGGGCTTCGATCCAAAGTTGCCCCTTGCCGTAGACTTTCGAGGCCGGTGCCGGTTCGCGCATCCAGTCGACGAAACCGGCCGGCAGGATCTGGTTGCCGTTCCAGATGCCGCCCTGCAGCAGGAATTGGCCGAACCGCGCCCAGTCATGCCCGGTGGCATAGAGGTAGGATGAGCCGACAAAGGTACCCTCCTCGTCGGTTTCGAGCACCGCGCTTTGCATGCCGAGCGGCCCGAACAGCGCTGTCCTTGGCCACATCAGCGCCTTGTCCTTGTCGCCGATAGCATCCTGCCACAGCCGCGACAGCATCACCGCCGTGCCGCTCGAATAGGAAAAGACCTTGCCGACGTCGCCGGTCAGCAGCTTGGCCTCGGCGAAGCCCGCCATATCCGGTTCGAGGTAGAGCATGCGCGTCACATCGGCAACGTCGCCATAATCCTCGTTGAACTCGAGTCCGCTCGACATCGCCATCATATCGGCAAGGCTGATGGCGGCGCGGCCGTCCGCCTTCCATGAGCCGAACAGGCCCTGATTGGTCACCGCCATCTTGCCGTCCTTGACCAGCGTGCCGACGAGCGCGGCGTTGACTGTCTTGGTCATCGACCAGCCGAGCAGCGGCGTTTTCGCCGAAAAGCCGTCGCCATAACGCTCGGCAACAATGCGGCCATTTTTGACCACCACCACGGCGCGCATGCCGATGCCGGTCATCGCCGCACCGTCGAGGATCTTGTTGATTTCGGGATTTTGCGAGGCGTCGACTCGATCTCCCCCGGGCCACAGATCGCCCTTGGTGGCCGCCGACGCCTCGGCAGGGATTGACGTGCGCCGTGCCTTGCCGACGTCGCCATCAGGAACCGAGGCGCAACCCAGGCCGGCGCGCGCAACGGCAACGCTCTTGCCGAGGAAGCCAAGCAGCCCGGCCGAGACGGTCCCCCTGTTCTTGTCGACCGACACCTTCATCAGCCTGAGCAGCGGATGGCCGGGCGCCTGCACGTCGATGGCAAGCACCTCATTGGGATCACGGCCGGCGATAAAAACATTCGAGCAGACAATCTTGGCGGAATAGCCGGAACCGACGCGGATCAGGTCGGGCGGCGCGACGTAGAGCCAGGCAAACAGGGCGGCTATGGCCAACACGACCAGGCCGAGCAGCCATTTGATGATCTTCACGGCGATCCGCATCTTTCCGTCCCTGCTTTTCCGCTGCCCGTGGCTTGCGGCCCGATTTTATGTCATCGATTTGCCGCCATTGCTTCCGCAAAATCGGTGTTCTTGTCGAGCGCCGTCAACCTGTTATCAACCATGATCGGCGATCACTGGTGCATGTCGCCCAAAAGTGCGCAGCGGTTTTGGAACAACGACATGCACGAAAATAGCGTATCAGGCGATGCTGTGGGGCGATCGCCTGAGGGGCACCTGCAACGACAACCCAACAGCGACCGGCTGATTCCGGCTCGGGAAATGCGATGCGCCGTTTCGCGGCCCTCATCACGTTGACGCTGCTGGCCGCCTGCTCGACCGCCGGCGATCTCGTGCCCTCGATGTCGCCATCCAGCAGCCCGACGGTTGCCGTGCGCGCACCGCGTTTCGAAGACTCCAAGCCGCATGAATGGGATAGCGGCGCGCCTTGGAACTATGCCGTTCACGGCACCGACGTCTCCAAATACCAGACCTCGGTCGACTGGCCGACGGCCAAGGCCAGCGGCATCTCCTTCGCCTTCATCAAGGCGACCGAGGGCGGCGACCGTTTCGACGAGTATTTCAACGAGCATTGGTCGCGCACCAAGGCCAATGGCATTCCGCGCGCGGCCTACCATTTCTTCTATTTCTGCACGCCTGCCGCCACCCAGGCGCGCTGGTTCATCCAGAACGTGCCCGTCGACCGCTCGGCCATGCCGCCGGTGCTCGACATGGAGTGGAACCCGCAATCGCCGACCTGCCGGCTGCGCCCGGATTCGGCGACGGTGCGGGCCGAAATGACCACCTTTCTCGAGATGATCGAGCGGCACTATGGCAAGAAGCCGATCATCTACACCTCGGTCGACTTCTTCGACGATAACGACCTTTCGACGTTCCGCGGCTATCCCTACTGGCTGCGCTCGGTGGCCGGCCACCCCCGCCAAAAGTACGGCAGCCACCCTTTCACCTTCTGGCAATACACCGGAACCGGTATCGTTCCCGGCATGACCGGCAAGTCCGATATCAACGTCTTCAACGGCACTGAGGCAGCCTGGAAAAAGTGGCTGCGGCAGAACACCCGTTGACACCGGCTCTGCCGCCTGCTTTTCGACGTCCCATGCGCACCTACCTGCAACCACTGGGATATCCACGCCGGAAACGATCGAGGAGCCGATTGCGCTCCGGGCTGCTCGCGGGCCTGCTGCTCGGCGCTACGGCGATGCCGGCGGGGGCGCAGGAATGCGGCGGCGACTTCGAAACCTGGAAGCAAGGCGTGGCGGCGGAAGCCAGGGCGGCCGGTGTCGGCGCTGTCGGCCTTGACGCGCTGGAAGCCGCCACCATCGACGACAAGGTGCTGGCGCGCGATCGCGCCCAGGGCGTCTTCGCCCAGACCTTCATCCAGTTCTCCAACCGCATGATCTCGGCCTACCGGCTGAAGCAGGGCGCGGCCAATCTGAAGAAATACGCCGAAGTCTTCGCGCGCGCCGACCAGCAGTTCGGTGTCCAGGCGCCGATCATCACCGCCTTCTGGGGGCTGGAGACCGATTTCGGCGCCGTCCAGGGCGATTTCCACACGCTGAGCGCCTTGGTGACGCTGTCGCATGACTGCCGCCGGCCGCAGCTGTTTCGGCCGCAACTGGTGCCGCTGTTGACGCTGATCGATCGCGGTGTCGTTCCGGCCGACGTCACCGGCGCCTGGGCCGGCGAGATCGGCCAGACGCAGATCCTGCCTTCCGATTATCTGGCGCGCGGCGTCGACGGCGACGGCGACGGCATCGTCGACCTCAGGCGCAGCGTACCCGACGTAATCATGACCACGGCCAACAAGGTGCTGTCGCGCGGCTGGAAACGCGACCAGCCCTGGATCGAGGAAGTGCGCGTGCCCGAGGACATGCCCTGGGAGCAGACCGGCCGCACCAACAAGCTGCCGCTGTCGCAATGGGCCGCCTGGGGCGTCACCAACCCCGATGGCACGCCGCTGATCGACAATGGCCTGAAGGCCGGCCTGGCGCTGCCGATGGGCCGCAAAGGTCCGGCCTTCCTAGCCTACGACAATTTCGACGTCTATCTCGAATGGAACCAGTCCTTCACCTACGCGCTGACCGCCGCCAACTTCGCCAGCCGGCTGGCCGGGGCAAAGCAGTTCGACCCGCGCAATCCCGAAACCGGTCTCAATGGCGATCAGATGAAGGAATTGCAGACCAAGCTCGAAGCCAGGGGCTATGACGTCGGCACCGTCGACGGCATTCTGGGCACCAACACCCGCGAAGCCATCCGCAAGGAACAGATGCGGCTCGGCATGCCGGTAGACGGCTGGCCGACGCCGGAGCTTTTGGGGAAACTGTGAGTAGAATCTGCCCAAGCTGGGTTCCTTATTCCCTACTCCTTGCCCGGACAAAGTCGATAAATGCCCGCAAAGCCGGGGGGACGTGCCTCGAACTCGGGTGATACAGGAAGAAGCCTGGAAAGCTGGGCGACCAGGGCTCTAGAAATCTCATCAGCCTGCCCGCATCGATCCACGACTGGACCTGATAGTCGATCATGTAGGCAACGCCTGCTCCACCCAGCGCCGCGTTCAGCATCAGCTCGGTGTCGTTGACAGTCAGGCTGCCCTCGACGGCGATTTCCAGAGACCGTTTGCCGCGCGCGAACTCCCATCGATAGAGGTTGCCGCCACCAGGCCACTGGAATTTTATGCATTGGTGCTGATGCAACTCCTGCGGATGGCGCGGTATGGCCCGATTTTCGAGATAGACGGGAGCGGCCACCGCCGCCATCTGCAAATCCCCGCTCAGTTTCACTGCCACCATGGCCTTCTCCAGCCGCTCGCCAAGCCTGATTCCGGCATCGAACCGTCCTCGAACAATGTCGGTCAGCGTATCGTCGACGATGACGGTCAGCGCGATATCAGGATAGGCGCGTTGGAAGTCGCCAAGGATCGGGCCGATGAACCGCACCGCGGCAACACGCGGCACGTTTATTCGTAGCGAACCCGCCGGTCGATCACGCGCGGCATGAATGTCCGCTACGGCGCCCTCCAGCTCTTCGAACGCAACGGCAAGGCGCGCAAACAGCGTCTCGCCGGCACCAGTGGGTGAAACACTACGCGTCGTGCGATTCAGCAACCTGACGCCGATGCGAGCCTCCAGTTGCCGGATCGACTGGCTGAGCGCCGGCGGGGAAACACGCAGCCGGGCGGCGGCGCGGACGAAACTACGCTCTTCCACGATTGCGGCAAATGCCTTGAGCTCGGCGAATTCAGAACCGCGCATTGTGTATCCCTAGATTAACAACCTAGTCAGATAATAGGCCATTATCTGATCAGTTGCATGGCCCTATTTCTCGACTAGCGGACCCGTCGGATGAAACCGGCACGGGCCTGAATGATTGAAGGAAACGTATCCTGCCCAAGTCCTTGCAAGGCAAAACCGCACTCGTCACCGGCAGTTCGCGCGGCATTGGGCGAGCCATCGCCGAAGGCCTCGCCTCCAAGGGCGCTGCCGTCGTCGTCAACTATGTCGGCAACCACGAAGCCGCTGACGAGGTCGTGGCCGCCATCGCCGGCAAGGGAGGAAAGGCGATCGCCGTCCAGGCCGACATATCAAGCGTCTCGGATATTCATCGCCTGTTTGACGAGGCTGAGAGTGAGTTCGGCGCGATCGACATCGTGGTTGCCAATGTCGGCGTCGCCGTCATCAAGCCTCTGACCGAGGCAACCGAAGCCGATTTCGACCATGTCTTCGGCACCAATGCCAAGGGCACGTTCTTCGTGCTTCAGGAAGCAGCGCGCCGTGTGCGAAACGGCGGCCGCATCATCGCGGTCTCCACCGGCGGCACCAAGATGTTCTTCACGCAAACGGCGCTCTATCTCGGCAGCAAGGGCGCCGTCGAACAATTCGTCCGTGTGCTCTCGCGTGAACTCGGACCGCGCGGCATCACGGTGAATGCGCTGTCGCCTGGCTTCACCGACACGGACCTGCTTCCCGAGCGCGATCGCGCCGTGGCGGCCGGCATGTCTCCATTTGGCAGGATCGGCGCGCCCCGCGACGTTGCCGATGTCGCGGTCTTCCTGGCCAGCGACGAGGCCCGCTGGCTGACCGGCGAGAATATCCAGGCCGGTGGCGGGGTCGCTTAGTCCGCCATCGTCTCCAGGCTGGCGAATCCCTGCGGCGCATCGCCTTCGTCAAACGGCGTCGTCACCTCGACAAATGTGTCGGGATAAAAACCGTTGAAGCGGGTTCTCAGCGACAGCGAATAGGCGCCGATATGGCCGATCTCGATCCAGTCGCCGG
Source organism: Mesorhizobium sp. M0761 (assembly GCF_040320205.1). Taxonomy (NCBI): domain Bacteria; kingdom Pseudomonadati; phylum Pseudomonadota; class Alphaproteobacteria; order Hyphomicrobiales; family Phyllobacteriaceae; genus Mesorhizobium; species Mesorhizobium sp. M0761. The sequence goes on from NZ_JAMYPF010000010.1 coordinate 67,299, forward strand.
TGTCGACGGTTTCCGGCAGCCAGAACGGCCGCGACAGGATGTCGACGGAATCGCAGGTCGCGCCGCAGACCTTGAAGGGCACGATGTTCTTCTCCTCGCCATTGCGCGAACGGATCGCCGGATCGGGGATGAAGCGGGCCGGCAGTGTGATCTTGCCAGTCCAAGAATCCGACAGCGACGCCCAGATGCCGTCATTGATGTAGAGCCGCTTGCCCTTGCGCAGCAGCACCCGCACGATCAGCGACAGGCAGCGCGCCACGATCACCCGGCCGGGCTCGGCCACCAACGGGATCTGGTCGAACTGGTATTCCCTCAGGTCGCCCGACAGCCGCGACATGATCTGGCCGAGCGACGGCATCTCGATCTGCTTGCGATTGGGGTCATGGCCGTACTCGGCGGGAAAGCCGCCGCCGACATCGAGCCCCGCAATGTCGAAGGTCAGCCGGTTGCGCACCCAATCGGCGGAGGCCAGCGCCCGCTCATAGGTGTCGGGATCCTCGATCTGGCTGCCGACATGGAAGCACAGGCCGACCTTGTAGCCGGTGCGGTTGAGTCGCTCGGCGAGTTCCACAGCATAGGCCGGCCCGGCGCCGAATTTCTTTGACAGTTCATAGGCCGCCGAGCCCTTGGTCTGGATGCGCACGAACACGCTGATGGAGCCCGGATCGATGTCAAGCGCCCGCACCACCCGCGTCAGCTTGGTGATCTCGTCCTCATGGTCGAGCGAAATGACGCGGATGGCGTATTTTTCCAGCGCAAGCTTGATGTCCGACTGCGCCTTGACCGGATGCATGTAGAGCATCTCGGCGTCGGGTGAGACGGCGCGCACGGCGGCGAACTCGCCGGGCGAGGCCACATCGAAGGCGGTGACGCCGGCTTCGACCAGCGCCTTCAGCACGATCTGCTCGCCATTGGTCTTGACTGCGTAGGCGGTCTTGCCGGGAAACATGCCCATGAACTGTTTGGCATCCGCCTTCAGCACCTGCGGGCGAAAGCAGTAGACCGGATCGTCCGGCCGAAGCGCCAGCGCCGCCTCGCGGGCATTCTCGAATCGCTGCATGGACGAATCCCCTGACTTCTCGGCTGCGCACAATTAATCCAAGCTAGCGGCCAAAGAAAACAATTCTGTGTCTGGCGGGCACTGACCCAGCGGCGCACCCTCCTGGCAGCACTGTTGCCAGCAATCAGGTTTCGGGTGGCTCTTGTCGCCGGACCCGATATGCCTTCTGCCTGAGTGGCTGGCATTGATGCCGCGGGGAAGGACGTTCACGATGGCAATAGCCACGACAGCCGTGCAGCGCGGACCGATGACGCTGAGGGACTGGGGACAGCTTCTGCTGCTCGGCGCCATCTGGGGCGGCTCGTTCTTCTTTGCCCGCATCGCCGTTGCCGAAATGCACCCGCTGGTGCTGGTTCTGTTTCGCGTTGCCATTGCGGCCATTGCACTGCAGCTCTATCTCGGCATTCGCGGTCCGTCCTTCCGCCTCGCCTTCCCGCATGCCGGCCTGTTTTTCCTTTTGGCGCTCGCCAACAATGTCGTCCCGTTCTCGCTGATCTTTGCCGGCCAGACCGCGCTTGGCGCCGGCGTCGCCTCGGTGCTCAATGCGACGACGCCGTTCTGGACGCTGATTCTCGCCAACGCGCTGACAGCGGACGAAAAGCTCTCCTGGAACAAGCTTGCCGGCATCGCGCTCGGCATCGCCGGCACCGCTGTCATGATCGGCCCCGGCCTGCTGGCCGGGCTCGGCGGCCCGGTCTGGGCGAAATTCGCGCTGATCGGCGCCTCGCTGTCTTACGCCGTCGCGCTGATGATTGCCCGCCGCTTCAAGGGCGTGCCCTCGCCGGTCATCGCCACCGGACAATTGACGGCGTCGACCATCATCATGATCCCGGTGGTGCTGCTCACCTATGGCCCGGCCGGCCTGTTCTCGGCCTCGCCGCCGGTCTGGACGGCGGTGCTGGCGCTGGCGCTGCTCTCCACCGCCTTCGCCTACATCCTCTATTTCGACCTCGTCGCCTCGGCCGGCGCCACCAACGCCTCGCTGGTCACGCTCATCGTCCCGGCCAGCGCCATCCTGCTCGGCCTCCTGTTCCTCGGCGAGCGGCTCGCTCTGTTCGAGTTCTGCGGCATGGCACTGATCGCGCTTGGCCTGGTGACGATCGACGGGCGGTTGTTTGGTCGGCGCTAATGCCTGTCGACCAAAAGTGCGCAGCGGTTTTGGAACAACGACGCGCTTTAGGTCTGGTAGCGCTGCCATGCCTCGCTTTCGTCACAGCCACGTCACAATTTATTCACAGGCTACCAGCGGGTTTTGCCGAAGAGTTTCAATGCCTAACGCCAGGTGGCAGGTCGCAAATTCCACAATCGCGTCGCATTGCAGCATATTTTCCGCTTGCCTGTGGCACAAATGCCCCTAGACTCCACCCATAGCTCTTGAAGAGGAGACTATGACATGGGACTTACGAGGCCAATCAACGCATTGATGATCTGTGCTGCATTTGCCTTCATTGGCGCCCTTATCATAGGTGTTCTTCCGTAACCGCCGGAGCGGAGGAACAGCAGCAATAGCCCACAAATTCGAAAGGCCGGGTGTTTCGCCCGGCCTTTTGCATTTCAGATTTCATACCACGATGAAGCTCAGGCGGCGGCGGATCCAGCTGCCTCTGTTTCGTGGGAGCGGATGCCGATCATATGGCAGATGGCAAACACCAGGTCGGCCCGGTTCATGGTGTAGAAATGGAAGTCGCTGACGCCGCGCTCGACGAGATCGAGCACCTGCTCGGCCGCCACGGCAGACGCCACGAGCGCATGCGTCTGCGGATCGTTGTGCAGCCCTTCGAACCGCTCGGCCAGCCATGCCGGCACCAGCGCGCCGCAGCGTGCCGAGAAATTGGCGACCTGGGTGAAATTGTGCACCGGCAGGATGCCGGGCACGATCGGGATGTAGATGCCGGCGCGGCGCGCCTTCTCGACGTAACGCTCGTAGAGATCGTTGTCGAAGAAGAACTGGGTGATCGCCCGCGTCGCGCCATTGTCGGCCTTGCGCTTCAGCATGTCGAAGTCGGTGGCAAAGTCCGGACTTTCCGGATGCTTTTCGGGATAGGCCGAGACCGAGATGTCGAAATCGCCGGCGTCCTTCAGCGCTCCGACAAGTTCGGCGCCATTGGCATAGCCATCGGGATGCGGCCGGTAGGCGGTGCCGACGCCGGCCGCCGGATCGCCACGCAAGGCGACGAAGCGCTTCACGCCCATATCGGCGAATTCGCGGACGACGGCGTCGACCTCATGGCGGGCGGCGTCGACGCAGGTCATGTGAGCCGCCGGCGTCAGCGTCGTCTCGTTCAGGATGCGCTTGATCGTGCGCGCCGTGCGTTCACGCGTCGAGCCGCCGGCGCCATAGGTCACCGAGACGAATCTCGGCTTCAGCGGCTCCAGCCTGGTGACGGTGTCCCAGAGCCTGGCTTCCATCTCGTCGGTCTTCGGCGGGAAGAACTCGAAGGAAACGCGCACCTTGTCGCCGATGTCGGGACGGCGGGAAAAGCGGAACTGGTTCATCAGGCGATTTCCCCCATAGGGTACGCTTTGGTGGGTTGGGTGTCATTTGAAGGCTCGGCCATCAGCATGCGGCGGTCGCGGCCGAGCCACAGCTTGACGGTCAGCCTGGCTTCGTTGCCGCCGCGCGGCTCGAATTCCTGGGCATCCTCGAGATCGAGCCCGGCCTCGGCAAACCATTCGGAGATCTGGCGGTCGGAAAAGCCCAGCCTGACATGCGCGTGCTGGTCGCGCAGAAACTCCAGCGCATGCGGCGCGAAGTCGACGATCACCAGCCTGCCCGCCGGGCGCAGCAGCCTTGCCGCCTCGCGGATGGCGCGGGCGGGATCGTCCAGATAGTGCAGCACCTGATGGATGGTGACGAGGTCGAAGGCGTCGCGCTCGACCGGCGGCGCGAAGATGTCGCCCTGGCGGACCTGCGCATTGGCAATGCCTGCCTTGTCGAGATTGGCGCGCGCCACCGTCAGCATCTCGCGCGACATATCGATGCCGACGCCGCGCCGGTAGAGCGGTGAGAAGATTTCCAGCAGCCGCCCGGTGCCGGTGCCGAGATCGAGCATCGACTGGAACGGCCGCTTGCCGACCAGCTTGAGGAGTGCGGCTTCCACCGCGCGGTCCGGCACATGCAGCGAGCGGATATGATCCCAGCTGGCGGCGTTTTCGGAGAAATATTCGGCGGCGCGGTCCTGCCGTTTGCGCTTGACCGACGCCAGCCGCTCTAGATCGCGCTCGACCTGCGGATCGGCGCCATGAATGCCGGAGACCAGCCGCAGCACGAAGTCGCGCGCGGAATCCGTATCCGACAGCCGGAAGAAGGCCCAGGAGCCCTCCTGGTAGCGGCCGATCAACCCGGCCTCCAGCAGCAGCTTCAAATGCCGCGACACCCGCGGTTGCGACTGGCTGAGGATCTCGGTGAGGTCGGACACGGTGAGATCGCCGCGCGACAGCAGCGCCAGGATGCGGAGCCGGCTCGATTCGGCCGCAGCCTTCAACGTATCAACCATCGTATCGAGCGAAACATGCATCGGCGCGCTCTCGTTGAAAAAGATATAAACATATGTTTATGTCAGCTTTGACGACATGGCAAGGCCTATGTCGCTTCCTGACAAGGAAATGGCGCACACATGGTCCCCGCCTGAGAGAACCGCTTTTCCCTGACGATCGGCTGGAAACTTGTGCTAGGGCGAAAGCCATGTTCGAGAAGCGCGACGGCGAAAAGCTCCTGCAGGCTGACCCGGCTGACATGCCGGCGGATGGCCATATCGTGTTCATCGGCCGCATCGCCTCGCCATGGACATCCAGGCAAACCTGCCCAAAGAACATGCGCGCGGCGCGCGAGACCGGACAGGCGGCCACGGTTCTCATCGACCCTGCCTATCGCGACGGCCTGCTTGCGCTGGAGCGGGCCAGCCACATCGTCATCCTGTCCTGGCTGCATCACGCGCCGCGGGCACTGATTGTCCAGAGACCCCGCCATGCGGCTGAGCCGAAAGGCGTTTTCTCGCTGCGCTCCCCTGCCCGGCCGAACCCAGTCGGGCTGCATATCGCCAGGCTGATCGCCGTCGACATCGACCACGGCCGCATCGCCATCGACGCCATCGATGTGCTCGACGGCACCCCGGTGATCGACATCAAGCCCTATTTCGCCTCGACCGACGCCTTTCCCGAGGCGACCATTGCCGGGCGTGACGAAAAATGAGCGCGCCCACCGGCCGCCGCCGCGCCATCGCCAAGGCGCTGACCGCACTGCTGCCCCTGGCGCCCTATGCCGATATGGAGAAAATCCGCACCGAGGCCGGCGCCGTGCACATGAAGACGCTGCCGCCGGGCATCGCGGTCTGGCTGGCGACGATCGCCCATATCAGGCACGGCCATACCGACTATGAAAAGCTGCTGGCCGAGGGCTATGACCGCGACTCGGCGCGGTTCTTCGTCATCGAGCAAACAAACATGGTGCTGACCCGTTGGCGCGCCACGCGCCTGCTCGATGCAGAGGACGAAGAGGAATAACTTCAGCTACCGTCGCTTCAATACGGCAACCGCATTGTAGGGCTGGCCGTCGGCCTGGCCAACCCAGGTCCAGGACAGGTTCCCTTTGAAAAATCGGACGGTGATGCCGCCACCGTCGATGCACTTGTCCTGGCCGTAGCTGATGTTTTCCCGGTATTCCGCCGAACTGTCGTCGCGAGAAATCTGGGTCAACGATCCGCCGCAGCCGAGCGACGGATAGTCGATCGACGCGGCGCCATCGCCGATTGTCATTGCGATCGCCCAATCGGCGCCGGCAGCCCCGGCCGGACTTTGATGACCGCTGCCGGTCCAGACGCCGTTGAGCCCCGCCGCGTTGACCACGCAAGGCACGTTCTGAAAGATCGGCGTCAGCTCGCTGCCCATCTTCTCGCAACGATAGGTCTGGCCGTTCTGGCACAGCGCCTCGCCCTCGCGAGCGCATTGCGCGAAGGCATGGCCAGTGACGAAGACGAGGAAAATTGCAAAGCTGATGGTCCGAAAAGATCTGCCCATTTTGCCCCTCCCGGCCGGATATTTTCAAGCCGGACCATAGGGCATATCGAATGTGCTACCTAGGACAAACAGCGATGGTTGGGTGGCCCTATGCCGCCTGCAGGGGACCACTAGCTTGAATCTGCCGCATCAAGCCGAAGGGACCAATCGCCATGAACCGAAGCGCAGCAGCCGGTAGCATTGTGCCATTGCCGGCTTTGTCGGATCGCCATATCGATCCGCATTCCTATCCCGACGGCATCGCCTTTCTCGATGGTCAGTATCTGCCGATGTCGCAAGCCAAGATCTCGGTGCTGGATTGGGGCTTTCTGCATTCCGACGCCACCTACGACACCGTGCATGTCTGGGACGGGAGCTTCTTCCGACTCGACCTGCATCTCGACCGCTTCTTCGCCGGCTTGCAAAAACTGCGCATGACGATCCCGTCCGACCGCGATGGTGTGGCCGAGATTCTGCACAATTGCGTGGCGCTGTCGGGCCATCGCGCCGCCTATGTCGAAATGCTGTGCACACGCGGCGCCTCGCCGACCTTCAGCCGCGATCCGCGCCAGGCGGTCAACCGCTTCATGGCCTTCGCAGTTCCCTTCGGCTCGGTCGCCAATGCCGAGCAGTTGCGGCGCGGCCTGCATGTCGCCATTAGCGACAAGGTGCGCATTCCGCCGGTCTCGATCGATCCGGCGATCAAGAACTACCACTGGCTCGACCTCGTGCGCGGCCTCTACGACGCTTATGACCGTGGGGCCGAAACCGCATTGATTCTCGACTTCAACGGCAATGTCGCCGAAGGCCCCGGCTTCAACGTGTTCTGCGTCAAGGACGGCAGGCTGTCGACGCCAGCCGCCGGCGTGCTGCCCGGCATCACCAGGCGCACCGTCTTCGACCTCTGCGCCGAGGCAGCGCTTCCCACCACGGCCGTCGACGTCAGCGTTGCCGCGCTGAAGGCTGCCGACGAAGTCTTCATCACTTCCACCGCCGGCGGCATCATGCCGGTGACAGTGATCGACGGCGCTGCTGTCGCCGACGGCAAGATAGGCGGGATCACAAAGCGCTTGATGGCGCTCTACTGGCAAAAGCATGACGACCCGGCCTGGTCGAGCCCGGTGCGCTATCCCTGACCGGCGAAGGTCCTGCTCCACACGATGACGTGACCAAAAAGATTCCCCCTCGCCTCTGGAAAATCGCTCGACGCACCGTATATCGCGGAAGCGGAGAAGCCTCCGCTTCCCAGTTCACGGCCCGCATGGGCAAGGATTCCACGTCATGACAAGCAAGGTTTGGTTCATCACCGGATCGTCGAAAGGCTTTGGCCGAGTCTGGGCCGAGGCCGCACTCGCTCGCGGCGACCGTGTCGCCGCAACCGCGCGCGATGCCGGCACGCTCGCCGATCTCGTCGCGAAATACGGCGATAATGTCGCCGCGATCAAGCTCGACGTCACCGACAAGAAGGCTGTCGAAGCGGCCATCGCCGAGGCGCACAAGCGCTTTGGCCGGCTCGACGTCGTCATCAACAATGCCGGCTATGGCCATTTCGGCGCCATCGAGGAAGTCAGCGAACAGGAAGCCCGCGACCAGATCGAAACCAATGTGTTCGGCGCGCTCTGGGTCACCCAGGCGGCTTTGCCGATCATGCGGGCGCAGGGCTCCGGCCACATCATCCAGATCTCGTCGATCGGCGGCGTCAACGCCTTTGCGTCGCTCGGCCTTTACCATGCCTCGAAATGGGCGCTCGAAGCCTTCAGCCAGTCGCTCAGCATCGAGGTCGCCGAATTCGGCATCCATGTGACGCTTGTCGAACCGGGCGGCTTCTCCACCGATTGGTCCGGCGCCTCGGCCAAGGTCTCCAAAGCGATCGAGGCTTACGCGCCGGCCCGCGCCAAGATGGCGGAACGCCGCGCCAACTCGGTCGCCGGCGACCCCGAGGCCACCGGACCGGCGATGCTTGAAATCGTCGACGCGGCCGAGCCGCCGCTGCGCGTCTTCTTCGGCGATGGCGGCCTGCCGATGATCAAGCAGGAATACGCCAACCGCATCGCGCTGTGGGAAAAGTGGGACCACGTTTCCGTCGAGGCGCAGGGCGCCAAGAAGAACCGCAAGGCGGCCTGAGCGCGTCTTGAAATCCGGCTGCGTCGCCCCGGCGGCGCAGCCCGTGCCCTAGCCCGGTACTAGGATCGATAAATCCACTGCTCGGGCACGCGCACCGAGATCTCTTCCCCTGTTGTCATACGACCCGGTTTCTCGACCCAGGCAACGAGGCCGCGCAGCCGTTTCGCCGCCTTCGGGAAGGCCAGCGCGCCGGCCTCCCGATCGGCCATCCCGGCGTTTTCGGCGATCGCACGTCCAGCAAGCCGGCAAGGCCCGTTCTGCGCATCGACCTTGATCGTCACGCCACCTCTAAAGAACAGCAGCGTGCCTGACGGCAGCATCGAGAGATGCGGCACGCCTTCGATCAGCAGATTGGCGCCGATCCATTCCGGCTTGATCTCGGCCAGCCCCATCCGCTCGGCAATGACGGCGATTTCATCCGCTGCTACGATTGATATCTGCCGCTCGTTGCGGATTTCGGTGCCGCGCGGATACCAGGGTTCGCGACCGCCCGAACGACGGGTGGCGCCGGCGTGGAAGTCGCCGTCGATGCCTTCGAAACCGAGCTGCAATGCTTCCACCGGGCGCGTCTGGAAGTGATTCGACGGTGCGACGTACAAAGCGGCCACTTTGGCGGACAGCTTCCTGGCGGGGATGATGTCGACCGGCTCCTCAGACTCCGGGAAGAGGTCCAGCATGGCTTCGTTCCTTCTGCAGGATGACGTCGCAAATAGCCGTAGCCGTGGGCTCGGGTCCAGTCGAAAGCGATGATGATTCGATCAAACCGGCTGATAGCGTCCATCGGCATCGTCATGAAGGCAAGGCTGGAGGAACGCTTTCTGCGCGGAGAACTCGGCAACGCCTATGACGACTATGCCCGCCGCGTACCGATGCTGGTGCCGTTCATGCCGGCCTGATTACAGCATCCGCAAAAGCGCGCCACCGATCGAATAGCCGGCGCCGAAGGCGCACAGCACGCCGAAATCGCCGGGCTTCATGTCGGCGTGGTTTTCCGACAGCGCGATGATGGCGCCAGCGCCGGCGGTGTTGCCGAGCCGCTCCAGCACCATCGGCGCGCGGTCATGGTCGACCTCGTGGCCGAAGGCCAGTTTCAGGATCATGGCGTTCATTCGCGCATTGGCCTGATGCAGCCAGAATCGCCTGATGGCTTGCGGCGTCAGCCCGTGCTCGGCGAGGAATTCGACAATGAATTTGTGGCCGGCGACGGTGACTTCCTTGAACACCTTGTTGCCGACCTGTTTGATCAGATTGCCTTCGAGGTTGATCATGTAAGGATCGTCCTGGGCGGTGCGGGTGTGATAGCCCAGATTGGTGCGGATATTGTTCGACATCTGCGTCCAGGTGCGCGTGTCCAGCACCTCGAAACGCCCCGGCCGCCTCTCGCCCTCGCCCAGCCCCTCGACCACCATCGCCACCGATGCATCGCCGAAGATGAAATGCGTCTGCCGGTCGCGGAAATTGAGATGGCCGGTGATGATCTCCGGCGTGACCACCAGCACGCGCTTGTGCGCGCCCGCCCGGACCAGATTGGCCGCAATGTGCAAGGCGGCCGCGGCCGATGAACAACCAAGCCCCATGTCGAAGCCGGCGCCCTTGGTGCCCAGCGCCTCCTGCATTTCGATGGCGATCGCCGGATAGGGCCGTTGCTGGTGCGAGGCCGAGCAGATCACCAGGTCGATGTCGGACGGCTTCAGGCCGGCATGGTCGAGCGCCTTCCGGGCCGCGGCCACTCCAAACTCGGCCTGCAGCGACAGCGCATCATCGGGCCGCGCCGGAATGCGCGGCGCCATGCGGGTCGGATCGAGAATGCCTTCGCGCTCGATGACATGCCGGGTCTGGACGCCTGAGGCATGGACGATGAAGGCGCTGTCGGATTTCTGCAGCAGCGTCTCATCCGGGCCTTGCCGGCGCGCATTCTCCGTGTCGACCCAAGCGTTGAAACTGGCGACCAGTTCTTCATTGGTGATCTTGGCTTCAGGGATTTCAACGCCGATGCCGCTGATGATGACGCGATGCATATCCAGTCCGTCCATGCGCAGGCGTTGTCGTTCTCATGTGAACGACCAGGGGGCGCGACACAACACTTTTCTCACCCCACCGGTTTACGCCGGCTTAAACCATAGGCTGTGGCCGGATGTCATCGGGAGTGCTAGCCGGCCCGCTTGGCGACGATGAAAATGCGCGGGAAGCGCAGCAGCACCTTGCCGTTTGCGGTCTTCGGATAGGCCTTGGCAATTTTAGCCGTGTAGCTGTCGAGGAAGATCTTGCGCTCGTCGGCGTCCAGCGGATCGAGGAAAGGCTTCAGCCCCGTCGACTTCACCCATTCGACGATCGCCTCGGCGTCGGTCAGCGGATGATTGTAGGCCGTATGCCAGATATCCACCCGGTCGGAGAGCGGCGACAAGAGATCATAATAGAACGACACCGCCGGCAGCGGTCCGCGCGCAGCACCTGCCATCTTGGCGGCGAACGGCATTTCGGCGGCCGTCTCGCGCATCACCTGATGCGACGGCTCAAGCAGATTGTCGGGCATCTGGACGGCGAGCGCGCCACCGGGGGCGAGAAAGCCCATCAGCCGCTGAAACACTACCGGGTGGGTGGGCAGCCACTGGAATACCGCGTTGGCGAAGATGACGTTGACCGGCTCGGCCGGTCGCCATGTCGAGGCATCGGCGAGGTCGAAATTGACGCTGGGCAGGCGCGCCTTCGCCTTCTCGATCATGTCGGGAGAGGTGTCGAAGCCGCTGATATCAGCATCCGGCCAGCGCTCGACCAGCAGCTCGGTCGAATTACCCGGGCCGCAGCCGATGTCGACCACCCGGCGCGGGAAATCCACCGGCACCTGCGCAACAAGATCGCGCGCCGGCCGTGTGCGCTCATCCTCGAATTTCAGATATTGGGCGGCTGACCAGTCGGTCATTCAAGCTTTCCTCGTATCAGTTGAGAAATTCGCCGCCCCGGTTGCTCCCTTACCGCGTCAGCCTCTTGTAGGTCATCCTGTGCGGGTTGACGGCTTCGGGGCCGAGACGACGGATCTTGTCCTGCTCGTAGTCCTCGAAATTGCCCTCGAACCATTCGACATGACTGTCACCTTCAAAGGCCAGGATGTGGGTGGCCAGCCGGTCGAGGAACATACGATCGTGCGAGATGATGACGGCGCAGCCGCCAAAGTTTTCCAGCGCGTCTTCGAGCGCCGCCAGCGTTTCGGTGTCGAGATCGTTGGTCGGTTCGTCGAGCAGCAGCACATTGCCGCCGGTCTTCAGCATTTTTGCCAGATGCACGCGGTTGCGCTGGCCGCCGGAGAGGTTGCCGACCTTCTGCTGCTGGTCGCCGCCACGGAAGTTGAACGATGCGCAATAGGCGCGGGTGTTGGCTTCGAACTTGCCGAGCTTGACCACTTCGGCGCCGCCCGAGATTTCTTCCCAGACGGTCTTTGACGGATCGAGCGCATCGCGGCTCTGATCGACATAGCCGAGCTTCACCGTTTCGCCGATGCGGACAGAGCCGGCATCCGGCGTTTCCTGGCCGGTGATCATGCGGAACAGCGTCGTCTTGCCGGCGCCGTTCGGGCCGATGACGCCGACGATGCCGCCTGGCGGCAGCTTGAATTCCAGGCCTTCGATCAACAGCGTGTCGCCAAAGCCCTTCGACAAGCCTTCCGCCTCGATCACCACATTGCCGAGCCGCTCGCCATGCGGAATGACGATCTGCGTATCGCTCGGACGCCGCTTGTCGGCTGCATCCAGCAGCTCCTGGAACGCCTGGATACGCGCCTTGGACTTGGTCTGGCGGGCTTTCGGGCTGGACTGGATCCACTCGCGCTCGCGGCCGATGGCGCGCTGGCGGGCGTCGTCCTCGCGACCTTCCTGCTTGAGGCGCTTGGCCTTGGCTTCGAGGTATTTGGTGTAGTTGCCCTCATAGGGAATGCCGCGGCCGCGATCGAGCTCGAGGATCCATCCCGTGACATTGTCGAGGAAGTAGCGATCGTGGGTGATGATCATCACGGCGCCCGGATAGGCGCGCAGATGCTTTTCGAGCCACGCCGTGGTTTCGGCGTCGAGATGGTTGGTCGGTTCGTCGAGCAGCAAGAGGTCGGGCTGACGCAGCAGCAGCTGGCAGAGCGCGACGCGGCGGCGCTCACCGCCCGAAAGCTTGGTGACCTCGGAATCCTTGGGCGGGCAGCCCAGCGCTTCCATCGCCATCTCGACCTGCTGTTCGAGATCCCACAAATTGAGCCGGTCCATCTCGTCCTGGAGCTTGGCCGACTCGTCAGCCGTCTCGTCGGAGTAGTTCATCATCAATTCGTTGTAGCGCTCGATGATGGCGGTCTTGGCGGCGACGCCTTCCATGATGTTCTCGAACACCGTCTTGTTGGCATCGAGCGCCGGCTCCTGCGCGAGATAGCCGACGGTGGCGCCTTCGGCGAGCCACGCTTCGCCGTTCCACTCCTTGTCGAGCCCGGCCATGATCTTGAGGATCGTCGACTTGCCCGAGCCGTTGGGGCCGAGGATGCCGATCTTGGCGTCGGGATAGAAGGAGAGATGGACATTCTCAAGCACCTTCTTGGTGCCATAGGCCTTGTTGAGGCCGGCCATGTGATAGATGAACTGGCGTGCCACGCGCGCTTTCCTTGATGATTGACCGAAAATGTCGGATTGAATGGAGGTTGGCCGCTATGTAGGCGATGCCGGGCCGAACGGCAATCGCTTTTGCCATTTCAAGCCGGGTGTACACCGCACGTTAAGTTTTCCGCCGGTTGTAGGGAGCGTTGAAATCCCCGGTTAACCCTTCAGCGTCAAAACAGGATCGATCGCTGGCCTGTCGCGATCGAAAGTAGAGATCGGACCGAAGGTAGTGCTGAACAGTTTCCTGCTCCTTGCCGAAGCGGTCGTCTACTTCAGCGTCATGGTCACGCTGTTCCGCTTCAGGGATCGCATCGGCCTCGGCGTCTTCGTCTGCGCGCTGGGCGCCATGCATTTCCTCGAAACCTATCTCGCCAGCGTCTTCTATGTCGCCCTGCCCTTCGGCATGGTCTCGCCAGGCTCGGCGGTGCTGTTTTCCGGCAAGCTGGTGATGCTGCTTCTGCTCTACATGAAGGAAGATGCGGCCACGGTGCGCCAGCCGATCTATGGCCTTTTGCTCGGCAACGCCTTGATGATCGGGCTGGTCCTGATCCTGCGCCTGCACGATATTTCAGCCCTTTCCGACGGCAAGCTTCCCGATATCGGTTTCATCGACCAGTTGGGCTGGCTGATGGTGTGGGGCACGACGCTGCTCTTCATCGACGCCATCCTGATCATCCTGCTTTACGAAAAGCTCGGGCGTTATCTGCGCAAGGCGCCGTTCTCCCGCATCCTGATTTGCGTCGCCTGCGTGCTCACCTTCGACCAGGCCGGATTTTTCACCGCCCTGCATTTCGTCGCAGGCGCACCGATTGCGGTCTTCTTCGGCGGCTGGTTGGCCAAGATGGGTGCCGCTTTTGCCTACAGCGCCATGCTTGTCGCCTACCTCAGATGGTTCGAAACGCGTCAGGTCGTGGCACCCCGCGGGCTGTCCGACGTCTTCGACACGTTGACCTATCGCGAGCGCTACGAAGCCCTGGTCGAACATGTCGGCCGCGACGGCCTCACCGGCCTCTTGCACAGGGGACGCTTTGACAGCGACGGCGAACGTCTGGTTGCTGTCAGCCTGCGCACGGCCCAGCCGCTCAGCCTGCTGATCGTCGACGTCGACCATTTCAAGTCGATCAACGATCGCTTCGGCCATGCCGAGGGCGACAGGGTGCTGAGATCCATCGCCCAGGTACTGACCCAGGCGGCCGGCGCGCACGATCAGGTTTTCAGGATCGGCGGCGAGGAGTTCGCCATCCTTTGCTCGCAGCCGCATGCGGTCGCCAGGTTGCTCGGAGAAAACCTCCGCCAGGCCGTCAAAGCGTGCGTAAACCGGTTCGACATCAGCGTCAGCGCCGGCATCGCCACTGTCGATGAGACCGTAGGCTCGCTTGCCGATCTCTTCGCCCTTGCCGACGAGCGTCTCTACAGGGCCAAGTCCACCGGGCGTGACCGCGTCGTCGGCGAAGCGCATGACGATGCCGAAGACCTAACTGCGTGGACATTGCCCACGCGTGGCGTCAGCGGATAAGGCTGTCAGCTCCGCTTGCGCTGCTGCAACGCGCCGACCGCAACTGAAACGGCTATCAGCGCGATGGCCAGCCATTTCAGCACGGTGATGATCGGACTGGCATCGATGTCATAAGCGATGAACAACAGAATGCCGGGCACCAGCAGGCCGCACATGACCAGCATGATGCGGTTGATCTGCCAAGACACTTTTGCTGCCAGCGCTTCGTCACCGGCTTCGCCGACAAGACCGGCGCGCATCTCCCGAGAGATGGCCAACGCGCTCGACAGGCGCATGGAGATCGGCAAGCCGAGCCCGATTATGAGGAAGGCACACGCCGCCAGCAGAGCCGAGAATTTGAGCGCGCTGGTGTCGGCCGGCACCGGAAACAAAAGTGTCGCCAGCGGCAGGAAGACACAGACGATGCCGAGCGCGGCAATGGCGATGAAGATCGCGGCATTGACCCAAGTGAACAGCTGGTAGCGGCTTGCCCCGATCGGCGCGGCAAGCACGCGCATGCGCGCCCACTCGGCATCGGTATAGGAAAAGCCCGGCCATTCCATGCGGCCGTCTTTAATGGCGGTCATCCCCCTGGCCCAGAAAGCCAGCCGCGCCAGCGCGCCTGATGTCATGCCACTCATCGCCACCCCCGCCGAATGAAACACATCCAGACCATATCACCGCGTCACTGCCAAGCGACAGACGGATATCCTACTGGAACCCGGCCGCATCGACCGAGCCCTTCGGACAGCCCGCCTTGGTCGTCGGCGCCGAGGCGAGCATGAGAGTGCTCAGCGAACTGTCGGGGCCGATCGGGCCGGTCAGGCCGAGCGTCAGCTCGCCGATCAGCCGCCTGCCGCTCGACGGATCGACCAGGCAGGAGACACGCACCCGCGCGCCCGACCCGGCGCCGAAGGCGCTGTCGAAGGCGCTGCGGATCTGGTCCGAAGTCAGCTGCTTGCCGACATTCCTGGTGAAGAGCTCGCGCACCGGCGAGGCATTCACCGCCCGCATCAGGTTCAGCGCCTCGGCAAAATACTCCTGCTGGCTCTTGCCGTAGCAGGTGCCGTGCTTGATCCATTCATGCCGTTCGAGCTTGGAGGCGGTGCCCGGCATAACCTGGTCGAGCTCGGCGCGCGTAGCGGCATCGAGATCGACCGGCGGCAGGTCTGCCCAATGGGCCGGATTGTCATTGGCCTTGTCGCTCGCCGGCACCTGGCAATAGAAATTGCCGTTCGGCTGCGGCCAGAGCCCATGCAATGTGAAATGCGACGCGTCGAAGCCGCCCGCCGTCTGCGCCTGGCATTCGGGCTTGCTCGACTTGGTTTCGCAGAAGGCCGGCTGCCAGCTCAGCGCGAAAACATATTCGGGTTTTCCTGAAGCCGGCGCCGCAGGCTTGCCCTGATCGGCGGGCGCGGCCGGCTGGGCGGCTGCGCTGCCGCCGGTGACATGACCGCAGCTGATCTTGACCCAGCGACGCTCAGGATCGGCGCCCGGCACGCGGATGAGGTAATGCGTCGGCGCATCCTTGTTGCCGGCCAGGAGGTCGTAGCTCTGTCCAGCCGTTGTCGCGATATTGCCGGGGTTCTTGCCGCTCTTGATTGCCTGCGTTGCTGGACAGGCAGCATCGGCCACGAAGGAGCCGCTCATCTTCACATCGGCGCGCGCTAGGCCGACACCGGCCAGCGCCACCAACACCGCACCCCATATCGCCGATATCCGCATTCCAGCACTCCTAGCGTTTCATAGCGCAAGCTAGAAACGTGTGACATGTCAGAATTACGATTTCTTTCGTCCGCCGCAAAAAACAATCGCTCGGTCGATCAGACCCCGCCCTCCTCGACCCGCTTCGTCAACATACGCAGCAGATCAAGCGCGGTCTCAAGCACGCGAGGCTCGATGCCCTCGCTGATGCGGTTGGCCCAGACATGCTGGCGCGTGCCGATATCCCTGATCGCGGCCCGGCCCGCATCGGTCATCGCCAGGAGCTTGGCGCGGCGGTGCGCCGGGTTGTCCGCATAGGCGGCGAGCCCTTCGGCGGCCAGAATGTCGGCAAGGCGCTGCACGCTCTGGCGGGCAAGCCCCATGTGGCGGGCAATGTCGGCCACCGATTTCGGCTCCTTCAGCACCGCGCCCAGAACCTGCCAGCGCGCCGCCGTCAACCCGGCAGGCTCCGCCAGCCGGTCGGCCGCGTCGAGAAACCCGCCATTCAGCCGGAACACGGCAAGCACCAGTTCGGTGAGCACATCTCCGGCTTCGGTCCTGCTTGTCATTTCTGGCCGGCCTCGATGGTGGAAACGAAAGTGTTGACGGCTTCAGCCACCGCCTCCGGCTTGTCAAGCATCACCCAATGGCCGGAACCGGCGACGGTTCTGTGGCCAATTCCGCTGCGCAGCCGAAACAGGGCCGCCGCATTGTCATTGGCCTCCGTGGCCAGCACGAAGATCGGCCCGTGATAGGCGTCGAGCGTCGGTTCGGGATTCCATTCCGCCAGCGCCTTGCCGACGCCTGCCCGAGCCGCCGGATCGACCACCGCCGCATCGGCGATGACCTGTTTGCGGACATCTGGGTTGGAGCCGGCGATCGAGGTGTAATAAGCGCTCAGGACATCGCCGCCGTTTGGCCCCGCCAGATCGCGCACGAACCCGTCGCGAATCTCTTTGGGCAGGGCGCGCGGATCGGTCGCCGGATCGACCAGCAGGATGCCGGCAACACGGTCGGCATGGCCGGCGGCATAGGCGAGCGCGGCCCCACTGCCGCCGCTATGTGCAACGAGGACAAACCGCTTCAGGCCGAACGCATCGGCCACCGCACCAATATCGTCGGCACGGCCGTCATAGCCGTAGTCGGCATCAGCTGCAGGCGCCGATGCGCCATGGCCGCGAAAATCGAAGGCGACCGCCTCACGGCCACCTGCGGTGAGCTGCATCACCCGGTTCCACTGTGTGGCGCGGCTGCAATCGCCATGCGCGAACAGGATCGGCAGGCCGCCGCCGGATTTGATGTCGTAGCCGGCAAGCTGGCCCTGCGGGCCGGCAATGGTTGAGGTCTTCATGGTCGTCTCCCTGGTCTGGCTGGAAGCAATGCCGGGCAGGAGCATTGCGGATGAAAGGCTCGCCAGCAGAAACGCGCGGCGCGAAACGGTCGAAACGGTTTTCATACTCATGTTCCCGATGTAATTTGACAGCATGCTGTCATATAGCCAAATTGACAGCACACTGTCAATAGTGACGCCGGCTGATTTCGACCTCCCCTTGACGTCGGTCACGCCGTCGCCCAACAGTCGCCAAGGGAGCGAGACATGGCATTTGACAAGCAGACGACGCTGGCCTCACCGACCGGGGCCACGCTCAATCTCTATGTGAAGCACGCGGGGGGCTCTCCACGCGCGGTAGTCCAGGTCAATCACGGCCTGGCCGAACACGCCGCGCGCTATGCCCGCTTCGCCGATTACCTCAGCACCCGCGGCTTTCATGTCTACGTCCACGACCATCGCGGCCATGGCGCGACCAAGGCGCCCGATGCCCCGCTCGGCAGATTCGCCGGCACAAGCGGCCCGGCCAAGGTGATCTCCGATGTCGACGCAGTCCACGATTTGATTGCGAAGGAGCAGCCCGGCCTGCCGGTCATCCTGTTCGGCCATTCGATGGGTGCGTCGGTGGCGCTCAACTACCTGCTGGCGCACTCGCCGCGCGTCCACGCCGCGGCGATCTGGAACGGCAATTTCTCACAAGGCCTGCTTGGTCAGCTTGCACTCGCCATCCTCGCTTATGAGCGCTTCAGGCTCGGCTCCGATGTTCCCTCACGCGTCTTGCCCAAACTGACCTTCCAGGCCTGGGGCAAGGCGGTGCCCAACCACAAGACGCCGTTCGACTGGCTGTCGCGCGACGAGGCTGAAGTGGCCAAGTACATTGCCGACCCGCTGTGCGGCTGGGATGCCTCGATCTCGATGTGGCGCGATGTCGTGGAGATGGCGCAGAAAGGCGGCAAGGATGCGGGCTTTGCCGGCATCAGGCGCGACCTGCCCGTCAGCATCGTCGGCGGCGAGAAGGATCCGGCCTCCGACTATGGCAAAGGCATCGATCATCTCACCAAGCGGATGCGCGCGATGGGCTTTTCGAATCTGGTTTCAAAGGTTTACGCCGACACCCGCCACGAAAGCCTGAACGAGGTGAACCGCGACACCGTTATGGACGATTTCGCTGCCTGGGCCGATAGCGTGCTCAAAGAGTGACATCGCTGGCCTACCGCAAGGCCCGTGACAGCGGCATCCCGGGTTGATAGAGGCTGCGGTTCCGACCCGTTTTTGGTGATTTATGGCTGAACCTCCGCTGAAAGGCGTCCGCGTCGTCGAACTCGCCCGCATCCTGGCCGGCCCCTGGGCAGGACAATTGCTGGCCGATCTCGGCGCCGATGTCATCAAGGTCGAGAGCCCCGACGGCGGCGACGATACCCGCAAATGGGGTCCGCCCTTCGTCATGAGCCATGATGGCGAGAACCTGTCGGCCGCCTATTACCACTCCTGCAATCGCGGCAAGCGCTCCATCGCGGTCGATTTCTCGACGCCCGAAGGGGCCGAGACGGTGCGCCGGCTGGTTGCCACGGCCGACGTTCTGATCGAGAATTTCAAGCTCGGCGGCCTGAAGAAATACGGGCTCGATTACAAGAGCCTGAAGGCGATCAATCCAAAGCTCGTCTACTGCTCGATCACCGGCTTCGGCCAGGACGGGCCTTACGCCTCACGCGCCGGCTATGATTTCATCATCCAGGCCATGGCCGGCATGATGTCGATCACCGGCGAGGTCGGGCGCGAGCCGCAAAAGGCCGGGGTCGCTATTTCCGACATCTTCACCGGCCTCTATTCGGTGATCGCCATCCAGGCAGCGCTTCGCCATGCCGAAAAGACCGGCGAAGGCCAGCATATCGACATGGCCCTGTTCGACACGCAGATTTCCGCACTCGGCAACCAGAACCTCAACTATCTCGTCTCCGGCAAAGCGCCGGTGCAGATGGGCAATGCGCATATGAACATTGCGCCCTATGAGGTTGTCCCGGTCAGGGACGGCCACATCATCCTGGCGGTCGGCAATGACGGCCAGTTCGCCAAATTCTGCGCCGCCGTCGGGCTCGACCATCTCTCAGCGAATCCCGATTTCGCCACCAATCCGGCCCGCGTCGCCAACCGGGTGAAGTTGCGCGAGCACTTGATCGAGACGCTGAAGAATTGGGATCGCGACCCATTGCTGGCCAAGCTCGAAGCGGCAAGCGTGCCGGCGAGCCCGATCAACGACATCGGCCAGATGTTTGCCGACCCGCAGACGATCGCACGCGGCATGCGCCTCGACCTCGACGATGGCCATGGCAATCGTCTGCCCTCGGTACGCGCGCCGATGGTGATGTCCGGCACACCGCTGGTCTATGAACGCCCTTCGCCGCGCCTTGGCGAACACACGCAAGAAATCCTTGCCGAACTGGAGAAGTCTGGACGATGAAGACCGGTGGACAACTGATTGTCGACGCACTCGAGGCGAACGGCACCGACCGCATCTTCTGCGTGCCCGGCGAATCCTATCTCGCGGTGCTCGACGCATTGCATGACTCGCCCATCCGCACCATTGTCTGCCGACAGGAAGGCGGCGCCGCCATGATGGCCGACTGCCAGGGGCGGCTGACGGGCAAGCCCGGCATCTGCTTCGTCACCCGCGGCCCCGGCGCCACCAATGCATCGGCCGGCATTCACATTGCCATGCAGGATTCGATACCCGTCATCCTGTTCATCGGCCAGGTCGCCAGCCACGCCAAGGAGCGCGAGGCTTTCCAGGAGGTCTACTACAAGCGCTTCTTCGGCGACATCGCCAAATGGGTGGTGGAGATCGACGATGCCGCGCGCATCCCCGAACTCGTCACCCGCGCCTTCGCCGTCGCGACATCGGGCCGCCCCGGCCCCGTGGTCATCTCGCTTCCGGAGGACATGCTGACCAGCCTGGTCGACGCGCCTGCGGCCTTGCCGCACACGCCGGTCGAAACCCGCCCCGGCGGAGCCGAGCTCGACGCGCTGGAGAAACTGCTCGGCAAGGCCAAACGCCCTTTCGTCATCCTCGGCGGCACACGCTGGGACGAGGAAGCGGTGGCGCGCATGCGCGCCATTGCCGAGGCCTGGTCGCTGCCGGTCGGCTGCTCCTTCCGCCGCCAGATGCTGTTCGACCATCTGCACCCGAACTATGCCGGCGATGTCGGCATCGGCATCAACCCGAAGCTGGCCACCGCCATCAAGCAGGCCGACCTGGTGCTGCTGATCGGCGGACGCATGGGCGAGATGCCATCGTCCGACTATACGCTGCTGAAGAGCCCCTATCCCGACCAGGCGCTGGTGCATGTCCACGCCGATGCCGGCGAACTCGGCCGCGTCTACCGGCCGACACTGGCGATCAACGCTTCGCCTTCGGCCTTCGTCGAAGCTTTTGCCAAGCGCAAGCCGGCCGGCACGCCAGCCTGGGCGGATGAGACAGCGAAAGCACACGCTGCCTACCTCGACTGGTCGACGCCGCCTGAGACCGGCCCCGGCCCGGTCCAGATGGGGCCGATCATGAACTATCTGGAAAAGGTTCTGCCCGACGACGCCATTTTCACCAACGGCGCCGGCAATTACGCCACCTGGGTGCACCGCTTCCACCGCTTCCGCCGATTCGCCACGCAGGGCGCGCCGACCTCGGGCTCGATGGGTTATGGCACGCCGGCCGCGGTCGCCGCCAAGGCGCTCCATCCCGACCGCACCGTGATCGCCTTTGCCGGCGACGGCTGCTTCCTGATGAACGGACAGGAATTCGCTACCGCCGTGCAATACGACCTGCCGATCGTCGTAATCGTCGTCAACAACGGCATCTACGGCACCATCCGCATGCACCAGGAGCGCGACTATCCCGGCCGCGTCGTCGCCACCGATCTGAAGAACCCTGACTTTGCCGCTCTTGCCCGCGCCTATGGCGGCCACGGCGAGACGGTCGAGAACACGGCAGATTTTGCCCCTGCCTTCGAGCGTGCCCGCGCGAGCGGCAAGCCGGCGATCGTCGAAATCAGGCTCGACCCCGAGGCGATCACGCCGACGCGGACGATGACGCAGATCCGCGACAAGAGCTGAGAAGTTGGCAGCGAAAGCCGAGTTCCGTCACACCCCCCTCTGTCCTGCCGGACATCTCCCCCTCAAGGGGGGAGATTGGATGTCACGTCGCCCTTCGCCAATCTCCAGCGTTGCAGACAGGGCGCTATGGTCAGAGCTGCTGATCTCCCCCCTTGAGGGGGAGATGTCCGGCAGGACAGAGGGGGGTGCTGTCCCGCCGACGCTGCCAAGGCGATCGCCCCTTTCCTGATATCTACAAGCGAGCTATCAGACCGCTGCCAGCGCCTGCGTCAGGTCGGCGATAAGATCGTCCGGATGCTCGACGCCGATCGACAGCCTGACCGTGGTCTCCAGCACGCCGATGCGCTGGCGCACGTCGAAGGGAATGCCGGAGTGCGTCATCGCCGCCGGGTGGCTGGCGAGTGACTCCGTGCCGCCAAGGCTCACCGCCAGCTTGAATATTTGCAGCCCGTTGAGAAAGGCGAAGGCCGCCTTCTCTCCGCCTTTGATATCGAAAGAAAATGTCGACCCGGCGCCGCTGCATTGCGCCTTGTAGGCCCGTCCCGCTGCCGTATCCTCGCCCAGGAACGGCAGGTAATGCACCTTCTCGACCTTGGCGTGATCGCGCAGGAATTCGGCCACGAGCCGCGCATTGTCGTTGGCGCGCTCCATGCGGATGGACAGCGTCTCCAGCGAGCGGCCGAGCATCCAGCAGGAATGCGGGTCGAGTTGCGTCCCGATGGCGCCGCGCAGCGCCTTGATCGGCTTGGTCACCGCCTTGCTGCCCATCGCCGCCCCGGCGATCAGGTCGGAATGGCCGCCGACATATTTGGTCAGCGAATAGACGGAGACATCGGCGCCATGTTCGATCGGCCGCTGGAACACCGGGCCGAGCAGCGTGTTGTCGCAGACGATGATCGGCGTCGAGCCTTGGCTAGCGCCGATCTCGTCGGCAATCTTCCGGATCAGTGCGATCTCGACCAGGCTGTTGGTCGGATTCGACGGCGTTTCGATGAGAATGACCGAGACACGCCCCTTCGCCACCGCTGCATCAGCAGCGGCCCGCACCGCCTTGTCGTCGACGCCCTCGGCGCAGCCCCCCGCGCCGATGCCGAAGCCGGACAGCGTGCGCGTCAAAAGCGTCTCGGTGCCGCCGTAAAGCGGCTGCGAATGCAGGATGACATCGCCCGGCCGGGCATAGGCGAGCAGCGTCGTGGCGATCGCCGACATGCCCGACGAGAACAGGATGCAGGCGTCCGTTCCCTCATAGACCGCCAGCCGGTCCTCGACGATCTCCGAGTTGGGATGATTGAAGCGCGAATAGACCAGGCCGGACGCCGTGCCGCTCGGCGGCTCCTTGCGGCCGGATGTGTAGTCGAAGAAGTCGCGTCCCTCCTCCGCCGATTTGAACACGAAGGTCGAGGTCAGGAACACCGGCGGCTTGACGGCGCCTTCCGACAGTTGCGGATCGAAGCCATAGCTCAACATCAACGTTTCCGGATGGAGCTTGTGGTTGCCGATGTGGGTTTTCGACGGGCGCGGCGCGGTCATGGCTTTTCCTGCGTTCTGGAGGAGTCTCGTCCAGCAATTTATGCGATCCCGGTCCACCAGTCCTTGCTATTTTCGGCCTCGCATGGCTGCATTCCGGCAACAAATTGCCGAGCGAGAGCAAAAGTGCAACAGAAGATAGCCGACGATTTCGACCGCAAGATCCTGCGCGAGCTGCAGGCCGACGCCCGCATCACCAACAATGAGCTGGCGGAGCGCATCGGCCTGTCGCCGTCGCCATGTTTGAGGAGGGTACGCCGGCTGGAGGAGGCCGGCATCATCAGGGGCTATACCACGCTGGTCGACCCGGCCGCCTTCGGGTGGAACATGGTCGCCATCGCCACCGTCCGGCTCAGCCGCCAGAACGAGGACGAGATCGTCATGTTCGAGGACGCCATCCGCGGGTGGGAAGAGGTGCTGGAATGCCACCTCGTCACCGGGGCGCGCGACTATGTGCTGAAGGTGGTGACCGGCAGCCTCGAACAGTACGAGCGCTTCATCAAGGAAAAGATCGCGCGGCTGAAATGCGTCGCCTCGATTGAGACCAGCTTCGTCATGAACACCATAAAGGAACGGCGCCTCTGACATTTGGTCAAAGGCGCCGCTCTCGAGGTCGAAATTGCCTGGCCAGGCTTATTTGATCGCCTTGTCGGTGATGGCTGTGGTGTAGGCGCCGGTCGGCGCCTTGGTGATGATCTTCTGGTCGAGCAGCGCCTTGGCGGTGCGCTCGTAGGTCGCCGGGTCGAGCTTGCCGTCGGCATTGTCGATCAGCTTGGCGACTTCGCTCATCATCCGCTTCTGGTGGTTTTCGTCCTGGCCACCGCCGTCCATGACAATGCCCGCGGCCTCGTCATTGTTGTCGATAGCATATTTCCAGCCCTTCATCGAGGCGCGCACGAAACGCACCATCTTGTCTTCGAAAGCCGGATCCTTGAGCTTGTCTTCCGAGGCGTAGAGCCCGTCCTCCAGCAGGTCGTTGCCCATCGCCGAGTAGTTGAACACGGTCAGCTGGTCCGGCTTGTAGCCGGCATCGATCAGCTGCCAGTACTCGTTGTAGGTCATGACCGAAATGCAATCCGCCTGCTTCTGGATCAACGGCTGCACGTCGAAGCTCTGCTTCAGAACCGTGACGCCGTCCGGGCCGCCTTCGGTCTTCAGGCCGAGCTTGTTCATCCAGGCGTAGAATGGATATTCGTTGCCGAAGAACCAGACGCCCAGCGTGTGACCCTTGAAATCGGCTTCGGTCTTGATCGGGCCGTCCTTCGGACAGACCAGCTCCATGCCGGCCTTCTTGAACGGCTGGGCGATGTTGACCAGCGGCACGCCCTTTTCGCGCGCGGCGAGTGCCCCGCCCATCCAGTCGACGATGACGTCGGCGCCACCGCCGGCGATCACCTGCTCGGGTGCGATATCGGGACCGCCCGGCTTGATGTCGACGTCGAGGCCTTCGGCTTCATAAAAACCCTTGGCCTTGGCGACATAGTAGCCGGCAAACTGCGCCTGCGTGACCCATTTCAGCTGCAACGTCACCTTGTCGGCGGCCATTGCCTGGAACGCGGCCAGCGACATTGCGCCGGCCAGCATCGGTATGATCAGTCTTTTCATGTTTTTA
This sequence comes from Mesorhizobium sp. M0761, assembly GCF_040320205.1. Taxonomy (NCBI): domain Bacteria; kingdom Pseudomonadati; phylum Pseudomonadota; class Alphaproteobacteria; order Hyphomicrobiales; family Phyllobacteriaceae; genus Mesorhizobium; species Mesorhizobium sp. M0761. The sequence goes on from NZ_JAMYPF010000010.1 coordinate 91,875, forward strand.
CCCTCTGAAGTTAACACCCGAACCCACCGCCCTATCCACCACGGACAGAGGGATGCCAAAACGTGACGGCTCTCTCGACGAGAGCGACCACGCCATAAAAGACCGAACCCGCCAGTGCTGCAACTGCGATTTCGGCCCAGACCATATCGATGTTCATCCGCCCGACCTCGGTCGAGATGCGAAAGCCCATGCCGACCACAGGCGTGCCGAAGAACTCGGCGACGATGGCGCCGATCAGCGCCAGCGTCGAGTTGATCTTGAGCGCGTTGAAGATGAAGGGCGCTGCCGCCGGCAGTCTGAGCTTCAAGAGTGTTGGCCAGTAGCCCGACGCATACGTGCGCATCAAATCGCGCTCCATATGGCCGGAGGCGGCAAGACCGGCAACCGTGTTCACCAGCATTGGGAAGAAGGTCATGATGATGACGACCGCGGCCTTGGACGGCCAGTCGAAGCCGAACCACATCACCATGATCGGCGCCACACCGATGATCGGCAGCGCCGAGACCATATTGCCGATCGGCAGCAGACCGCGGCGCAGGAACGGCACCCGGTCCGCGGCGATGGCCACCAGGAAGCCGGCGCCGCTGCCGATGACATAACCGAAGATCACCGCCTTGAAGATGGTCTGCCTGATATCGGCGCCGAGCACCGGCAGGGAACTGGCGATGCGCACACCGATGGCGCTCGGCGGCGGCAAAAGGATGAAGGGAATGCCGGCGCCACGCGTCACCGCTTCCCATATGATCAGGATCCAGGCGCCGAAGATCGCCGGGATGATGAGGCGCAGCGCCATCCGCGCCCCTTTTGCCATCGGGCGAAGCCCCGACAGCACCGCCACACAGCGCCAGGCCAGCAGCCAGGCAGCGGCGAGCAGCAGGAAATACGGCGCCAATGCCGTGCCTTCGAAACCTGTAATGCCCGAGATCAGCATCCAGGCGACGAGATGAGCGCCGATGAACAGCACCGCAGCCTCGGCCAGCGGCGAAATTCTGATCATCGAGATCAGCCCTGCCAGCACGGCCAGGCCGATCATCGGGGTCTTTATTCCGAAATAGGGGTAGTCGAAGCTTGCCGTCGGGTCTGCAAGGGCGGCCGCTTCCGGCTTCGACATCGCGCCGAGCGCGACGGCGACGAGGCACAGCGCAATGGCCAGCACGGCTTGCCAGGAGGGCTTCAGCCAGTTCATGCCGGCCTCCCGCCCATCGCGCGGTCAACGAGGCGCCCGGCTATGCCGACCACCATGACCAGAAGGGCCGCCACCACCGAGCCCGCCACAAGGGCGGACCAGATGTCGATGGACTGGCTGTAATAGGCACCTGCCAAAAGCTTGGCGCCGATGCCGGCGACAGCACCGGTCGGCAGTTCGCCGACAATGGCGCCGACCAGGCTCGCCGCCACCGCCACCTTCATCGAGGTGAACAGGAACGGCACCGAGGCCGGCACCCGCAGCTTCCAGAAGGTCTGCGAGACACTGGCATTGTAGGTGTGCATCAGGTCGAGATGCATGAGTTCGGGCGAGCGCAGGCCCTTCACCATGCCCACCGTCACCGGGAAGAACGACAGGTAGGTCGAGATCATCGCCTTTGGGATCAGACCGCTGATGCCGATCGCCCCCAGCACGACGATGATCATCGGCGCCACGGCCAGAATGGGAATCGTCTGGGAGGCGATGATCCACGGCATCAGGCTGCGGTCGAGCGTCGCCACATGCACGATGCCGACCGCGATGACCATGCCGAGCGCCGTGCCGAAGGCAAAGCCGAGCAACGTCGACGACAGGGTCACCCAGGCATTGTAGACGAGGCTTCGGCTCGATGTGATGGGCCGCAGGAAGGTGTTCTCGAAGAAGTTCACCGCCACCTGATGCGGCGCCGGCAGCGTCGGCTTGGGCTGCGACAGCGTCTTGCCGATGAATTCGACGGTGCCGTGGGTTTCCCCGGCGCGCCGGTCGAGGTCGCGCTGGAACGGCGCGTTGAGGATGACGGCGAAGACATACCAGAGCACCACCACGCCCAGGAGGATGGAGGTCACGGGGATGAGTTTTTCGCGGAAGGTGTCCATCTATCGCGCCTCGCCAGCGGGGCGCCCTCCTCTCCCCAACGGGGAGAGGGTGGCCGGAGCGAAGCGGAGGTCGGGTGAGGGGGTAGAAATCTTTCCGTCGAGACAAGCCAAGATCGTATCCAGGACCGCTCGGCGCTCAGCCAAAACTTCGTGATTCCAGAAGCGCAGAACCGAATAACCTTGTCCGTTCAGCCAGGCTGTCCTGGCGGGATCGGTCAGTGAATCCGCGTGTTGGCTGCCATCAAGTTCGACAATCAGCCCCTGCTCGCGGCAGACGAAGTCCGCGATGAAAGGTCCGAGCGGCACTTGCCGCACATATTTGTAGCCGTTGAGATGACGTCCTCTCAATTCCCCCCAAAGCCGGTATTCAGCTTCGGTCTCGTCAAACCGCAGCTTTCGGGCGCGAGCGGTTGCCCCGACATTTCTCTTGGTCGGATCCGTCGGCGCCGCCCCCTCACCCGACCTCCGCTTCGCTCCGGCCACCCTCTCCCCGTTGGGGAGAGGAGCCAGCCGGTCGTTCGCCCCCTCAATCATCATAGCTGTGCCCTGCCCGCAACCCATCGCGCACGCGGGCCGCGATCGCCAAAAACTCCGGTGTCTCGCGGATGTCCAGTGGCCGCTCCTTTGGCAGCGTCGATTCGATGATGTCGGTAACCCGACCTGGGCGCGGCGACATGACGACGATGCGCGTCGACAGATACACCGCCTCGGGGATGGAATGGGTGACGAAGCAGATCGTCTTGTTGGTGCGCGCCCACAATTCCAGAAGCTGTTCATTGAGATGATCGCGCACGATCTCGTCCAGCGCGCCGAAGGGCTCGTCCATCAGCAACAGGTCGGCGTCGAAGGCGAGCGCGCGGGCGATCGAAGCGCGCTGCTGCATGCCGCCGGAAAGCTGCCAGGGGTATTTCTTCTCGAAGCCGGAGAGGTTGACGAGCTCCATCGTGCGCTTGATGCGCTCGGCCTGCTCCGCTCTCGAAAGGCCGATGATCTCCAGCGGCAGCGCCACGTTACGCTCGATCGTGCGCCACGGGAAAAGGGCTGCCGCCTGGAAGACGTAGCCATAAGCGCGTTTCTCGCGCGCCTGTTCCGGCGTCATGCCGTTGACCGAGATCGTGCCCGATGTCGGTTTTTCCAGATCGGCGATGACGCGCAGCAAGGTGGTCTTGCCGCAGCCCGATGGGCCGATGAAGGAGACGAACTCGCCCTTGCCGATGGTCAGGTCGACATTGGAGAGCGCCTCTACCGGACCGTCATTGGTCTGAAAGGTAAGGCCAAGTCTGCTTGCCGAGACGACGGCTGGCGATTGTCCCGTCATCGCTTGCTGCCTGCCTCTCGCAGCCGCCCAGGATGAAATGCCGTTGCATTCGCGTTGATGTTGCTTTCCACTCGTCCAATCCCACCCAATCGACGCCCGGAGCCTTGCCGATGTCGCCCAAACCCACTTGTCACCTTATCCGTCCTGAAAGCACTTATGAAGGCAAGCAGGGATTGACCTATTTTGCCGGCATTGCAGCCGAGACGGTCGGCTCGTCCGGCATCTGCATGCATCTGCTCACCCTGCCGCCTGGCGCCCGCGCCAAGGCGCATCTGCATGAAAGCCATGAGACGGCGATCTATGTGCTCTCGGGCGAGGTCCACACATGGTATGGCGACAGGCTCGAGAACCACATCGTCGTCAAGGCCGGCGACCTCTTCTACATCCCGGCCGGCGTACCGCATCTGCCGGCCAATCTGAGCAACGCCCCGTCCTCGGCCGTCATCGCCCGCACCGATCCCAATGAACAGGAAAGCGTCGTCCTGTTGCCGGAACTGGATGCGCTGGTGGCCTGACGCTGACGGGACTGCCGTCATTTGCACCGCGCCACTTCGCCCATGACATTGCCGTCCTCGTCGGCGACCGTCAGCTTCTTGGCGTTCTTGGCGCTGCGCTTGATGGTGAATTTGGTCGGCTCCTGTCCCTCTTCGCCTTCCGCCTCGCATGTTGCCGTCACCACCAGCGACCCATCAGCCTGCGCTTGCTTCTCCGTGAAGGTGCAGGCGCTGGCGGCGGTGACCAATGCCTCGTCGGTCAAAAGCAGCATCCGATCGGCGGCGACTTCCTGGCCGTTGCGGTTGATGCAGCCATATTTGTCCCCATAGGGTTTCGTCAGGTCGATGCCTGCCGCAAGGGCCTGACCCGCAGCCAGAACGACTATCATCGCAACAGACGGCCCCAAACCGCGCGCGCTCATTCCCCCAGCTCCAACGTCACGAACACGGTTGCAACGGCCCCATTTCTTCAAGACCGGGAATGGTCACGAAGAACCCACCCTCGCCCTTGTTGGTGACCACAACGGTTTCAGCCGTCGTCCCCGCCTCGCCTTCGGCGGAACAGGTCGCATCAAGCGATTGCGTGCCCGGCGCCCACGTCAATTGCTGCGCGAACCGGCAGCCGCTGCCATAGGTCTCGATGCCTTCGGCGGTCAGCACGATATAATCGTCCCGGCCCTGAAAACCGGCCTTTGCAAAGACACAGCCGGCATCGTTGCCCCAGGAGCCGGCCAGCCTCTCGGCCCCTGTTGCCGGACCAGCGACCACCATCGCCACGACCAGTGAAATGAGCGCCCCCGGGCTCCGCAACGTCAAACGCCTGTCGCCGGAATGCCGGTGCGTTCGACCTTGCGCGGCGCGGTGATGTCCTTCCAGGTCGATAGAGCCCGGTTGACCGCCGCGTTCGGCTCGCGGGCGACGAATTCGCCATGGCCGGGCTTGGCCTTGACCTCCGCTTCCTCGACCGACAATTCGCCGCGCGAAAAGACGAAGCGCGGCAGGCCGGTCACCTCAAAACCTTCGAAGACGTTGTAGTCGATCACCGATTGCTGCTTCTTCGAGGTGATGGTCTTCTTGGCGCTGGGGTCCCACACCACGATGTCGGCGTCCGCGCCTTCGACGATGGCGCCTTTCCTAGGATATATGTTGAGGATCTTGGCGATGTTGGTCGAAGTCACCGCGACGAACTCGTTCATCGTCAGCCGCCCGGTGTTGACGCCCGTCGTCCACAGCACGGGCAAGCGGTCTTCAAGCCCGCCGGTGCCGTTCGGGATCTTGGTGAAATCGCCGACGCCATTGCGCTTCTGCTTGGTGGTGAAGGCGCAGTGGTCGGTCGCCACCACCTGCAGCGATCCCGCCTGCAGGCCGGCCCACAGCGAATCCTGGTGCAGCTTGTTGCGGAAGGGCGGGCTCATGACGCGGCGCGCCGCATGGTCCCAATCCTTATCGAAATACTCGCTTTCATCCAGCGTCAGATGCTGGATCAGCGGCTCGCCGAAAACCCGCATGCCCTTCTGGCGGGCGCGGCGGATGGCTTCGTGGCTCTGCTCGCAGGACACATGCACGACATAGAGCGGCACGCCGGCCATGTCGGCGATCATGATGGCGCGGTTGGTCGCCTCGCCTTCCACTTCCGGCGGCCGCGAATAGGCGTGTCCCTCGGGGCCATTATTGCCGGCGGCGAGCAGCTTTTGCGACAGCGCCGCAACCACGTCGCCATTCTCGGCATGCACCAACGGCAGCGCGCCGAGATCGGCGCAGCGCTGGAACGACGCGTACATCTCGTCGTCGTCCACCATCAGCGCGCCCTTGTAGGCCATGAAATGCTTGAACGAGGTAATGCCTCTGTCGACGACGGTGGCCATCTCGTCGAACACCTGCTTGCCCCACCAGGTGATCGCCATGTGGAAGGAGTAGTCGCAGGCAGCCTTCGAGGTCTTGTTGTCCCACATCTGCAACGCTTCCAGCAGCGATTGCTGCGGCGCCGGCAGGCAGAAATCGACCACCATCGTGGTGCCACCGGAAAGGGCCGCACGCGTCCCGGACTCGAAATCGTCGGCCGAATAGGTGCCCATGAACGGCATTTCGAGATGGGTGTGCGGATCGATGCCGCCCGGCATGACGTAACAGCCGCTGGCGTCGAACTCATGGTCGCCATGCAGGTTCGAGCCAATGGCGACGATCTTGCCGTGCTGCATCAGCACATCGGCCTTCCAGGTGCGGTCGGCGGTGACGATGGTGCCGTTTCGGATGACTTTGGTCATTGTCGTGTTCCCTTGTTCTCTTCGCGCTTCTTGTGAGCGTCGTTTTGAATACAGATCTTAGTTCACGCCACGATCCCCGCTGTCTCTACCACCGCATGGAACAGCACGTCGGCGCCGGCGCCGGCCCATTCCTTGGTGATTTCCTCAGCCTCGTTGTGTGACAACCCGTCAACGCAGGGGCACATCACCATGGCGGTCGGCGCAACGCGGTTGATCCAGCAGGCGTCGTGGCCGGCGCCGGAGACGATGTTGCGGTGGGAATAGCCGAGCCGATCGGCGGCGTCGCGGATCGCCTTGACGCAGCCGGCATCGAAGGTGACCGGATCGAAAGCGCCGACCTGCTCGACCTTGTACTGGATGTCGAGCGCCTCACAGATTGTGTCGATGCCTTCGCGTATGCGCCCATCCATCGCGTCCAGCACTTCCTTCTCGGGCGAGCGGATGTCGATGGTGAAGACGGTGCGCCCGGCGATGATGTTGCGCGAGTTCGGAAACACCTCCATGTGGCCGACCGCGCCGACGGCGTCGGGCTGGTAGTCCATGGCGATCTCGTGCACCAGTTCGATGACCCGAGCCATGCCGAGCCCGGCATTACGGCGCTTGGGCATCGGGGTCGAGCCGGTATGCGCCTCCTTGCCGGTCAGCGTTACCTGCAGCCATTTCAGGCCCTGGCCGTGGGTGACGACGCCAATGTCGATGCCTTCGTCCTCGAGGATCGGCCCCTGCTCAATATGCAGTTCGAAGAAGGCGTGGATCTTGCGATCACCGACTTTCTCGGTGCCTTTCCAGCCGATGCGCTCCAGCTCCTCGCCAAATTTCCTGCCCTGTTTATCAGTGTGCTGATACACGTCCGCCTGATCGAGCACACCGGCGAACACGCCGGACGCCATCATAGCCGGGGCAAAGCGCGAGCCTTCCTCATTGGTCCAGTTGGTAACGACGATCGGATGCCTGGTCTGGATGCCGAGATCGTTAAGCGAGCGAATAATCTCCAGCCCGCCGAGCACGCCGAGCACGCCGTCATATTTGCCGCCGGTCGGCTGCGTGTCGAGGTGGCTGCCGACATAAACCGGCGGCAGGCTGGGATCAGCGCCTTCCCGGCGGGCAAACATGGTGCCCATTTCGTCGAGCCCCATTTCGAGCCCGGCCGCCTCGCACCAGCGCTTGAACAGATGCCGTCCCTCGCCGTCCTCGTCGGTCACGGTCTGGCGATTGTTGCCGCCGGCAATACCGGGGCCGATCTTCGCCATCTCCATGATGGAATCCCACAAACGGTCTGAATTGATTCGCAGATTCTCGCCTGGGGCGGCCATTCAAAGTCCTCTCATTTCATATAACCAACCGGGCGGCGGTTCCCGCCGCCGCCCGACTGGCTGGATAGATTAGTCGATCGCCCTCAGCACTTCTCTGACATGGTCGATCAATTCGTTGATCTGGCCCTTGGTGATGATCAGTGGTGGCGACAGCGCGATGATGTCGCCGGTGGTGCGGATCAGCGCGCCGCGCTCGAACGCCTTGACGAAGGCCGAGAAGGCCCGCTTGGTCGGACTGCCGGCGATCGGCGCCAGTTCGATCGCGCCGATCAGGCCGATATTCCGGATGTCGATGACATGCGGCTCGTCCTTCAGCGAATGCAATGCATCCTCCCAGTAAGGCGCCAGTTCCTCGCCGCGGGTCAGCAGGCCCTCTTCCTTGTAGGTGTCGAGCGTGCCGAGTGCCGCGGCGCACGCAATCGGATTGCCCGAATAGGTGTAGCCGTGGAAGAACTCGATCATGTGCTCGGGGCCGGTCATGAAGGCGTCGTGGATTTCCTTCTTCACGAACACCGCGCCCATCGGGATGACGCCGTTCGAGACGCCCTTGGCGGTGGTCATGATGTCGGGCGTGACGCCGAAATAGTCGGCGGCAAACGGCGCGCCGAGACGGCCGAAACCGGTGATGACCTCGTCGAAGATCAAGAGGATGCCGTGCTTGGTGCAGATTTCGCGCAGCTTCTGCAGATAGCCCTTCGGCGGCAGGATGACGCCGGTGGAGCCGGCGACCGGTTCGACGATGACGGCGGCGATGGTCGAGGCGTCATGCAGGGCAACGATGCGCTCCAGCTCGTTGGCGAGTTCCGCGCCGTATTCCGGCACGCCCTTGGAGAAGGCGTTCTTCTCCGGCAGATGCGTGTGCGGCATGTGGTCGACGCCGCCGAGCAGCGTGCCGAACATCTTGCGGTTGGTGACGATGCCGCCGACCGAGATGCCGCCGAAATTGACGCCGTGATAGCCACGTTCGCGACCGATCAGGCGGGTGCGCGCGCCCTCGCCCTTCACACGGTGATAGGCGATCGCCATCTTCAGCGCCGTTTCGACCGATTCCGAACCGGAATTGGTGAAGAAGACATGGTCCATGCCCTTGGGCGCGAGATCGACCAGGCGGTTTGCCAGTTCGAACACGATCGGGTGTCCCATCTGGAAGGCCGGCGCATAGTCGAGTTCGGCCGCCTGATGCTGGATCGCTTCCGTGATCTTGGGACGGCAATGGCCGGCATTGACGCACCAGAGGCCGGCGGTGCCGTCGAGCACCTTGCGGCCGTCGCTGGTGGTGTAGTGCATGTCCTTGGCGGACACGAACATACGTGGCGCCTGTTTGAACTGCCGGTTCGCCGTGAACGGCATCCAGAATGCGCTGAGATCGTTCGGCGTGACTTTCAGCCGGTTGGGCATGACCAAGACTTCCCCTTGTAACCTGTTTCGGTGCGGCTAACGCTTGGTCTTTCCAAAGCTTGGTCTTTGCTGCGTTTTCATGCTACGCAAATTTTTGACCGATTGGACAAACGTTAGCACCGCCCTGTCGGCGGTCAAGGGATTACTAGCGGAAATGCGGCCTGCGAAGTGCGCTCCACGGGTAAGAGAAAAACTGGTCCAGAGAATTGGTCCAGATGAACCCTGCGGCCAAGGCTTGCAGGGGTGAGCGGCGCCATGGAAGGCTCAGCCCCTCGCCGCACCCGCATCCAGCAGGAAAAGCGCGAACTGATCCTGGAGGCAGCCCTCGAAGTCTTCTCCGCCAACGGCTTTCGCGGTTCGACCATCGACCAGATCGCCGAGGCCGCCGGGATGTCGAAGCCGAACCTGCTCTACTATTTCCGCCGCAAGGAAGACATCCACGAAACGCTGATGGAGCGGCTGCTGGCGACGTGGCTGGCGCCGCTACGTGAACTCGACGACATCGGCGACCCCCTGACCGAGCTCAGGAGCTACATCCGGCGCAAGCTCGAAATGGCGCGTGATTTTCCCAGGGAGAGCCGGCTGTTCGCCAACGAGATCCTGCAAGGCGCGCCGCGCATCATGCCGCTGCTGGCGGGTGAGCTGAAAACGCTGGTCGACGAGAAGGCCAACGTCATCAAGGGCTGGATGCGCGCGGGAAAAATCGCCCGCACCGATCCCTGGCACCTGATCTTTTCGATCTGGGCGACGACGCAGCACTATGCCGATTTCGATGTCCAGGTCCGTGCCGTGCTCGGCGCCGATCGCGGCGGCGACGGCCGCTTCGAGGATGCGGCGCGGTTTCTGGAGCAGTTGTTCATTGATGGGCTGAAGCCGAAGGGCTGACCTTGGGCGTCAGGCGCTGCGGCGCTCCGCCGGCATCGCCTCAAGCAAATTCTGCAGCTTCTCGATCGAATTCTGTTCGGCCAGCGGCGTGTAGACGATCAGCTTCATGTCCGAGCCGTCGTCGATCGACAGGCTCATATGCTCGAACGTCATGGCGCCGGCTCTCGGATGTCGGACATGTTTCACCCCCGACAATCGGCGTGCCACGTCGCGTTGCGGCCACCAGTCGCGAAACTCCGGACTTGAGCGCGTCATAAGCACGATCAGCCGCTCGAAATCCGCATCGCCCACATAGCGGGCGCTTTCCGCCCGGAACGAGGCCAGCACGGTGCGCGCCAATTGCTCCCAGTCAACCAGCAGGCGCCGGTGATGCGGATTGGTGAACACCATGTGGACGATGTTGCGGGCGTCGCCCTCTAGCAGGCCATAATCACCGAACACCGCTACCGCCGCCGGATTCCAGGCCAGCACGTCCCAGCGCCGCCCGACGACATAGGCCGGCTGCAGCACCAGGCTGTCCAGCATATGCATCAGCGGGCCATCGACCTTTTCCGGCGCAGCCACGCGGTTCTCCGGTTGCTGGCGGCCTGCCAGGATGAACAGATGCCGCCTTTCAACGGCGTCGAGGCGCAGCGCTTCGCTGAGCGCCGCTAGCACCTCCACCGAGGGCCTGACCTCGCGCCCCTGCTCTAGCCATGTGTACCAGGTGGTGCCGACGCCGGCGATCATCGCCACTTCCTCGCGACGCAAGCCTGGCGTGCGTCTCCGCAGGCCGGTCGCGATGCCGGTGGCGGACGGCGTCAATCTTTCGCGGCGCGAGCGCAGGAAGGCGCCAAGCTCGCGCCGGCGGCTGTCTTCAGCGGAGTGCGTGGGGGCATCCATGAGAGCTATTATAGCAGTATTGATACCAGGATAAAGTTTGAACTGTTTGGGCTGGGTCAGGCGCCCCATCTTCCATCCAGAGAGATGGAGGCTCTGAATATGGATCTGAAAGACAAGACAATCCTCATCACCGGTTCGACCGACGGCGTCGGCCGTGTCGTCGCGCAAAGGCTGGGCGCCGGTGGCGCGCGCGTGCTGGTGCATGGCCGTGACGCGGCTCGCGGCAAGGCAACCGTCGCAGAAATCGAATCCGCCGGCGGCAAAGCCGAGTTCCTCGCCGCCGACCTCGCCTCGCTAGCCGAGGTCCGCCGCCTTGCCGAGGCCGTACGCGCAAAAAACCGACCGGCTCGACATCCTCATCAACAATGCCGGCATCGGCACGGCCGGCGCCAAGCGACAGCTCAGCGCCGACAGCTTCGAACTGCGCTTTGCGGTCAACTATCTCGCCGGTTTCCTGCTGACCTCGGAACTGCTGCCGCTGCTCAAGGCGAGTTCGCCGGCGCGCATCATCAACGTCGCTTCGGCCGGCCAGCAGGCGATCGATTTCGGCGATGTCATGCTGACACGTTCCTATGACGGCGTGCGCGCCTATTCCCAGAGCAAGCTGGCGCAGATCCTGTTCACCATCGACCTGGCCGGAGAGTTGAAAGGCAGCGGCGTCACCGTCAACGCTCTGCATCCGGCGAGCTACATGAACACCACCATGGTCAAGCAGGCTGGCGTAACCCCATGGAGCTCGGTCGAGACCGGCGCCGACGCCATTCTCAACCTCGCGACATCGCCCGCCCTGGAGGGCCGCAGTGGCCTCTATTTCGATGGCCAAAAGGAATCCCGCGCCGAAGCACAAGCCTATGACGCCAAGGCCAGACAGCAATTGCGAACCCTGAGCCTCGACTTCGTCGGCCAGGCTTCCCCACAATCGAAGGAACAGCATTCATGACCGGCAAGATCGAACACACGGTCGTCATCGGCGGCTCATCCGGCATCGGCCTGGCGACGGCGCGAAAACTGCTTGGCCCGGGCATGAAGGTGACCATCACCGGACGAAACCAGGACAAGCTCACCAGCGCTTGGAAGAGCCTCGGCGGCGCCGCCGAGAAAGCTGCCTTCGATGCTTCGAAGCCGGACGAAGTCCGCCAGTTCTTTGGGGAACTCGGACCGTTCGATCACCTCGTGCTGGCTGCCAGCGGCGGCAAGGGACTTGGGCCGTTCGAAACCCTCGACCTCTCAGACATCGCCGGCGGCGTCGACGAGAAAGTCCGGCCGCAGCTGTCCTGTTTGCAGGCAGCCTTGCCGACGCTCAACAGATCGGGATCGGTCACTTTCATCTCGGCGGTGTCGGCACAATTGTCGGTGCCCGGCGTGGCCGGCATCGCCGCCGTCAACGGCATGCTGTTGACGGTGGTGCCGATCCTGGCGGTCGAACTGAAGCCTCTGCGCGTCAACGTCGTGGCGCCCGGCGTCATCGACACGCCATGGTGGGATTTTCTGGCCGAAGACCAGCGGCAGGCGGTGTTCAGCGAATATGCCGGCAAAACCCCGGTGGGCAGGATCGGCCGCGCCGAAGACGTCGCCGGCGCAATCGCCTTTCTCGTCTCCAACGGCTTCATGACCGGCCAGGTGCTGACCTGCGATGGCGGTTTGCGCTTCGCGGCGTGACCTTACAGCGACTGTGCGATCAGCGTGAGAAAGCCTCCGGCCAGGGCGACGTTGCCGACGAAGCCGTTGATGCGCGAGGCCCGGTCCGGGCCCTGATGGTCCCAGAAATTGTGGAACATCGGCGTCGCGACAATGAGAAACAGCACCAGCACAGCACTGGCGATCGCGGTCCACAGGCCGGCCATCACCAGCGCCCCGGCAACGGTTTGCAGGACGATGCCGGCCCACAACGCCAATCTCGCCTGCGGCACGCCGCGCGCGGCCATCAGCCCGGTCAGGAACGCCTCGTTCTGAACATTGCGCAGGCCGGCGAAAACGAAGGCGCCGCCGAGCAACAGGCGGCCGAGAAACAAAAAGGTCGAAGGCAAATCGACAGGCATGAAATCTTCCCCGTACTTAAGCATGAAACAGGTGGAGCGCCGCCCTTTCCACGGCGCTCCATGACTAACCGGACGGTCAGGCTGCTTTGGCAGCCGGCATCGGGTGAATGGCGTGGAACGGGATGCAGAGCCGGTTCCAGGTGTTGATCATGCCGATCGCGACCGACAGCTTGACCAGTTCCTCTTCCGAGAAGTGCTCTAGCGTGCGGGCATAGAGTTCGTCGGAAACGCCATTGTTGGCGATCAGGGTCGTTGCCTCGGTCCAGGCAAGGGCCGCGCGTTCGCGCTCGGAAAACAGCGGCGATTCCTTCCAGGCCGAAACCAGATAGAGCCGTGTCTCGGTTTCGCCATCGCGCCTCGCCTCGCGGCTATGCATCTCGACGCAGTAGGAGCAGCCATTGATCTGCGAGGCGCGGAGCTTGATCAAATGCAGCAGGCTCACTTCAAGCCCGCATTCGTCGACCGCCTTGTTGAGCGCCGACACGGCTTTCATGATCTCAGGCGCCTTGGCGAAGAATTGCAGTCTCTGTTTCATCGTCTTTCCTTTCACATCTGTTTGCGGGGGATTAAATCTGTTTGGTCGAAGCGGGTTTCTGCGGCCGCTGATGGCGCGCCACAAAGGCACAGCTGGCGGCAAACGATCGCGGATCGCCTTCGGCCTTGTAGTCAGCCACGATGTCGGACAACCGGGTTTCCGCGAGAGCGGCACGATAGGCACGCTCGGCTTTCAGCATCGCGGCATTGATGCCGCACGGCTTCACATAGGCCGAAGCATCGATCTTGACCGGGCCGCGCTGGCGGATCTCGCCGCAGCGGAAGGCCGGCTCGCGACCCTCGACCGCAAGCACGATATCGAGCAGCGTGATGCGCTCGGCCGGACGCGCCAGCCGGTAGCCGCCCGCCGGTCCCGGCACCGATTCCAGGATGCGCGCAGCAGTCAGCTGGTTCAGATGTTTCAGCAGATAGCTCGGCGACAGGCCGAAGGACTCTGCCAAAGCAGCACCCGGTATCGTGCTGTTGCCCTCCACGCTGGCCAGTGTGGCCGCGCAATGGATGGCCGCTTCTACACCCTCGCCCAGTTTCACGATGTTGCGCTCCTATTCATGGATATCTTTTATCCTAGATAGATTTTATCTGCAATAGTAAAATGAAAAACGGCGCTCGAAAGCGCCGCTTTTTTCTTCGACCCGTTCCCTACTCTGCGGCCACCTTGGCCATCGGGTTGTTCGGGTGCGTCGTCCAGTTGGCATAGACCGGCGACACCGGCTTGCCGGTGCGCTGGTCCATGACGCCGGCGGCCAGCGGCTCCATGGTGATGCAGTTCTCGACCGGGCAGACATTGACGCACAGATTGCAGCCGACGCATTCGGCCTCGATCACCTCGAAATGCCTGACGCCGTCGACCATGTTGGTGATTGCCTGGTGCGAAGTGTCCTCGCAGGCGATGTGGCAGCGGCCGCATTTGATGCAGGCGTCCTGGTCGATATGCGCCTTGGCGATGTAATTGAGGTTGAGATACTGCCAGTCGGTGACGTTGGGCGTGGCGCGGCCGACAATGTCGTTGAGCGAGGCGTGGCCTTTCTCGTCCATCCAGTTTTCGAGACCGGCGATCATCTCCTGCACGATCTTGAAGCCGTAAGTCATCGCCGCCGTGCACACCTGCACATTGCCGGCGCCGAGCGCCATGAATTCAGCCGCATCGCGCCAGGTGGTGATGCCGCCAATGCCGGAGATCGGCAGGCCGCGCGTTTCCGGATCGCGGGCGATCTCGGCCACCATGTTCATGGCGATCGGCCTCACCGCCGGGCCGCAATAGCCGCCATGCGAGCCCTTGCCGTCGATGGTCGGCTGCGGCGCGAAACTGTCGAGGTCGACGCCGGTGATCGAGTTGATGGTGTTGATCAGCGACACCGCGTCGGTTCCGCCGGAGAGTGCGGCGCGCGCCGGCTTGCGCACATCGGTGATATTCGGCGTCAGCTTGGTGATGACAGGCATGCGGGTGTTGGCCTTGCACCAGCGCACTACCATTTCGATGTATTCAGGCACCTGGCCGACAGCCGCGCCCATGCCGCGTTCCGACATGCCGTGCGGGCAGCCGAAATTGAGTTCGATGCCGTCGGCTTCGGTCTCCTCGACCACCGGCAGGATCGCCTTCCAGCTTTCCTCGACGCATGGCACCATCAGCGAGACGACGATGGCGCGGTCGGGCCAGTCCTTCTTGACCTGCTTGATCTCGCGCAGATTGACCTGCAAATCGCGGTCGGTGATCAGCTCGATATTGTTGAGGCCGAGCAGGCGCCGGTCCGCCCCCCAGATCGCGCCATAACGCGGGCCGTTGACGTTGACCACCGGCGGACCTTCTTCGCCCAGCGTCTTCCACACGACGCCGCCCCAGCCCGCCTTGAAGGCGCGGATGACGTTGTAGGCCTTGTCGGTCGGCGGCGCCGAAGCCAGCCAGAACGGATTGGGCGATTTGATGCCGACGAAATTGTTTCGAATGTCTGCCATGGGTCTTTCTCCTCTGGCCGTGGCGGGCTTACCGCCACCTCAAAGCGTTGCCTGCGATCATTCCTCGCATCGAAGAAAAACCGATGGCGGTTCGCCTTCGACCGTTACCGTGATCTGGTCCGGATCGCCCTTGCGCGCCTCCAACCCGACCATTCTTTCGTCCATGCGCACGGTCTCGTCCCCGTTGAGATAGACGCTGGCGCATGAAATCCTTGTCTCAACATGATCGCCGCTTGGCGGCCCGGATGTCCATTGGCAGATCGTGTGCTCGCTGAAGCCGACACCGGATGCCTCGACGGACATCCGCTCTTCACCCTTCTGGTCACACCATTGCGTATAGAGCCAATAGTCCGGTGAAGCCGCCGGCATTGCCGCGGTGCCGATGACGGCAGCGAGGATCGGCGCGATCATCGCAGTGCCCGGTTGATCAAGCGGGTCGGCTTTACCGAGGCCAACCAGAACGGATTGGGCGATTTGATGCCGACGAAATTGTTGCGGATGTCGGTCATAACTCTCTCCGCTAGCTACAGATCACAACAAGAGTCATCTGAACTGCTACAGGCTCACTCGAAACGTTTCGGACGACCACCTGCCACACATGGTCGCTAAACGGATAACTTGCCGATACAACTAACGCAGTAGGGTTGGCCGGCGGGATATCAAGCGCGTAACCTCCAGAGATGAGCTCCTCGTTCCCGCACCCAAGCATAGGAGAGAACGCCTCCCCTGCGCGAACGTCCGGTTGATCAAAATATCTGGTCACACGATGAGCCGCCGAGGCGTTGGCAGAAAACAGCAACAGGCTCGTGCTTAAAACTCCAACGAACTTGACGACGTTAGGCATTCCAGCTTCCTCCAGCCAGAGCCCGGTTGATGCTCTCAGCCGCGTCGCGGCCCTGCGCGACGGCCGAGACCGTCAAATCATCGCCGCCGAAAATGCAGTCGCCGCCGGCCCAGACATTGGCGAGCGAGGTTCGCCCTTCCGCATCGACCTTGATGCGGCCGGCTTCGAGGTCGATCGAGGCACCGCTTCCGTTGAGGGCTGCCGGCACAAAACTCTGGCCGATCGCCTTGAACACCTGGTCGGCGGGGAGCGTTAGCGTCTCGCCGGTGCCGGCGAGCTTGTCTCCGTTCATGGCGGTGTATTCGAGTTCGATGCCCGACACTTTGCCGCCTTCGGCAATGACCCGCTTCGGCTGCAGCCAGTGGCGGATGGTGACGCCGTTGGCGGCGGCCAGATCCTGCTCGAACTCGGAGGCGTTCATATGCTCCTGGCCGCGCCGGTAACAGATCGTCACCTCCTCGGCGCCGAGCAGCTTCGACTGCACCGCGGCGTCGATCGCCGTCATGCCGCCGCCGATGACGACGACGCGCCGGCCGACCGGCAGGCTCGCGAGATCGCTGGCCTGGCGTAGCTCGGCGATGAACTCGACCGCATTCACGACGCCATCGGCCTCCTCGCCATCTGCGCGCAGCGCGTTGACGCCGCCAAGTCCCATGCCAAGAAACACCGCATCGTAATTCCGGATCAGGTCCGACAGCTGGTAGTCGCGGCCGAGCGCCCTGCCGTTCTGGATATCGATGCCGCCGATCCCCGTGACATAGTCGACCTCGGCCTGGGCGAAATTGTCGATGCTCTTGTAGGCGGCGATGCCGTATTCGTTGAGGCCGCCGGCCTTCGGGCGGGCTTCCAGAATGGTGACGTCATGGCCCTGGCGGGCGAGCCGGTGGGCCGCGGCAAGACCGGCCGGTCCGGCGCCCACGACGGCGACCGACTTGCCGGTCGATTCAGCGCGCGGATAAAACTGCTTGTGCTCGGCCATGGCGACATCGGTGGCGTAGCGTTGCAGGCGGCCGATCTGCACCGGCTTGCCTTCCGCCACCTCGCGCACGCAGACCTCTTCGCAAAGCGTCTCGGTCGGGCAGACGCGGGCGCACATGCCACCCAGTATGTTCTGGTCGAAAATCGTCTTGGCCGAACCGATCGGGTTGCCGGTCGATATCTGGCGGATGAACAGCGGAATGTCGATCGAGGTCGGGCATGCATTCATGCACGGCGCGTCGTAGCAGAAATAGCAGCGATCGGATTCGACCAGCGCTTCGTGGTGATCGAGCGGCGGATGCAGATCGGAAAAATTCTCGGCGTACTGGTCGGCGGCAAGCCGGCCGCCGGCAATGCCGTCCTTGAACTGGCCTTCTGGCATCGTCAGTTCCCCTGTTTTCGTTTTGGGGAAGGCTAGCACGTTTTATTTTTTTATCAATTGGTCAATTTTCGACCCAAGCCGCTGAAAAGATTAGCTGATAATATGATTTAGTTGCTCATGTTATGAGTGACGGTTGCGTCCTCAAAGAGGGGAGCGCGACAAGCTCCAAGTCGCGGCAAGCTGTTCCAGGCCAGCGCGAAATGATAGGGCGCTTGAGCACGATGCGCGGCTTTCATTCAACGGAGAAGGCGATGACCGATGATAGGGAGACGGCTCACCGGTGGGAGCCCGTGGGAGATTTACCTCTGGCTGCCTGTCAGGTGTGGCGTCTAAAATCCGACAATAACTTTGAGCTGACCGTCGAAGGCGACTTCGGGACATCGGAACGAACTCTCAAGATCGATTTTCAAGGGGTAGTAGCCCTGGCTGCCCATGACGACATGCTGGGACTGACCAAAATCCGTGCGGACACCTCGATCCCATTGATTGGACTCTGGCAGGCAAGCCTCCTACAGGTGGCCGATCCTGCGAGTGGAGAACTCGCACTGGTTGCGATCGACACTTGGCCCGACAGAAGACTGTACGCATTTTCTGCTGCTCAGTCTCGAATGCACGGTTGAGGTCATTGCTCGTGAAGCCACTCCTTCTTGGATCTGATCACCCGGGGAGCGAAACGCCTTGAAACCGCATACGCTCCGGCACAGGCCAAGATTGGTGGCTGTTCGCTACGAAGGTGCCAGCTGTAGGCTGGCATCTGAGCGGCCGCCATGGATCGACCTGATCTCGTCGGCAACCAGTTGCTGCAGCCGCCACAGATTGCGGTCGCGGATGCCGAATTCCTCGAGGTGGCTGACGGTGTTGTAGAGATATTCCGCGCCCGAGCCGACATGGCCGCAGGCTCTGGCAAGCACCCCCGCCACCGTGTCCAGCGGCTGCCCGAGCGACGTTCCCCTGCCGGTCACCCCGACCCAGAAGCCGAGCGCCCGTATCCGGCCCTGCTCCGTGCGCACGGGAACCCACCGGACCGAGCTGACACTCTCATGGTCGTCGATCTCGCGCCGCAGCAGTCTTTCGATCTGCTGCGGCTTGTCGCCGTCGGGCAGGCGGTAGATGACGCCGTCGCATCGGCCACCGCGTTCGAGCGCCATCATCAGCCCCGGCTGCGCGACGCTGCCGCGCCAGCGCACCATGTCGAGGCAGAAGGAGCGGTGCCAGCCGAAAGCGGTGACGCGCTGGCGTTCGACGGATTCGAAAGCCGGCTTCCAGATCAGCGAGCCATAGGCGAACACCCACAAAGGCCCCTCGTCTGCTTCTTCAGACAGCCGCAAGGCTAAGGTCCGGTAATCCTCATCGTTCAGCTGCGTCCAACTGCAGTCGGGTCCGGGATCGACCTCTTCGCGATGACACAGTGACACAAGCTCAGGCGTGAGCGACATAAGGCGCATGAAACGACTACCCCTCGTTTGCCCAAGGAAAGTCGAAAACCGCCGCATGTGCAAGCCGCCGGTGGGCCGAAGTGCGGAACGATGTGTCAACGCAGCCGTTGAATTTTCTCCGCTTCGCTGTCGGATTTGCGTCGCTGAAAACGTCCTTTGATGGATCGGACGACGATCTATGCATGAAGGTGAGGAGACCGAAAATGCCGAAATCCCCAATGCCCTTCTTCTGGTACGAGTTGATGACCAGCGACCTCGATGCGGCGCAAGCATTTTACACCACCGTGGTCGGCTGGCGGGCCGAGCCCTTCGACAAGGCGCCCGGCATGCCGCGCTATATCGTGGTGAACTCCGCCGAGCGTGGCGTCGGCGGGCTGATGACCCTGCCCGAGGAAGCAGCCAGGACGGGTCTGAAGCCGGCCTGGTTCGGCTATATCCACACCAGCGATACCGATGCCTCGACCGAGGCACTGAAAGCCGCCGGCGGGGCTGTTCACCGCGAACCCGACGACATTCCCGGCGTCGGCCGTTTCTCCGTCGTCGCCGACCCGCAAGGCGCCGCCTTCATGTTCCTGCAGCCCAATGGTCCCGACCAGCCCGTCCTTCCGGCAACGACGCCGGGCCATGTCGGCTGGCACGAGCTTTATGCGGCCGACCGCCAGAAGGCCTTCGATTTCTATTCAAGCCAGTTCGGCTGGACCGATGCCGGTAGCATGGACGTCGGCGAGATGGGCATCTATCAGACCTTCTCGGCCGGCCCTGAATCTGGCGGCGGCATCATGAACAAGCCGCAACAGCTGCCGGTGCCGGTCTGGCTGTTCTACTTCAATGTCGACGCCATCGACGCAGCCGCCAAACGCGTCACCGACAATGGCGGCAAAATTGTCATGGGTCCGATGCCGGTGCCGACCGGCCAATGGATTGCCCAGTTCACCGATCCGCAAGGCGCTTATTTCGCGCTGATCGCGCCGGGCCGCTGATCCCCTCCGGTACTCGCCTGCACGGAACTGCTCTCATCGCGCCGCCCCGATGAGAGGCGCGTCGGGGCGCGGTCACTCTGGCGCCAGCACCGCAACCTTGAGGTTCTCTTTCCTGGCGCCGCTGAGCTGGATCGTGGCTGCGCCAGGCGTCAGCTTGAAGCGCACGCTCTTGCGGATGCCGGGGCAGGTCTTCACGCCGCTGAAACCGGCTGATTTCACGGCCTGGCCATCCTGAATGACGTCGACCCAGGCCTCATCGGACAGGCTGATCTGGAGCTCTCCTTCCGTTGGCACGGCCACGTTTGCCGTCGCGCCGAACGTGCCGGCTGCCGGCGCGCGTTGCGGTGAGACCGTGAAGCTGACCGCATCGACCGGCTCCAGCGCCATATCCGCGGCTTCGCCGAAAGCAAGAGAGGCACCGGACTGCGCGGCGGGCGCTGCCGGAAACAGTTCCTGCTCGCGTGTCACCGGCCATTTGAAGGCATCGCAGCCAGCATCAGCGGCCATGGCGAAACTGGTGCTTGCGAGGATTGCGAACAGGCTGATGGCGACTTTTTTCATGGCGAAGGAACCCGAATGGTTTGGAGTGTCTACACGCAGATATACAACCTCAACGAGATGTATGCAACCATAACGAGAGCAAATTTCGAAGTCAGACTGGAAATAATTGCAATCACCGATTGTTGATGACAGGCCATGGGAAGTGAATGGTCCAGCGCCGGGTGATGATTTATGGCCGGGCCACATGGTTGGAAAAATGGAGTTTAGATGAAGCTTTTTGACGGTCTCGCCAGATTTCAGCCGCAGGCACTCGGCGTCCTGCGCATCATGACGGCCCTGCAGTTCCTCGAGCATGGCTCGCAGAAACTGTTCAATTTTCCGGTCAGCGCCGAGCCTCACGCTCTTAGCGGCCTGACGGCGACGGCAGGCATCCTGGAATTCGCCGGTGGCATCTTGCTGGCGCTCGGTCTGTTGACCCGCCCGGTCGCGTTCCTGCTGGCCGGCGAGATGGCCATCGCCTATTTCATGGCGCACTACCCGCGCGACTTCTTCCCGGTCAACAACAGCGGCGACGCGGCAATCTCCTTCTGCTTCATCTTCCTCTATCTGGTGTTTGCCGGCGCCGGCGCCTTCGCGCTCGACAACCGCCGCAGCACCTGACGCGCCTGATGCATGTCGCCCAAAAGTGCGCAGCGGTTTTGGGATAACGACTTGCACAAAACAAGACTCTGAAGCGCCTCGGCGAAGCCGAAGCGCTTCAGGCGCGCATTCGCTCGAAGTTCGCGTCAAAGAGCGGCGCTGCCTGAACGCGCGCCGCGTGGCGCTTGCCCAAAAGTTCGATTTCGAAGCCGTCGCTCTTGTCTGCGATCTCCTTCGGCACATAGCCGATGGCGACGGATTTCTTCGAGTGATGCGCATAGCCGCCCGACGTCACCCAGCCGCGCACCGCGCCATCGTACCAGATCGGCTCGTCGCCGATGACATCGGCATCGTCGGCATCGAGGATAAATGTGCGCAGCCTGAGCTTGCCGCCCTGCTTGCGCTCGGCAAGAGCGCCGGTTTTGCCGATGAAATCGGCATCCTTGCCATAGGCGACGAAACGGTCGAGCCCGGCCTCCAGCGGCCCGTAGATCGGCCGGTATTCGCGCGCCCATGAGCCGTAGTTTTTCTCCAGCCGCAGCGCATTGAGCGCGCGCGAGCCGAACAGGCCGAGGCCGAATTCCGCGCCTGCCGCCATCAACGCCTGGAAGGCAGCGCGCTGATATTCCGGCGCCACCCAGATCTCGTAGCCGAGATCGCCGGTGTAGCTGACGCGGCCGACCAGGCATGGCGCCGCGCCGATGTCCATTTTTGCGACCGCCATGAAGGGGAACGCTGCATTGGAGATATCCGCGCGGCTGACCTTCGCCAGCACCTCCCTCGCCTTGGGTCCGGCGATCGCCAGACCGGTCAGTTTCTGCCCCAGCGCCTCCATGCGCACTGAGCTATCCGCAGGTAAATGCGCCTCGAACCAGCGCATATGATACTGCTCGGCGATACCGGAGCCGGCGATGAACCACTCGGTCCCGTTGGAATTGGGGGTACCGATATTGGCCAGCGTGAAATCGCCGATGAGCTTGCCGTCGTCCTTCAGCATCGGCGCCAACGTCATGCGGCTTGGCTTGGGCAACTTGCAGGCAAAGATCCGGTCGAGCCAAGCGGCCGCCCCTTCTCCCGTCACCTTGTATTTGGCGAAGTTCGAAATCTCCGCCAGGCCAACGCTCTCACGAACCGTCGCGACCTCATTGGCGACATGGGAAAAATCGCTGGACCGCCGCCATGAGAATTCGTCCCTGACGCCCTCGGGCGCAAACCAGAGCGGCACTTCCAGCCCATAGGACACGCCCCATTGCGCGCCCTTGGCCGACAGCAGATCGTAGATCGGCGTCGTCTTCAGCTGCCGCCCCGCAGGCAGCTCCTCATTGGGGAAGCGGATCGAGAAGCGGCGCGAATAATTCTCGCGCACCTTTGCATTGGTGTAGGCTATCGTCGCCCAGTCGCCGTAGCGCGCCACATCCATGGCCCAGATGTCGGCGCCGGGATCGCCCTCGATCATCCAGTTGGACAGCGCCAACCCAACGCCCCCACCCTGGCTGAAGCCCGCCATGACCCCGCAGGCGACCCAGAAACCCGGTAGCCCGCGCACCGGCCCAACCAGCGGATTGCCGTCCGGTGCAAAGGTGAAGGGCCCGTTGATGATCTGCTTGATGCCGGTCCTCTCGAAGGCCGGGAAATGCCGGAAGCCGACCTCGAGCGACGGCGCGATGCGGTCGATGTCCGGCTCCAGCAGTTCATGGCCGAAATCCCAAGGCGTCTGGAACTCGGACCACACCTTGTTGGCCTTCTCATAGGTGCCCATCAGCATGCCGCCGCGCTCCTGGCGCAGATAGAGCTCACCGTCGAAATCGACGGCGTGGATGATCTCGGTGCCGGTCTTGGCGTTCCACGCCGCGACTTCCGGCATATCCTCGGTGATCAGGTACATGTGCTCCATGGCCAGCACCGGCAGTTCCAGCCCGACCATGCGGCCGACCTCGCGCGCCCACAGGCCGCCGGCATTGACGACATGCTCGGCCACGACCTCGCCCTTGTTGGTGATGACCCGCCACATCCCGTCGGGCCGGCGCACAATGTCTTCCACCTTGGTGAAGCGCTCGACCTCGGCGCCAAGCTTGCGCGCGGCCTTGGCATAGGCATGCGTCACACCGGAGGGATCGAGATGGCCGTCTTCCTTGTTGCGAACGGCGCCGACGAACTGCTTGGGATCAATCAGCGGCATCAGTTCAGCCGCTTCGTTGGCCGATATTTCCTCGAGATCGATGCCGAGGTAACGCCCTTTGGCAACGACGCCGCGCAGCCAGTCGAGCCGCGCCTCGGTCGCCGCCAGCAGCACGCCGCCGGTCAGATGCACGCCGGTCGCCTGCCCCGACAGCTCCTCGATCTCCTTGTAGAGCGAGATCGTGTATTTCTGCAGCTTGGCGACGTTGGGGTCGCCATTGATCGTGTGCATGCCGCCGGCCGCATGCCAGGTCGAGCCCGAGGTCAGCTCGTCGCGCTCCAGCAGCACGACATCGGTCCAGCCATGGCGGGCCAGATGGAACAGCACGGAGCACCCGACGACGCCACCGCCAATGACCACGACCTTTGCATGCGATTTCATGAGTTTTGCTCTGTTATCAATGAGTTGAGGAGATAAGGTGAATCAGAAAGGCAGCGCCGCGCGCCGACGCTGAAAAAGTCACGGCTCGCCCTGCCCGATCGCTTCCTTGCGCCTGGCCACATACGCCTCCAGCGCCTCGCGCACGGCGATATCCATTACCGGCTCGACATAATCTTCCAGCGCCTTCTTCCACAGCCGCGTCGCGCGCGCCGTCGTGTCGAGGCCGCCGGCCTCCTGCCAGGCCTCGTAATTCTGCCAGTTGGACAGCATCGGCTGGTAGAAGGCGATGGCATAGCGTTCCAGCGTGTGCGGTTCGCCGAAGAAATGGCCGCCGGTCGGCACCGCGCCCAGCGCCTCGACCGCAAGCTCCGCCTCGTCGACGACGATCGGGCGCAGGAATTCCATCATGTGCTGGATCATCTCGACATCAATGATGAGCTTTTCGAACGATGCCGTCAGCCCGCCCTCCTGCCAGCCGGCGGCATGATAGACGAGGTTGCCGTGGCCGAGCACAGCGCCCCACAGCGCCATCAGCGTCTCGTAGGCGCCTTGCGCGTCCGCCGCATTCGATGCCGACCCCGGTGTCGTGCGGTAGGGCAGATTGTAGCGCCGCGCCAATTGCCCCGAGGCGATGTTGGCCTTGGTGTTCTCCGGCGTGCCGAAGGCCGGCGCGCCCGACTTCATGTCGACGTTGGAGGTGAAGGCGCCGTACATCACTGGCGCGCCGGGGCGCACCAGTTGCGTCAGCACCACGCCGAACAGCGCCTCGGCATTCTGCTGCGCCAGGGCGCCGGCGAGCGTCACCGGGCTCATCGCGCCCATCAGCGTGAACGGCGTCACCGCCACCGACTGGCCGAACTCGGCCATGGTCATCAGCCCCTCGGCCATCATCTCGTCGAAGCGGCGCGGCGAGTTGACCGAGATGATGGTGGCGATGCCGGGATCATCGCGCATCTCATCCAGCGTCAGCCCGCGCGCGATTGCCATCATCTCGATGCCGTCCAGCGCCCGGCCTCGTCCGATCGCCGAGACATGGAAGGATTTATCGGTCAGCGTCAGATTGGTGAAATAGGTATCCATGTGCCTGGTGTTGGCCGGCAGTTCCACCGGCGCGCAGACCTGGTTGCCGAGCATGTGGATGCAGTTGAAATGCTGCGCCAGCCGGGTCAGATCGGCATAGTCGTGCAAGTTTCCGGCGCGCCGGCCGCGCTCCATGTCGTGCACATTGGGCGGCCCGGCGACGAGGGTGAAATTGATCGTGTTGCCGCCGAGATGAATGGTGTTGGCGGGGTTGCGCGGCGTCAGCCGATAGCTGGACTGCGTGGTCTTCAGCGCCTCGGCGACAAGGCCACGGTCGATGCGGACGTTCGCCGTTGCATGGTCGACCTTTGCGCCCGCCTTCTCGAACAGCGCCAGCGCCCGCTGAGACATCACCTCGATGCCGAAATTTTCCAGAATATACATCGACGCCTGATGGATGGCTTCGATCTGGTCGGCCGACAGCATCGCCATCGGCGGATAGGGATTGGTCACCCGCCGCAGTGGAAGTTGCGGGATGGCGGCGGGCCCCCGGTTGCTGGTTCGCTCCGCGCCGCGCTTGCGTCTTGGTTCATTCATGCCTGGCATCAGAGCGCCGGCATCCGGACATCGCTGTCAGAAATCCGCCCTTTGCGGACGTGATTTTAGCCAAGGCGGCATTTTTGAATTCTGACGGAGACAGAGGCGACGCAAAAGGTCGGAATAATGGTACAGGCCCACTGAGCGCAGCCAGGCCGGCAAGCCGTTAAGAAACGCCGCAAGATTCCCTTTATGATTTCGGCCTATTCGTTTTCCAATGCGTAGTTCGAGTTTGAGTAAAATTGTAGCGGTTGGCGTGCTGCTGGCTTTGCCGGCCTGCGCGACGCCGCCCAACCATATCAACGATGTCTGCGCCGTCTTCGACCAGAACGACGGCTGGTTCGACAACTGGCAGTCGGCCGCCGAGCGCGCCTCGCAGAAATACGGCGTCCCTGTCCCCGTGCTGATGGCGACGGTGCGCAAGGAATCCGGTTTCAAGAGCAATGCCAGGCCGCCGCGTACCAAACTGCTCGGCTTCATTCCGTGGAAACATGTCTCGTCGGCCACCGGTTTCTCGCAGGCGCTCGACGGCACCTGGTCGCAATATCAGAGCGAAACCGGCAGTTGGGCGGCGCGGCGGACCAAGTTTGCCGATGCCGTCGATTTCGTCGGCTGGTATCATTCCAAGACATCAGACACGCTCGGCGTCGCCCGCAACGACACCTACAATCTCTATCTCGCCTACTATCTCGGCTGGACCGCCTACGGCCGCGGTAACCGTGGCGATGCCGGCGTGCAGGGCTATGCCAGGGCGACCGAAAAGATGGCCCGCGACTATGCCGAACAGCTGCAGCAATGCGGCAGCTGACGTTGCCAAGCGGTCTTGCAGCCACGCAGTTTGCGATCGAAGCGGAACTCAGCCATTCATTCGCTTGGGATCAGGTGGAGGATCGACCTCCCTCCCTTTACCGCTGCCGTCGACAGCTTTCGGTCAAACGTCGCCAATTGGCCGTCACGCGCCTTGGCGAGTCCCAACAGATAGCTATCCGATACCTGTGCCGGGGTGAGGATCCTGGCTGCATCGATGTCGTTGGAAGCGACAAGGCTGATCTCGTCAGGCCAGAACTGATGTCCTGAAAGGGCATGCAGCTTGCCGACAATCTGCGCCACCACGGCGGGCGAACCCGGAGAATTGGGGTATTTCGGGTTGCTTACAATCCTGATGACGCCATTCTCGGTAGTGGGACATGTTGCCCATGATAAATGCCCGGTGGATTGGAACCACCGATGGGCATCTTCATGCGCGACGTGAGCTGGATCGATCAACGCAATCAACACATTGACGTCGAGCAGGAAGGTCACGCCAATTCGTCGCGAAGCGCATTTACCATTTCGAGATCGACCATCGGGCCGTCGGGCCGCGATGCAAGCAAGGGGATGCCGTTGCGTTCACCGCCGGTCGGTGGCCTGCGCAGTGAGCGGCGAGCCAGATCGGAAATGACATCGCCAACGCTGCGATCCTGCTGTCGCGCCATGGCCTTGGCCGCAAGGAGGACATCGTCGTCGATTGCAAGTGTCGTTCTCACAACATGCTCCCTATCGCGCATCAAACATCACACATCACATAAGGCAATTGACAGCAATATTCAAGCGAACGTGGCTGTCGTTCCTTGAGCTATGGCGACGCTGCGGCAATGCGCCAACGAGCGGAATTGCCTCTATGGCTGGTCAGCTCGGCTTCTTGCCATGCGGGCGCTTCGGCGGTTCGCCGGCGAAACCGGGGCCGATCCCATCCGGTGCGTCTTCCGGCACGCCCTCATGCGCTGCGTGTTCCCTGTCGAACTTGATCACCGGCTCCATCGTCGCCAGCACATCGTCCGACAGCCAGCACAGGCTCATATGGCCATCGCCGAGATGCTTCACCGGCGGCACCTTGGTCTCGCACAGATTGTCCGGCACCAGCCTCTTGTAGCCGCAGCGCGTCTGGAACGGGCAGCCGCTCGGCGGGTTCATCGCCGACGGGATATCGCCTTCGAGCACGATGTGCCGTTTGACCACGCTGGTGTCGGCGATCGGGATCGCCGACAGAAGCGCCTCGGTGTAGGGGTGGTAGGGCGGCGCGAAGATCTGGTCGGTCGTACCCTGCTCGACGATGTAGCCGAGATACATGACGACGACCCGGTCGGCGATGTAGCGCACGACGGACAGATCGTGACTGATGAACAGCATCGTCGTCTTGTTCTTGCGCTGGATGTCCATCAGCAGCTCGGTCACCGCCGCCTGCACCGAGACGTCGAGTGCCGACACCGGCTCGTCGGCCACCACCACCTTGGCATCGCCGGCAAAGGCACGCGCCACGCCGATGCGCTGCTTCTGGCCGCCTGAGAGCTGACGCGGCTTGCGCGTCTCGAAGGCCCGCGGCAGCTTCACCAGGTCAAGCAGCTCCAGCATGCGCTTGCGCCGCTCCGCGACATTGTTGCCGACTTTGAATTTTTCCAGCGTGCGGATGATCTGCGAACCGACGGAGTGGCTGGGATTGAGCGTATCGAACGGGTTCTGGAACACCATCTGGATCGACGACACCGTTTCGACGCTGCGCTTCTCGATGCCGGTCGACTGTATCTCCTTGTTGCCCAGCGTCACTGTGCCGGCACTTGCCGTCTCCAGCCCGAGCAGGACCTTGGCCAGTGTCGACTTTCCGCAGCCGGACTCGCCGACGATGGCGACGGTCTCGGATTCGCGCGCCATGAACGAGATCGTCTCATTGGCCTTGACCACGCGGCCTTCGCTGGAGCCGAACACTTCGCTGCCGCCGACCTTGTAGTATTTTCTCAAATCCTCGATCTTGAGCACCGGGGCGCCGGGCACGACCTTCTCATTGACCTTCTTGGCGCCGGGCGGCAGCGCTTCCCAGTCGATCTCGTTGAAGCGCACGCAGCGCGAGAAATGCCCTTCGTGACCGGCGACTTCGATCATCGGGATTTCGGCGGCATTGCAGACGCCCTCGACGAAATGGTGGCAGCGCGGCCCGAAATTGCAGCCCTTGGGCCGCTCATGGGGCAGCGGCAACTGGCCGGGGATAGAGATCAGCGGCCGCGAATTCTTGTCGGCCCCCGGCAGCGGGATCGAACGGAACAGCCCTTGCGTATAAGGATGGCGCATCCGGTCGAAGACGTCCTTGATCTTGCCGGTCTCGACCGCTTCGCCCGAATACATCACCGTGATGCGGTCGCAGGTCTCGAGGATGAGGCCGAGATTGTGCGACACGAAGATCATCGACGTGCCGAACTTCTCGCCCAGACCCTTGACCAGTTCGACGATGCCGGCCTCCACCGTCACGTCGAGCGCCGTCGTCGGTTCGTCGAGCAGAAGCAGCGCCGGCTTCGACAGCAGCGCCATGGCAATGACGATGCGCTGCTGCTGGCCGCCGGACAGCTGGTGCGGATAGGAACGCATCATGCGTTCGGGATCGGGCAATCTCACCGAGCGCACCATTTCGAGCGCCCTTTTGTAAGCCTCTTCCTTCGACACCTTGTCGTGGATCAGCGGCACTTCCATCAATTGCTGGCCGACCTTCATCGCCGGATTGAGGCTCGCCATCGGCTCCTGGTAGATCATGGCGATCTTGTTGCCGCGGATGGAGCGCAACTCCTCGTCGGACAGCTCGCCCATGTCCTTGCCCTGGAACTTGATCTTGCCGCCGACGATCTTTCCGATGTTGGAGAGGTCGCGCATGATGCCGAGCGACACGGTCGACTTGCCGCAGCCGGACTCGCCGACGATGCCCATGGCTTCGCCCGGCATCACCGTGCAGGAAAAGTCCATGACGGCAGGGATCTCGCCCTTGCGGGTGAAGAAGGAGATCGACAGGTTCTCGATCTCGATGATCGGCGCAGCGCTTGGCCCAAGGGTCGGGTTGCCGGGATTTCGAACTGCCTCATTCATGGGTCGCTCCAATCCTATTTTTATGCTCGCGGGGCCGAAACCCGCAGATCAGTCTTTCATCGATTGTTCGCGCAGCGAGTCGGCAAGCAGGTTCAAGCCCAGCACGAACGACATCAGCGCGATTGTCGGCGGCAGCGCCGGGTGGATGAACGAGCGCAGCAGGCGGCTGGCGTCCTTGATCGCGGTGCCCCAATCCGGGCTCTCCGGCGCCAGGCCCAGCCCGAAATAGCCGAGCGTGCCGAGCAGGATCGTGGTGTAGCCGATGCGCAGGCAGGCATCGACGATCAGCGGTCCGCGCGCATTGGGCAGGATCTCCCACAGCATGATGTACCAGGGCGATTCACCGCGCGTCTGCGCCGCCGCCACATAGTCGCGCGTCTTGATGTCCATCACCAGGCCGCGCACGATGCGGAACACGCCGGGGCTGGAGGCGAACACCACCGCCACGAAGATGTTGAGCTGGTTGGGATCGATGTGGATGATCTTGAACGGATCGGCGTCGAACACCAGGCCGGCATAGACCCAGCCGCCGATGATCAGCGTCAGCCCGAGCAATATATAGAGGCGGTCCGGCCGGTTCTTGTAGCGCGTCCAGAACAGCACCGAAAAGAAGATGATCGGGAACAGGAAGAACAGCCCGGCCATGGCGTAGGGGATCGGCGTATCCATGATGCCCGGCGTCACCAGCAGGTAAAACAGCAGGATCACCGGGAAGGCCAGCACCAGATTGGCCAGGAACGACAGCACGGTGTCGATCCGGCCGCCATAGTAACCGGCGGGCAGACCGAGCGTGATGCCGACCATCAGCGCGAAACCGGTCGCCGCCGGCGCGATGATCAGCACGATCTGGCTGCCATAGACCATGCGCGAAAAGACGTCGCGGGCGAGCTTGTCGCCGCCGAAATAGTAGATGAGTTTCGATACCGGCTCGAGCGCGCCCGGCAGCGCATCCTTCATGATCGGGACCTGGGCGAGCGGATCGAAGGGCGCGACGGTCGACGCGAAGATTGCCGTGAACAGCCAGAACAGGCAGATGCCGACACCGACTATGCCGACGCCGCTATCGAACAACTGGCCGTAGAGGCCGAGCCTTTTCTTGTAGGTGAAGCTCGCCCCCATCACCAGGGCAAGCCCTAACCAGACCGGCCAGAAACGCCCAATCACGCCGAGCACGACATTGAAGGCACCGATATATTCGACCTGCATCTGCCCCAGCCCCCTATTGAACTCTGATACGCGGATTGAGGAACGCGTAGCCGACATCCGAGATGAGCTGCGTGATCAGCACGATGAACACCGAGACCAGTGAACAGCCAAGCAGCAGATCGATGTCGTTGTTGCCGGCGGCCTCGACCAGCGTGTAGCCAAAGCCCTGGTAGCGGAACATCACCTCGACGATGACGACGCCGGTAAGCAGCCAGGGAAATTGCAGCATGATGACGGTGAACGGCGCAATCAGCGCATTGCGCAGCGCGTGCTTGACGACGACGCTGCCGAAGGAAAGCCCTTTCAGCCGGGCGGTGCGGATATATTGCTGCGTCATCACCTCGACCATCGAGGCGCGTGTCATGCGGGCGATGTAGCCGATGCCGTAGATCGCCAGCGTCATCACCGGCAGGGTGAAATTGTAGAAGGTGATGCCCTGGCTTGCCGAGGCGGCCGAACCGTTCAGCCAGCCGAGCCAGGAGGCGAAGATGACGGTGAAGATGACGCCCGACACATATTCTGGCGTCGCCGTCGACGCGATCGATGCGACGGACAGCGTTCGGTCCGTTCGCGAGCCCTCGCGCATGCCGGCCAGGATGCCGATCAGCAGCGAAATCGGCACCATCACCAACAGCACGCAGAGCATCAGGATACCGGTGGCGGCGAGTGCGGGGAAGAGCTTTGACGCAACGGAGGTTTTGAACTTGGTCGAGCAGCCGAAATCACCTTCCAGGATGCCGGAGAATTTCGGCTCCAGCGGATCGTTGCAGAAGGAGAAACGCTGCGTCGGCTTGCCGGTCGCCGGATCGGTCACCGGTTGCTTCGGGACGACGCCCAGCCATTGCCCGTAGCGCACGAAGAAGTTCTGCCGGTAGCCATGGTTGACCAGCCAGCTTTCGAGCTGTTCGGCCGATGTGTGCATTTCGGTCTGGCTGATCGCCAGCTTCTTCAAATTCGGCTCGAGGTTGATCAGGAAGAAGACGATCATCGTCAGGCACAGCATCGTCAATGCCATGGTGCCGAGACGCCGGATTACGAAAGAAAGCATGGCGGTCCCCTGCCGGTCTGGTTGGGGTTGGAGCCAGTTCGAAAAACCAGCTTTGCCGTTGCCGGCAGAGTTGGCCGTCAAATCGGCACTCGGATGCAATCAACCCAGTTTTATTGAACGGTCTTTCAGGAGAGTCCGCAACTTTTTGCTGCGGCGGCTTCCGGTTCTGGGCCATGCGAGGCGTGACGGGAAGGAGCGAAGCGCCCCTTCCCTGACGTTCCAATCACGCCTGGTCGAGCCAGACCTTGCCGTAGTCGCGCTCGAAGGTCGGATGCATCTTGTAATTCTGCACCGCCTTGACCGAGTGGCTGTAGAGCTTGCGCCAGTATGGCTGGATCATGATGCCGGAATCCTGCAGGATCTGCTCGATGTCCTTCATCATTTCCTTGCGCTTGGCCGCATCGGCGACGGCCAATGCTGCATTGAGCTTGGCATCCCATTCGGGGTTGGAATAGGCCGACTCGTTCCACGCCTCGCCAGTGCGATAGCCGATCGCCAGAACCTGAACGCCGAGCGGGCGCATGTTCCAGTTGGTCATCGACAGCGGGTACTTGGTCCAGTCGTTCCAGAACGTCGAGCCCGGCAGCACCGTGCGCTTTACCTTGAGGCCGGCGTCGCGCATCTGCGCGGCGATGGCGTCGCCGGTATTCTTGTGCCAGTCTTCGTCGACCGTGATCAGCTCATGCTCGAAGTCGGCCTGGCCGGCTTCCGCCATCAGCGCCTTGGCCTTGGCCGGATCGCGAGCGACTTTGGGCAGCTCGTAATATTCCGGGTGGATTTGGCAGACATGGTGGTTTTCAGCCACCGTGCCGGCATTTCCGTAGCCAAGCTGCAGGACGACATTGTTGTCGACCGCGAGTTGCAGCGCGTTGCGCACCTTCTGATCGCCGTAAGGCTTGTTGTTGATGTTGGTGCGGCACACGATGGTCGACGCGGTGACGATTTCGGACTTGACCAGGTCCAGTCCGTCGAGGATTGACACATAGTCGGCCGAGGTCTCGAAATTGGTATGGACTTCGCCGGCCTCGAAGGCACTGACCATGGCTGCCGGATCGGTGCCGTAGTCGACGAATTCGATGCCGTCGAGGAACACCTCGCCGTCCCACCACTTGTTGTCCTCGCGGCGCTTGTAGACCACCTTCTGGCCGACATCGTAGGAGACGAGCTCGAACGGGCCGGTACCGATCGGGCAGGCTTTGAAGTCGCCGCCCTTCTCGTCGAAGCTCTTGTGCACGATGAGGCCGGGATAGTCGCACATGTTCGGAATGAGCGCGATGTCAGCCTTGCCGAGCTTCAGCTTGACGGTGTGGTCGTCAACCTTGGTCACGGCGCTTTCGTCGAGCTTGTCGTCCTTGACCAGCGTGCCGAGACGGCCAGGCATGGAATTGCCCTCGGCCTTCTTGTCGGCCCAGCGCTTGAGATTGAAGATGACGTCATCGGCGGTGAAGGCATCACCATTCGACCAGGTCACACCCTTGCGCACATGCAACGTGTACTCGGTGGCGTCGTCGTTGACCTCCCAGCTCTCCAGAAGGTACGGGCGGAACGTGTATTCGCTGGTGTACTTGACCAGCGGCTCAAGCGCCTGACGCTCGGCATTGGCGATTTCCGACCAGTCGGCCTTGCGCGGATCCTTGGGATCCTTGACCCATTGCGCGACTTTAAGGATGCCGCCCTTCTTGCCCTGCACCTCTTCGGCCCTGGCTTGGGTCGGCACGGCTACGCCGAGCATGCCGTAGGCCATCGCAGTCGACGCGCCGAACACGCTCGCCATGGCGAGGAACTCGCGGCGATCGACTTTGCCTGCCTTGGCTTCTTCGGCCATGGCCAGGATGTGATCGGGAACGCGATCGCCATTACTCTTGTAATTTGTCATACCTTAACTCCCATTGTTGGCTTTCCGCCTTTTAACATTCCGCATCCCTGCCGTGATGTCAAAGACGGCATGGCTACGGAACCTGTTAGGGAATGTGCAACTTTGAAAAGGGAGCGGTTCGCGTGATAACGACAGACTTGGCGCAAAAGTGCTAGCGCGCCCAGATTCCGCCGGAATCTGCTTAGGCGAGTAATTGATACATTTGGGCGGGTTGAGACAGCGCCAGTTCCGGTGGCGGTAAGGGCCAGGAACTCAATATTCCTTTTCGTAGAATATGCCGCCCTTGGCCTCACCGCCATCGTTGGCCTCGCCGCGCAGCTTGACGCCGCGTCCGACATTGAGGTCGATCGTCGCCTTGCCCGATCCTGGCCTGTCGCCTTTCTGGATCGTCACATAGGTGCGGTCATTGAGGTACTTGCCCGCCGACACGGCGGTGCCGCCCTGGTCATCGGTGGTCACATCCAGGTCATCGACGCCGATTGCACTGCGCAGGTTTTCGAGCAGCGAGGTCGAGCCGCCGACGCCGGCCAATTGGCCCGCGGCCTCGGCCAACTGCGCGATCTGAAGCGGCGACAGGTTCGACATAGAGCGGCCGAAAATCAGCTGCGCCAGCACCTCGTCCTCGGGCAGCGCCGGCACCGATGAGAAGTCGAATTTCGGGTTGGTCGCTTCGCCCGACACGACGATGGTGACGGTGGCGCTGGTCGTGGTCGATGTCGCGGTCAAGTTGAGGTAGGGCACCAGCGAGCCCGAAAAGCCGACCGTGCCTTCGGTAAAGGTCAGCCGCTTGCCGAGGATCGACAGCCGCCCACGCTGCAAGGTGAAGGTGCCGACCGCCTGCGGCGAAGCCGCCGGGCCGGTCAGCCTCAGCGAACCGCCGAACTCGGCATCGACACCCCTGCCCTGGATGAAAATCTGGTTCGGCGCATTGACCGTGACGTCGAGGACAAGCCCACTGCCGCCACCACCGCTGGCCGCCGCCGGTCGCAAGGCCTTATCCTGCGCCCGCACGCTGGCGGGGGCGTTCTTGTGCTTGACACCGAGCGCTGCCAGCGAGCCCGGCAGCTTATCGGGAACGGTGATGACGGTCTTGGCCAGGTTGACGGTGCCCGAAATCACCGGCGCCGAGGTGAGCGGCCCCTTGATGGTCAGGTCGCCGCCGAGATTGGCTGTCACCACCCTGCCGTCGGTATAGCGGCCGTCAACCAGCTTGATAGACAAATCGGCTGGGAAACCTTGCGCCGGATTGATGCCGAGTGTGCCGGAGGCCGACAGGCTGCCGCGTGTCGACAGCGTGCCGGTTAGCCGGTTGACCCGGGCAACGCCGTTGCCGATCGAAATGTCGGCGGCAATGTCATTGACGGCAAGGCCGGAGCGCGCGTCGACCAAGCGGGCGCCCGACGTGCTGACCGTGCCGCCGATCACCGGCGACGCCGCCGGGCCGCGCACCTGGATATTGACGTTGGCGGTGCCGCTGAGCGACAGGCCTTGCGCCGCAAGCTTGGCGGCCAGGAAGGAAAATGGCACCTTGCCGTTGAAGTCGAGCACCAGCGCTGGTGTGCCGGCCGTCGTCACCGTACCGCCGCCCTTGAGGCCAAGCCCGGCGCCGTCGCTGATGTCGGCGTTGAAGGTGAGCTTCTTGCCGGCGAATGTTCCCGACGAAGAGATATTCATGCCGCCAAGACCGGCGCTGCGCGTCTGCGAGGTCTGCACCCCACCAGCATCGATATCGAAGGCGACAGTCGGATTGCCCGGCGCGCCGGTTACCTTGACTGTTCCCGAAATCGAACCGGCGGCTTGGAGGCCCGGCGAAAAACTGTTGGCGAGTGAGGCCGGCACCTTCGACAGCGCGGCGCTGATGTCGAGTGCCTGCCCGACCTTGCCGGTCACCGTCGCCGTGCCGCCACCGAGATTGAGCACCAGCTTGTCCAGCGTCGTGGTGCCGTTCGCGATGCTGACGGTCGAGGCCTGGGCGATGGCCGCCTTGATGCCCTGCACCGTGGCCTGGCCGGAAGCGAGTTCGATGGTGGTGGTGCCGCCAGCCACCTTTACCCTGCCCGCAGCCTTCGCCGGAATGCCCTTGACGGTGGCGCCGCCGGAAAACCCGGTCCAGTCGCCGTCGCGCTTCAAATCGACATCGATGCCGCTGATGGCGGTGCCGCCGGAAATGACGCTGTCGGCGCGAATTTTGCCCGAGATGACCGGCGCGGCGAGATAGTTGGCGACCAGCGCATCGATCGACACCGTCTTCGCCTGCAGGTCGCCGCGCGTAATCGAAGCGGTCGCAGCCTTGACGGCGACGTTCGGGCCATCCGCGGTCTTTGAGAAGGCGATGGTGCCGCGCACGTCGCCTTCGGCCTTTTCCAGCGCCAGCGCCGCCAGGGGCCCGATATCCGGCAGGTCGAGCGCGATGGTGCCGACCGGCACGAAAGCCTCGTCGAGCGCAAGGTCGCCGGAGATCTTGTTGTTGCCGAGCGACAGCAGCAGGCCGTTGATGGCGCTCTTGCCGTCGGCCGTCGCCAGCACCGCGCTGCCTTGCAGCGCCTGCCCTGCGACATTGCCGGTCAGTTGCACATTGGCCGCCGGATTGGCGGCGTCGGCCTTGCCGGTTGCGGTCAGCTTCAACCCGGTGATTTCGCGTTCCGCCACCAGCAGCCGGTCGCTGTTGACTGTCAGCGACAGGTCCGGCGCCAGGCTAGGCCCCTGCGCGCTGAGTGCGAAGCTGATCGCGCCTTTGGCATCTTTCGACAACAGTGAGATGTCGGCCAGTGCACCCTTGATATCTGCGCTGAGCTTATTGTCGGCGAGACTGGCCTGACCGTCCGCGGTCAGTGCGCCCGACGCCAGCTTGACCGGATTGGCGCTGACATTGCCATTGCCATCCCGCTTCAGCGTGGCGCTGAGCTGCGTGCGCTCTGCCAGCACGCTGCGCGCCGCCGCCGGCAACGCCGCCGACAGCACGTCGGCGTTGAGGTTGAGGTCGATTGCTCCATCGGCAAAGCCGACACGGCCATTGAAGGCGCTGCCCAGCGCATCGGCCTGCACCGAGCCGCTGTCGATGGTGATCGCGTCCGCCGCCAGGGTGCCGGCGATCTTGGCGGTGATCTTGCCGGCGATCAGCGGCGCGATGGTCGGATTGTCCAGACCGATCTTGTCCGCCGTCACCGTGCCCGAGATCGGACCGGTTCGGCTTTTCATATCAAATGCATCGGAATGCAGCGCAAGCGCAATGCCCTCGACCTTGGCGTCATCCGTCGCCACCGAAGGCAGTACCGCCGAGATGTCGAGCTTGGCTTGCGCAGCCTGCCCGGCCGCCTTCACCGACAGCGCCTGCAATTCGAGCTTGATCGGGCTTTCCGCGCTGCCCAGCGTCAACGGCAGGCTCGGACCGGACGATGTCAGATCGAGCGCGAAATCGCTGGCGCCGTTCGGGTTGAGGGTGCCGGCCGCCTTGCCGGAGATTTTCTCACCCGAAAGCGTCGCCTGGTCGAGCACGACGCCGCCGGCCGCGGAATAGCTGCCGGCCGCATCGACATCGAGCGGCCCGAGCCCGGCCTGACGGGTCTGGCTCGTCTCGGCGCCGGCCAGCTTTGCATTAAAGCGAATGTCGGGATTTGCTGATGGCCCGGTGATTTGCGCCGTGCCGTCGAGCGTGCCCGCGGCATCGAGGCGGGGCGAAAAGCCATTGGCAAGCGCAGCCGGCAGCGCCGAGAAGGTCGCCGCCAGATCGAGCGTCTGGCCCGCCGTGCCCGACAGCGTCACCGAGCCGCCGCCGAGATCGACTACCAGCCTTTGAATGTTGGTTATGCCATCGGCAATGGTCAGGCTCGACGGCTCGGCGATCGCCACCTTGATGCCGCGCACCGTCGCCTCGCCGGACGCGATCTCGACGCTGGTCGCGCCGCCAGCAATCTTCGCCCGCCCGGCAGCTGTCGCCGGAATGCCTGATATGGTTGCTCCGCCGGTGAAATTCGTCCAGTCGCCGTCACGCTTGAGGTCGACGCCGATGCCACTGACGACGGTCGTTCCCGAGGTCACGCTCTCGGCCTTGATCGTGCCGGAGATCGCAGGGCTGTTGAGATAGTTGGCGATCAGTGCGCTGACGGTGACCGCCTTGGCTGCCACATCACCGCGCGCGATCGACACGCTGGCTGCATTGATGGTGACAGTGGGAGCCTCGCCGTCTTTGGCGAACACCACGGTGCCGCCGATATCGCCGGCCGCCGTCTGCCCGGCCAGCGACGCCAGCGGCGCGATATCGGGCGCGGAGATCGTCAGCGTCCCCAGCGGCAGGAATTTCTCATCGAGCGTGAGGTCGCCCGACACCTTGTTGTCGCCCAGCGCTACGCTGAGCCCCTTGATGGAGCGCTTGCCATCGCTCGTCACCAGCGCCGCCTTGATGGCGAGCGGCTGTTCGTCGACCGCGCCGGTCAGCGAGATATCTGCGGCCGGGCTCACAATGTCGGCCTTGCCCGATGCGGTCAGCTTGATGTCCTTGACCGTGCGGCCGGAGGCCGTCAGGCTGGCACTGTCGGCCGAAACCGAGAAATCCGGTGCGTTGCGCGCGCCGCTTGCCGTCAGCGCGAAATCGACCCCGCCGGCGACCGGCACGCCGACCAGCGAAGACAGCACCGAGACGTCGCCGAGCTTGCCCTTGATGTCGGCCTGGATATCGCTGCCTTGCGCGCTGGCGGTGCCGCTGGCGCTCAGCGAACCGGAAGTGAGTTCGATCGAGTTGGCGGCGAAAGAGCCCTGCGGATCGCGCGTCGCGGTCGCCGAGAATTTGACCCGTTCGCCAAGCAGCGAACTGATCTGCGGCGGCAGCGCCGTCGACACAGCATCGGCATTCATCTTCAGCGTCATGGCGAGATCGGCCAGCGTCACCTTGGCCGTCAGCCCGGCATTGAGAGCATCGCTGCGCAGCGTGCCTTCGTCGAGGGAAATCTCGTCCCTGCTGATCGAACCGGCAAGAGAGGCCGTCAGCTTGCCGGTGATCAGCGGCGCCAGCGTCGCCACGTCGGTCTTCAGCCCGGCGGCCGCCAGACTTACACTGACCGGGCCGCTGCGGCTCTCGATGTCGAAACCGTCGGAATGGATCTTCGCATCCAGATTGTTCACCTGAGAGCCGCCCGCCACCACCGACACCAGTGAAGCGCTGGCGTCAATCATCGGCGCCTTGCCGTCACCGAAGGCGCGCGCGGTCACATTGTTGATGGCCACCATGATCGGCTGCGCCTGGGTACCGACATTGACCGTGACCGGCTTGGCTTTGGCCACGAGTTCGACCGAAAGGTCGCTGGCGCCCTTGGGGTTGACCATGCCGGCAGCGGTACCATGAACTGCGTCGCTCTCGATCGCAGCGCGCTCGATGTCGACGCCGCCGGCCGCGGTCGCGGTGCCGGCTAGGTCGAAGCTGGTCTTGCCGGCAAACAGCGACTTGAACCGTTCCGGCAGGAAGCCTTCGAACGAACCGTCGCCCTTGGCCTCGATCCGGTTGCCCTTGTCGGTGAGCTGGTGCCGGCCGGTGAGCTGGGTAACGATCTGACCGTCGACCATGAAGGTGCCGATGCCGCTCCAGTTGGCCAGCGGCCCGGTGCCCGAGACGACGATGTTGACCGGCGGCGCGCCGGGTAGCTTGAGCAGGTTGGCGATGATGCCGCCGGCCGGCTCGGAAGCCTTGAGATCGAGGTCGAGCTTGTTTTCATCCGGCGCGAAGTGGATGTTGGCGTCGACATTGCCTTCCTTGCCGTCATGGCGGGTAACGTTGAGCACCGTCTGGATCGCCAGCGGCGACGCATCGACCTTGGCCGATCCCTTGGCCGCAAGTTCGGCAATGCCGCTGCCGGCAAGTTGCTGGCCGAGCGCGATCTCCGGCAAATCGATCGCTCTGATATCAAGCGAAACCGGCAGGCCGGTCGACCCGCTCTTGCTCGGCTCGGTGCTCGCCATAGGCAGCCGTGCCAGTTCTATCCGTTCGGCCGCTATGCGGTCGGCGCTGAAATTCTTCGACAACAGCGCCAGCGGCGACCAGTCGACGGCCACCTTGCGGGCCACCAGCCAGGCGCCCTCGCGGTCTTCCAGCACGACATGGTCGACCGTCAGCGCGCCGGACCAGATACCGTTAATGCCGCTGACCGTGACTTTGCTGTCCCCTGACGAGGCCATGTCAGAGATGATGCCGGCGAGATTTTCGCGGCCGCGCTCGGTCTTGGTCAGCACGACCAACGCGCCGATGCCCGCCGCCGCCACGATTAGCAGCGTGTAGAAAAACAGGCGAAGGATGCGTTTCAAAATCTTCATCGTCAGAACGCCTGTCCGATCCCGGCATAGATGCCGAAACGCGGGTCGCCACGGTCGCGGTTGAGCGGCACGGCGGCGTCGATGCGCAGCGGCCCGAACGGCGTGATGTAGCGCAGGCCAACGCCCGCGCCGACCTTCACGTCTGAAAAGTCCGGCGTCGCTGTGGTCGAGACAGTGCCGGCGTCGACGAACGGCACGATGCCGATCGTGTCGGTCAGAGCAATGCGCATTTCGACCGATGTTTCGAAGAAGGAAAGCCCGCCGATCGGCTGATTGTCGATGTCCTTCGGTCCGATGCCCTGATAGGCATAGCCCCGCACCGAGCCGCCACCGCCGGAATAGAAGCGCCTGTCGGCTGGAACGTTCTGAAGGCCGGTGCCGACGATCGAACCCAGCGCGACGCGTTCGGCAAGCACGAATTTCGAGGCCGTGTCGAGCGACTGATAGGCCGACCCCTCGCCCCTGAGCTTGAGGAAGGCGGCGCCGCTCAGAATGTCGTAACTCGGTTCGGCATAGGCCAGAACCCTGAAGCCGCTGGTCGGGTTGAGCCGGTTGTCCCTGTTGTCGTAGACATATTGCAGCGGAATGCTGGCGATCAGGTATTTGTGCTTGCCGAAAGCGTCGGTGATCCTGGAGTAGTCGAGCGCGATTTCAGCCGAAACCGTCTGCTTCTTGTCGATCTCATAGGACAGGCCGGTGCTGCCCTTGACCGAAAAATGGTCGTAGGCGTCGGGATGTTCGAGTACGGTCTTGACGCTGGCGATGAATTTCGAGGCCGGCCCGACCACCCCCGGCTTCTCGAACATGATGCCGGCATTGTAGTTGAGCTCGCTGAGATCGTTGCTGCCGATGCCGCTGATCTTGCCCTCGATGCGCAGCTTTTCGGCCCGGCCGAACAGATTTCGGTGGCCCCAATAGCCTTCCAGGCCTAGCCCTTCGGTGTTGGAGAAAGTGCCGCCGACGCCGAAATAGCGTGGTTTGCGCTCGCTGACCTGAACGCCGATCGGAATGTTGCCGTCGGGGTCAAGACTGTCGGCTTCCTTCAGCGTCACGCTGTTGAACACTTCGAGCCTCAGCAGCCGGTCGCGGGCATCGTCGATCTCGTCAGGCGAATATTGCCGGCCGCGTTTCAGCCCGGTCATATATTCGGTGAACTCGCGATCGACCTTCTCGGTGCCATCGACGGTGGTGTCGCCATAACCGGCAACCGGCCCGGCGGCCACCGTCAGCGTCACGTCTAGCGTCGAGGTGGTGTGCTCGGCCACGACCTGCCTGTCGGTGATCCGGGCCAGCGGCCGGCCCTCCTGCTTCAGCGCCCGCACGATCAGCGCCTCGGCCTTGAGCACGGCGCCCGAGCCGGCATCGCCGCCGGCTATCAGGCCGAAATCGGCGCTCGCCAGCCCGGCGGCATCGCCCTCCAGCCGAATATTGCCGAGCGTGAATTTGGGCCCGCTCGAGATGCTGATCACCACCGGGATCGGCTGCGGACCCGTAAATTCGACATCGGGCGGCAAATCGTCGAGCACCTTGCCCTGGATGGTGATGGTGACGACGCCTTCATAACGGGCGTCGGCATAAAGCGCGGCGACCAGCTGTTCGCGGTCGCTACGCGCCTTTGCCAAAAGGCCGAGCGAGCCGGAAACCGGGCGGTCCTCGTCGGATTTCAGCGACGAGGCGTTTTCGAGCTTCTTGACCAGGTCCTTGTCGGCATCGGGCGCTTCGATGGTCACCGCATAGCGCAGCGGGTCGACGATATCGGCGTCCTCGTCATTCGAAGAGCCCCACAATTTGATGCCGAAGAGCTCGAAGGCGGCCGCCGACCCCGATTCGGCAACGAGCACGGTCGAGCACGCCAACGCCACAATCAGCGCACGCGAAAGCGTGCGCCGTGGCGCACTTACCTTCGACATCTGCGCTTCATACGCCGGCATCAGGACAACCTAGGTTACAAACTAAAATTGGAATGAAGTTTTGAAGCGCTCGTAAAGGGGCCACAATCCAATTGTCTGAAATAGGCAGGGCTTGGAATTCACACCTTCTGCGTTTTCGCAAGAAAGCGTGATCCCTTTCCCGTGGATGAACTATCGGCATACCGGTCATTGGCCGGTTTGGGAACCGTTGGCGGGCGGAAACCTGCCCGTCCTCGTGTTGACAAGCTTGACTGAAGCTTGAACATGCCGCGGACGTAGCAGTGTCTGGAGGGTGTTATGGCGATGCGCGCGGCGGCTCGTGGTCTGTCGATCTTGATTCTTCTCATTTTCGCCTGGGGGTCTGTAGCGCAAGCGGCCGAAGCCCGCCGGGTGGTGACCTCAAATAATTCCGACTATTTCGGCTTCGATCTCAGATCGGACCAGAATGTCAGCCTCGATCAGTGCAAGACGACATGCCTCGGCGACCCCGCCTGCCGCGCCTTTACTTACAACAACAAGGCCAAATGGTGCTTCCTAAAGTCCGACTATAACCAGTTGAAACCCTTCAGCGGCGCGGTCGCGGGCAAGGTCGTCAATGTCGATGGCGACCCCGATATCGGCGCCCCGCCGGAACTCGCCTTCTTCCCCAACTGGATGGCCGACCAGGCCCAGCAATACCGCAACAAGCTGACCGATCCGGCCTATGACAAGCCGACCGACGGGCTGGAATCACTCCGCGCCGCCGCCGAACAGGCTGCACTGACCGGCGACCATGGGCAGGCCATGAACAAATACGAGGCCGCGGTCTCGGTCCTGCCTGACGACGGTCAGCTTTGGCTCGGTCTGGCGCGTGAAACGCTTGCCATACAGCCGGCCAGCGGCACCTCCGAATCCTACAATCTGCCGGTCAAAGGCACCTCCGCCGCCATCAACGCCTACAAGTTGCTGCGCACCACCAAGACCCGCGCCGAAGTGCTGGCGCTGCTCGGCAACGGCCTCGACCGCCGCGATCTCTACCGTCCGGCCCTGCAGGCTTATGAAGCCAGCCTCGCGCTGGTCAGTTCGCCGGCGGTCAAGGCCGAATATGAGGATCTCAAGGCCCGCAAGGGCTTCCGCGTCATCGATCACTCGATCGACGCCGACACCAGCGCGCCGCGCATTTGCGCGCAGTTTTCCGAGGAGCTGGTCAAGACCGGCGTCGACTACGCCCAGTTCGTCACCGTCGACAACCAGCCGCCCAAGGGCGTCGAGGCCAAGGACAAGCAGATCTGCGTCGAAGGCCTGGAGCACGGCCAACATTACGAAGTGACCTTCCGCGCCGGTTTGCCGGCCGCCATTGGCGAGGTCACCGCCGCTCCGGTCGTGCTGTCGATCTATGTGCAGGACCGCGCGCCGTCCGCCCGCTTCACCGGCGACAGCTTCGTGCTGCCCGCCGGCGCCCGCCGTGGCATCCCCATCGTCACCGTCAACATGAACACCGCGCAGATGAAGCTCTACCGTATCGGCGATCGTTCGCTGGCGCAGCTTCTGTCCGGCTATCAGTTCCTGAAGCAGCTCGACGGCTATGATATCTCCAGCATTTCCGACCAGATGGGTGAGCCGGTCTGGCAGGGGCAGCTGGATATCGCCAACGATCTCAACAAGGACGTCACGACTTCGTTCCCGGTCGACGAAGCCTTGCCGCAGCGCAAGCCCGGCGTCTACGTGCTGACCGCGCAAGCGGTAAATGAAAATGACGAGGACAATTACAATTCGCTTGCCACGCAGTGGTTCGTCGTCTCCGACATCGGCCTGTCGACCTATACCGGCCAGGATGGCCTCAATGTCTTCGCCCGCTCGCTCGGAACCGCCAAGCCGATCGCCGGCGCCGAACTGACGCTGCTGGCCAGGAACAATGAAATCCTCGGCACAGCCACGTCGGACGCCGAAGGCCATGCTGTCTTCAACCCCGGCCTGACGCGCGGCGACGGCGGCATGGTGCCGGCCGTTCTGATGGCCAAGCAGGGCGACAACGATTTCGTCTTCCTCGACATGGGCCGCGCCGGCTTCGATCTGTCCGATCGCGGCGTCGCCGGACGCGCCGCACCGGGCGCGCTCGATGTCTATGCCTGGACCGAACGCGGCATCTACCGCGCCGGCGAGGATGTGCATGTCGCAGCCCTTGCCCGCGACGGCGCCTCCAAAGCGGTGGAAAACCTGCCGCTGACCTTCATCTTCACCCGTCCCGACGGCGTCGAGAACCGCCGCATCGTCGCCGATGGCGTCTCGGCCGGCGGCTATGCCGTCGACCTGCCGCTGGAAGCCAACGCCATGCGCGGCACCTGGACGGTGTCGATCTATACCGATCCCAAGCAGGCGGCCGTTTCCAGCCAGATGTTCCTGGTCGAAGACTTCGTGCCGGATCGCATCGAGTTCGACATGAAGTCCGACAAGCAGGAGATCGCACAGGGCGAAACCGCCAACATCGACATTGACGGCCGCTTCCTCTATGGCGCGCCGGCCGCCGGCCTCGCGCTCGAAGGCGAGCTGACGCTGTCGACGGCGCGCGACTGGGACCGTTTCGCCGGCTATTCGTTCGGCCTTGCCGACGAGCAGTCGGCCGAGCCTTCGGTCACCCCGTTCACCGGTCTGCCGGTGGTCGGCGACGACGGCAAGGCGACCTTCCCGGTCACGGTCGACCAGTTGCCCGCGACCACCAAGCTGGTCGACGCCAAGGTCACGGTTCGCATGCGTGAAACCGGCGGCCGCGCCATCGAACGCTCGCTCAACATCGGCATCCGCCCGCAAGGCCACATGATCGGCATTCGTCCGGATTTCGCCGACAATGAGGTGCCGCAGGGCGGCACCGCCAAGTTCAGCCTCATCGCGGTCGACCCCGACGGCAAGCGCGAGACGCTGAAGGGCGCGCAGTGGTCGCTGGTCAAGGTCGAACGCAATTACCAGTGGTACCGCAACAACAACTCGTGGAACTACGAACCGGTCACCTTCACCAAGTCGATCGCCAACGGCCAGGTCGATCTCAGCGCCGATGCCGAGGCGACCGTGACGATGCCGGTCGACTGGGGCCAGTACCGGCTCGAGATCGAGACTGCCGATCCCGAGGGCCCGGCGACCAGCTATGAGTTCGACGCCGGCTGGTATGTCTCCTCGACCTCCACCGAAACGCCTGATGGGCTCGAGATCGCTCTCGACAAGGACAGCTATGCCGTCGGCGACGTGGCCAAGCTGAAGGTGTCGCCGCATTTTGCCGGCGAACTGCTGGTCACCATCGGCGCCGACAAGCTGCTCAAGACCGTCACGGCAACCGTGCCGGCCGGCGGCAGCACGGTCGAGATCCCGGTCGGTG
Organism: Mesorhizobium sp. M0761; assembly: GCF_040320205.1. Classification (NCBI taxonomy): domain Bacteria; kingdom Pseudomonadati; phylum Pseudomonadota; class Alphaproteobacteria; order Hyphomicrobiales; family Phyllobacteriaceae; genus Mesorhizobium; species Mesorhizobium sp. M0761. Next base: position 136,545 of record NZ_JAMYPF010000010.1, read on the forward strand.
ACGACTGGGGCGCCGGCGCCTACATCACCGCAACCCTGTTCCGGCCCGGCGATGCGCAGGAAACCCGCATGCCGGCGCGTGCCATCGGCGTAAAATGGCTGACGGTCGACCCAGGCTCGAAAAAGCTCGCCGTCACCCTGACGCCGCCGGACAAGACGATGCCGCGCCAGCAGCTGTCGATCCCGGTTTCGGTCGCTGGCGTAGCGCCGGGCAGCAATGCCTATGTCACGGTCGCTGCCGTCGATGTCGGCATTTTGAACCTCACCAACTACAAGGCGCCGGATCCGGAGGGCTGGTATTTCGGCCAGCGCATGCTCGGGCTCGAAGTCCGCGACATCTATGGCCGTCTCATCGACGGCTCGCTCGGCACCACCGGCAAGCTCAGGACCGGCGGCGACGGCGCCTCGATGCAGCCGCAAGGCAGTCCGCCGACCGAAAAGCTGGTCGCCTTCTTCTCCGGCCCGGTCCAGCTCGACGCCGACGGCAAGGCAAGGATCGACTTCGACATCCCGCAGTTCAACGGCACCGTGCGCGTCATGGCCGTCGCCTGGACCAAGGATGCAGTCGGCCATGCCACGACCGACGTCATCGTGCGCGATCCGGTGGTGATCACCGCCGGCCTGCCCCGCTTCCTGGCGCCTGGAGATGCAGCCATCATGCGGCTCGACGTCGCCGACACCGACGGTCCGGAGGGCGACTATGCCCTGTCGATCGCCACGACCGGCGACCTCTCGACCGGCGACAAGCCGTTGCCCGAAAAGCTGACTCTCGCCAAGGGCAAGCGCCAGACGCTGACTGTGCCGCTGGTTGCACAGACGGCGGGTAATGCCTCGATCACCATCAAGCTCGCCCATGGCGACGGCACCTCCGTCGAGCAGACGCTGTATGTCCCGGTGCGTCCGGCGCAATTGCCGGTCACCACCCGTCTGGTCGTCGACCTCAAGGGCAATGGCGGCTCGCTGCGCGTCGACAAGGAGCTGCTCGCGGCAAGCCTGCTCGACGGCGCCTCGATCAGCGTCGGCGTTTCGCAGGCTGCCGCCTTCGACGTGCCGTCGCTGCTGATGACGCTCGACCGCTACCCCTATGGTTGCGCCGAGCAGACCACCAGCCGCGCCATGCCGCTTCTCTACGTCAACGATCTGGCGTCCGGAGTCGGCATGCAAAGCGATCCCGAACTGCACGGCCGCGTGCAGGCCGCCATCTACAAGGTGCTGAGCTACCAGGCTTCGGCCGGCAGCTTCGGCCTGTGGGGTCCGGGCTCCGGCGATCTGTGGCTTGACTCTTACGTCACCGACTTCCTGACCCGGGCGCGCGAGCAGAACTACGACGTGCCGGCCCTGGCGATGAGCCAGGCGCTGAGCAATCTGCAAAACTCGGTCGGTTACGACCAGGACGTCCAGGATCGCGGCAGCGAAATCGCCTACGCGCTCTATGTTCTGGCCCGCAACAAGAAGGCCTCGGTCGGCGATCTGCGCTACTACGCCGACACCAAGCTCGAAGCCTTCTCGAGCCCGATGGCCGTCGCCCAGTTGGCGGCGAGCCTGGCGCTCTACGGCGACGCGCAGCGTTCGGAAGCAACCTTCCAGACGGCGCTGCAGCTGGCCAAGTCGACCACCGAATACGACTACTACCGGTCCGACTATGGCTCGCGGCTGCGTGATGGCGCCGCGATCCTGGCGCTCGCCGCCGAATCGAAGCCGGTGCCGACCATCGTGCCGGAGCTGATCCGGCTGGTGGCAAGGGAACGTGCCGATGCCCGCTGGACTAGCACGCAGGACGAGTCCTGGATGCTTCTGGCGGCCCGCGCGCTGAAGTCGGGCAACGACTCGATCACGCTCTCGGTCAACGGCGCGCCGCATGCCGGTGGGTATTCCAACCACCTCAGCGGCACCGACATTGCCGACAGCCCGCTGACCATCGCCAACACCGGCGCCACGCCGCTGCAGGCGGTCGTCACCACGGTCGCCTCGCCGGTAGAGCCCTTGCCGGCCGGCGGCGACGGCTTCACCATCGACCGCACCTACTACAAGCTCGATGGCACCGAAGCCAACGTCACCGAGGCGACGCAGAACGAACGCTACGTGGTCGTGCTCAAGGTTTACGAGCAGAACCGCTGGCCTTCGCGCCTGCTGATCACCGACCTGTTGCCGGCCGGCTTCGAGATCGACAATCCGGGCCTTGTCTCCAGCGCCCAATTGTCGAACTTCACCTGGCTGGCGCAAACGGATGCAGCCCATCTCGAATTCCGCGACGACCGTTTCGTCGCGGCATTCAATCCCAATGACGGCGATGGCGACCGCAACATCATGCTGGCCTACGTCGTGCGTGCGGTAACGCCGGGCACCTATGCCCATCCGGCAGCCACGGTGGAGGACATGTACCGGCCGCAATATTCGGCCCGCACCGCCACCGGCATGATGGAGATCAAGGCGCCGTAAGGCGCCTTGACGAAGATGAACACGCCGATGTCCGCGACCATCTCCTTCTCCCCGCTATGCGGAGAGAAGGAGCCGGCAGGCGGATGAAGGGCACCACCATGCTCTCCAGAAAATTTCTCCGTCGAACAGGCATCGCCGCCGCCTCCCTCGTCGGCTTTGCGGCGATCGCTGCCGCTTCTCTCTGGGAACTCGACCGCGCTTTTCCGCCGCCGCTGCCCGGAAGGCTCACCGTCTCCACCGAGGTCCAGGACCGCGACGGTCAGCTGTTGCGCGCCTTCGCCACGTCGGACGGTTACTGGCGGCTCGACACTCATCTCGACCAGGTCGACAAGCAGTTCGTCGACATGCTGGTCACCTATGAAGACAAGCGCTTCTGGGACCATGATGGCGTCGATGTGCTGGCGCTGGCGCGCGCCGCCGGCCAGTTCGCCACCAGCGGCCATATCGTCTCCGGCGGCTCGACCCTGTCGATGCAGCTTGCCCGGCTGATCGAGCCACGCGAAAACCGCAGCCTCGGCTCGAAGATCAAGCAGATGCTGCGTGCCATCCAGATCGAGCGGCGGCTGTCCAAGCAGGAGATCCTCGAACGCTACCTGACCTTGGCGCCCTATGGCGGCAATCTCGAAGGCGTGCGCGCCGCCTCGCTCGCCTATTTCGGCAAGGAGCCGAAGCGGCTGACGGTCTCGGAAGCCGCCCTGCTGGTTGCGCTGCCGCAATTGCCGGAAAAGCGCCGGCCCGACCGCAATCTCACCATCGCTCATGCCGCCCGCGACCGCGTGCTGACCCGCATGGTGTCGGCTGACCTGCTTGGCGAGCGCGAGGCCGCGCGCGCAGCGCTCGATGATGTCTCGGGCTTGCGCCGCAAACTGCCGGCGCTGGCGCCGCATGCCGCCTATGCCATGCTTCCCAAGGCCGTACCCGGCAAGCCATTGCAGCTGACGATCCGCAAAAGCGTCCAGCAAGGGCTGGAGCAGGTGGCGCGCGATGCCGCGATCAAGCTTGGTCCGCGCCTCTCCGTCGCCATGGTGATGGCCGATGCCCGCACCGGTGACATCCTCGGCGAAGTCGGCTCTGCCGATTTCTTCGACGCCAGCCGTTCCGGCTGGATCGACATGACCAAGATCGTGCGGTCGCCCGGCTCTACGCTTAAGCCGTTCATCTATGGCCTCGCCTTCGAGCAGGGGCTGGTGGCGCAGGAAATGCTGATCGAGGACAGACCGGTCGATTTCGGCGGCTACCGGCCAAAGAATTTCGACATGGGCTATCAGGGGGATGTCTCGATCCGCCAGGCGCTGCAGCTGTCGCTCAACGTGCCGGCAATCCGCGTGCTCGACTCTGTCGGCCCGGCACGGCTGATGGCGCGCTTCCGCCAGGCCGGCGTCAGCCCGGTGCTACCGGTCAACGAGGCGCCGGGCCTCGCCATCGGCCTCGGAGGCGTCGGCGTAACGCTGCGCGATCTCGTCCAGCTCTATACCGGCCTCGCCAATGGCGGCAAGGCAAACACGCTCCATGACGGCACCGAGCCGGCCAACGACGAGCGCGCCACCGCCACCATCCTCGACGCCCAGGCGAACTGGCAGATCACCGACATATTGTCGGGCGTAAAGCCGCCCGAGGGCGCCTTGCAGCGCGGCATCGCCTACAAGACCGGCACGTCCTACGGCTATCGCGATGCCTGGTCGGTCGGCTTCGACGGCCGCTACGTGCTGGGTGTGTGGGTCGGCCGCGCCGATGCCGGTGCGGTGCCCGGCCTGTCCGGCTATGTCTCAGCCGCCCCCATCCTGTTCGAGGGCTTCGTCCGCTCCGGCCTCACCGCCGTCCCGTTGCCCAGCCAGCCGGCCGGTGTCCTCAAGGCCAGGCGCGAAGACCTGCCGGTGACATTGGGGCGCTTCGGCGCCGGCGCCGACGGACTGGTGCAGGCAGGCCCGACGGAACCGGCGCCAACGATCATTTTCCCGCCCAACGGCGCCCGCGTCGATCTCGCCACCAATTCCGCCGAGGCCTCGCCGCTGGTGCTGAAACTGCAAGGCGGCCGCGCGCCGTTCCGCTGGCTGGCCAATGGCAAGCCGCTCGTCGGCATCGACCGCCGCCGCACTGCGACCTGGCTGCCCGACGGCGCCGGCTATTCGACGCTCACCGTCATCGACGCCGTGGGACGCGCGGCAAGCGTGAAGGTGTTCGTTGAATAGATGGCGCCAAGCGATTCAGGGGATTGGGCTTCTTCGCCCGAGACCCGGCGCGAGGCACCCCCCTCTGGCCTGCCGGCCATCTCCCCCGCAAGGAGGGAGATTGGCAGCTTCGGCGCCGCGCTCATTCAGCAACGTTGAAAATTGGCGAAAGCCGCAGCGACACCTGATCTCCCCCCTTGCGGGGGAGATGGCCGGCAGGCCAGAGGGGGGTGTGCCGAAGCGCTTGCATCGAGGATTGGCCTTAGCCCTATCCATGTTCGTTTCGACTTGCTCCCCCGCCGCCGCCGATCCCCTGCCCGCCGGCTTCGTCCGCCTGGCCGATGTCGATCCCTCGATCCGCCAGGACATCCGCTATGCCGGCCTGGAAAACTTCCTGCATCGCAAGGCCGACGGCTATGACGCGCCGGTCTGCATACTCACGAAGCAAGCTGCGCAAGCGCTGTCCGGTGTGCAGAAAGCGCTCGCCGCCGATGGCCTGACGCTGGTCGTCTTCGACTGCTACCGCCCGGCCCGCGCCGTTGCCGACATGGGCAAATGGACCAGAGAGGGCGGCCCGCCCGATCCGCAATGGTACCCTCAGGTGCAGCGCGGCGACCTCATCGCCAAGGGCTATATGGGCGAATTGTCCACCCATTCGCGCGGCTCGACCGTCGATGTCGCCATCGCCCGCAGCGACGGCAAGAACAAGTCATCCGCCGCTTGCGGCGCGGCCGGCGCCGGCACGCTCGGTTTCGGCACCAGCTTCGACTGTTTCGACCCGGCAAGCGAAACCGCCCATCGCCCATTGGCGGCAGAAGCGGCGGCAAACCGCAAAAGGCTGCTCGACGCCATGCGCGCCGGCGGCTTCAAGAATTATGCGCGCGAGTGGTGGCACTACACGCTTCGGGATGAGCCGTATCCAAAGTTGCGCTTCGATTTTCCCATCACTGCGGGCTGAACCGCCCGGTGCTACACCGAGCCTTCCCTCGCTCGGCCTTGCTTCTGCGGTGTCAGCTCCTAGATAGCGGCAAACCGGCCGGATTTGGGTTAGACCAATATGAGGAAAATATTTCCTTCCGAGACCCAATATCGGCGAAAATTTCCTTCGAGCGGACAAAAAAGGCAACGTTGAATGCATCTAATTTCTATCAATTCGATAGAGTTCAGCCGTCATCAACGGAGGCGGGAATGACCAAACCTCATTTCAAGAAACTGCTCGGCGCACTGGTCGCCACATCGATCCAGTTCGGCACGCTCGGTTTCGCGTTTGCCGATACGACCATTCTGAACGTGTCCTACGACCCGACACGCGAACTCTACAAGGCCTATGACGAAGCCTTCGTCGCACACTGGAAGGCCGAGACCGGCGAGACGGTCACCATCCAGCAATCGCATGGCGGCTCCGGCGCCCAGGCCCGCGCCGTGATCGACGGCCTCGATGCCGATGTGGTCACGCTGGCGCTCGAAGGCGACATCAACGCCATCGTCACCAAGTCGAAGAAGATCAACCCGGACTGGCGCAAGAAGTTCGAGAACAATTCGGCGCCTTACACCTCGACCATCATCTTCCTGGTCCGCAAGGGCAACCCGAAGGGCATCCACGACTGGAGCGATCTGGTCAAGGACGGTGTCCAGGTGATCACGCCGAACCCGAAGACGTCGGGTGGCGCCCGCTGGAACTACCTTGCCGCCTGGGCCTATGCCAACGCCAATGATGGCGGCGACGAAGCCAAGAACAAGGAATTCGTCGGCAAGCTCTACGCCAATGCTCCGGTGCTCGACACCGGTGCGCGCGGCTCGACGGTCACCTTCGCGCAAAAAGGCATCGGCGACGTACTGATCGGCTGGGAAAACGACGCCTATCTGGCGCTCAATGAATTCGGCGCCGACAATTTCGAGATCGTCTATCCCCCGACCTCGATCCTGGCCGAGCCGCCGGTGGCGATCGTCGACGCCAATGTCGATGCCAAGGGCACCCGCAAGGTCGCCGAAGCCTATCTCGGCTGGCTCTATTCCAAGGAAGCCCAGACGATCATCGCCAAGAACCACTATCGTCCGGCCAAGCCCGAGCTGGTGGATGCGGCTGACATTCCGAAGACGCCCGAAATCAAGCTGATCTCCATCGACGATCCGCTTTTTGGCGGCTGGAAGAAGGCACAGCCTTATCATTTCGGCGACGGTGGTATATTCGACCAGATCTACAAGCCGGCCCAGTAGGATTTAGATCAGGACGACATGACCATAGCACCCGCCAAGGCGGGGTGGCGATTCAGACAGCCGAGTGTCATTCCGGGTTTCGGATTGACGCTCGGCTTCTCGCTTGCCTACCTCACGCTCATCATCCTCATCCCCCTGTCGGGCCTGATCTGGCGCTCGGCAGCCCTCGGCTGGACCGATTTCTGGGCGATCGCCACCGACCGCCGGACCATCAACGCACTCGAAATCAGCTTCGGCACAGCCTTCATCGCAGCCGCCGTCAACGTCGTCTTCGGCACGCTCGTCGCCTGGGTGCTGGTGCGCTACCGCTTCCCCGGCCGCCGCGTCGTCGACGCCATGGTCGACCTGCCCTTCGCGCTGCCGACCGCGGTCGCGGGCATTGCGCTGACCACTCTTTATGCGCCCAATGGCTGGATCGGCCATCTCCTGGCGCCGCTCGGCATCAAGGTCGCCTACACGCCGCTCGGCATTGTCGTGGCGCTTGTCTTCATCGGCCTGCCGTTTGTCGTGCGCACGGTGCAGCCGATCATGGAGGAGATCGACAAGGAAGTGGAGGAAGCCGCCGCGACGCTCGGCGCCAACCGCTTCCAGATCATCACCCGCATCCTGTTTCCCGGCCTGGCGCCGGCCATCATCACCGGCTTCTCACTCGCCTTCGCGCGCGGCGTCGGCGAATACGGCTCGGTCATCTTCATCGCCGGCAACCTTCCCTACAAGTCGGAGATCGCACCGCTTCTGATCGTCATCCGGCTCGAGGAGTACAATTATCCGGCGGCCACCGCGATCGCGGCGATCATGCTTTTGCTGTCGTTCGTGATGCTGCTGGTCATCAACCTGGCGCAGTCATGGAGTCGCAAGCGCTATGGCTGACCCCGAGATCAAATCCTACGAACCGCATCACGAGAGCCGGTCGGCGGCGGTGACCGAAAGCCGGCCGGTGCGGCTGCTGCTGATGGCGGTGGGCTTCGCCTTCCTCGCCATCTTCCTGCTGCTGCCGCTGATCATCGTCTTCCACGAGGCGCTGGCGAAAGGCATTGGCGCCTACACGGAATCGCTCTCCAATCCCGATACGCGCTCGGCGATCCGGCTGACGCTGCTGGTGGCGGTGATCGCCGTGCCGCTTAACGTCGTCTTCGGCATTTCGGCTGCCTGGGCGATCGCCAAGTTCGAGTTCAAGGGCAAGGCTTTTCTGACCACGCTGATCGACCTGCCCTTCTCGGTCTCGCCGGTCATTTCCGGCCTGGTCTATGTGCTTTTGTTTGGCGCTCAGGGACTGTTCGGTGAATGGCTGAAGGCGCACGGCATCCAGATCTTGTTCGCCGTGCCCGGCATCGTGCTCGCGACCATCTTCGTCACCTTCCCCTTCGTTGCCCGCGAACTGATCCCGCTGATGCAGGAACAGGGCAACGGCGACGAGGAAGCCGCGCTCTCTCTCGGCGCCAATGGCTGGCAGACCTTCTGGTACGTGACGCTGCCCAACGTCAAATGGGGATTGCTCTACGGCGTGCTTCTGTGCAACGCCCGCTCGATGGGCGAATTCGGCGCGGTCTCGGTCGTGTCGGGCCACATACGCGGGCTGACCAACACCATGCCGTTGCATGTCGAAATCCTCTACAACGAGTACAACGCCGTCGGCGCTTTTGCCGTCGCTTCGCTGCTTGCCGGCCTGGCGCTGGTCACGCTGGTCTTGAAAACACTTCTTGAGATGCGCTACGGCGCCGAGATCGCCGCGACGCGCGGGCACTGACTAAATGCATGTCGCCCAAGACTGGGAACCGGTTTTGGGACAACGACATGCACCAAATTACTGAGGGATCTACATGGAAGTTCGCGTTGCCAACGTACGCAAGGAGTTTGACCGGTTTCCGGCCCTCCATGACGTATCGCTTGACATCAAATCGGGTGAGCTGATCGCGCTGCTTGGGCCATCCGGCTCCGGCAAGACGACGCTGCTGAGGCTTATCGCCGGCCTGGAGCGGCCGACGCGCGGAAAGATCTTCTTCGGCGACGAGGACGCCTCGCACCGCTCGATCCAGGAGCGCAATGTCGGCTTCGTCTTCCAGCACTATGCGCTCTTCCGGCACATGACGGTCGCCGACAATATCGGCTTCGGCCTCAAGGTGCGGCATGGACCGTCGCGACCACCGGCGGCCGAAATCCGCCGACGCGCCTCCGAACTGCTCGATCTCGTTCAGCTTTCCGGCCTGGAAAAGCGCTATCCGGCGCAACTTTCGGGTGGCCAGCGCCAGCGCGTGGCGCTCGCCCGGGCCATGGCCATCGAGCCCAAGGTGCTGTTGCTCGACGAGCCGTTCGGCGCGCTCGATGCGCAGGTGCGCCGGGAACTGCGCCGCTGGCTGCGCGAGATCCATGACCGTACCGGCCACACCACCGTCTTCGTCACCCACGACCAGGAAGAGGCGCTCGAGCTTGCCGACCGCGTCGTGGTGATGAGCCAGGGCCGCATCGAGCAGGTCGGCTCCGCCGACGAGATCTACGACACGCCGAACTCGCCCTTCGTCTACTCCTTCATCGGCGAATCGAGCATGCTGCCGGTCAAGGTTGAGAATGGCGAGATCTGGCTCGCCGACCGTCCGATCGGCGTGTCGGCGCCGCACGCACCCGAGGGCGATGCGACGCTGTACTTCCGCCCGCACGATATCGAACTGCTCGACGGCTGCAGCGGCTGCATCGCCGGCACGGTCGTCGCCAGCCGCCGCGTCGCCGGCACAAGACGCGTCGAACTGGAAATCGGCGGCGAGCGCCAGCGCGTCGAGATCGAACTGCCTGTGGACCATCCTGCGGCGCAGAAGAGCCGGGTGGCGTTCAGGCCGAGGCGCTGGAAGCTTTTCCCGGCGGCATAGACATCGATCCGGCGCTACTCCAGCCAGTTCTCGACCGTCAGGCCCTTGATCCGACGGAACTCAGCGGTGTTGGCCGTCACCAGTGTCGTCCCCAACACACAGGCATGGGCAGCAATGAAAAGATCATTGTGGCCGATTGGCTGGCCTCCGGCCTCCAGCTCGGCACGAAGTGCTCCGTATTCGTTATCCATCGGCACATCGAGCGGCAACACAGGAACCTCGGCGAGCAATTCCTCCACCTTGGCGAGCAGCTTGGCCGATCTCTTGCGGGCGCAGCCATAACGCAGCTCCGAGGCGACAACGATGCTGGTGCACAGGGCACCGTCTCCCGCGCGAACCGCCGCACTGGCAGCCTTGCCGGCAGGGTTTCGGATCATGTCGCTGAGAATGTTGGTGTCCAGCATGAACCGCATCAAAAGATATCCTCAGGCCCCACGGGCGCATCATGGATCTCGGGAAAGTCGTCTTCAGGACCAAGCGGCGGCTCTTTCGCCCATTGGGTGAGCAAGGCGGTGAGGCCTGGTTGACGGACCGGCTCGATGATCAGCCGGTCGCCATCGCGGCTGATCAGGACCTTCTCGCCAGGCAGCTCGAATTCGACAGGGATGCGAACCGCCTGACTGCGGTTGTTGCGAAACAACTTCGCCTCCCTGGGCGGTGGTATTGAGTGACGGTGCTGCGGCATGGCAGCCTCCCCTGTCTGTTCCACTTGTATATGCCATTTGTATATGCCACTCGGCCTCGAATTGCAAACCACAGAAAACCCCAATGCATCGGCATTTCGGCTGGAATGAAATTTCGCCGATAACCTGCTTCAGCGATTTCTTTTTCGCTGCAACGCCATACGTCTGCCCCGTGTGCCTCGCAGTACACCCTCCGGCCCGGCTATGTTCTGGCAACGCATTGCACATCGGAGCCTGTTTTCATGAAGCGATTTTTCCTCAGCGTCGCCACTGTCGCCGGCCTGGTCCTCGCCTGTTCGCAGGCCTGGTCGGCCGACAAATTGCTCAACGCTTCCTATGATGTCGGCCGCGAATTGTTCGCCCAGGTGAACAAGGCTTTCGTCGCCGGCCATCCGGGCGTCACCGTCGACCAGTCGCACGCCGGCACCTCGGCGCAGGCGCGCGCCATTGCCGAAGGCCTCGGCGCCGATGTCGTCACCTTCAACCAGGTCACCGACATCGACTTTCTGGTCAAGAAAGGCCTCGTCACCGCCGACTGGCAGAAGGATTTCCCCGACAACGCCTCGCCCTTCTATTCGCTCCCATCCTTTCTCGTCCGCGCGGGCAACCCCAAGCACATCAAGGACTGGAACGACCTCGTGCGCGACGACGTGCAGGTGATCTTCCCCAACCCCAAGACCTCGGGCAATGCGCGCTACACCTATCTGGCCGCAACCGCCTACGCCAAGGAAGCCTTCAAGGGCGACGACGCCAAGGTGAAGGAGTTCGTCACCAAGCTGTTCAACAACGTGCCGATCTTCGACACCGGCGGGCGCGCCGCCACCACCACCTTCGTGCAGCGCGAGATCGGCGACGTGCTGATCACCTTCGAGTCGGAAACGCGCGGCATCCGCAAGGAGTATGGCAACGACAAGTTCGAACAGGTCACGCCAACGGTCAGCCTGCTCGCCGAATTCCCGGTGGCGATCGTCGACAAGGTCGCCGACGAGCACGGCAGCCGTGACCTCGCCAAGACCTATCTCGACTTCCTCTACACGCCCGAGGGCCAGACCATCGCGGCTGAAAATGGCCTGCGCGCCCGCAACGCTGAAGTCGCGGCAAAATACAAGGCCGACTTCCCCGATGTCCGCCTGCTGACGGTGGAAGACGTCTTTGGCGGCTGGGACAAGGTACAGAAGGAGCACTTCGCCGCCGGCGGTCTGCTCGACCAGACCTATGGCAGCCGCTGATATCAGCAGCGTTCGACCTCACCTCACAAGAAAGCCGGCGCTTTGCCGGCTTTTTCGTTTTCGCGCGCCGACAAACGGCTTTCATGCGGAATCTGTCGCGATCGGCGAAAAACGTTACAAAGAATCAACGCCTTTGTGCCTAACGTCTCAACCGGGCGGCTTGTTCTACGCGAAACCGGGTTGTTCAGGCGAAACGTCATGATTTGCACACAAACAACCGCCAGATGCGGGTGGTTGGGGTTTTCATGAACTGAAGCGGGCATGCTTACCAAAAAAGGCAAATACGGCCTCAAGGCCCTCGTGCATCTTTCCGGCCTGCCGGTCGGCCAGCTTGCATTCGTCAACGACATCGCGATCGCCAACAACATCCCGAAGAAATTTCTGGATGCCATTCTGGGCGAGCTGCGCAATGCCGGCTTCGTCCTCAGCCGCAAGGGCAAGGAAGGCGGTTATCGCCTCGCCCGGCCGGCTTCCGAAATCAAGATCGGCCACGTCGTGCGCGTGCTGGACGGCCCGCTCGCTCCCATACCCTGCGCCAGCCGCACGCAATACCAGCGCTGCGAGGATTGCGACGAGGCGACCTGCCAGGTCCGGCACATGATGCTGGAAGTGCGCCAGGCGATCGCCGAAGTGCTGGACAATCGCAGCCTCGCCGCCATGCGCGACGCCGACAATGATGATTTTCCGGTCGAGCTGACGTCGCAGATCTAAATTCGAGCATGATCCCGAAAAGTGGGAACCGGTTCGGACAAGATCATGCTCAAATGAGAGTCCTCAGACCAGGCCGAGCTTGCCGGCCAGGCCGACGCGCTGGATTTTGCCGGTGGGACCCTTGGGTATCTCCTGGAGAAACAGGATGTGGCGCGGCACCTTGAACTCGACGATCCGGCTGCGCGCGAAATCGCGTATCTGCTCGGCATCGGCGGTGGCGCCCTCGGCCAGCACGATGGCCGCACCCACCTCTTCGCCGAGCATGGCGTGCGGCACGGCAAAGGTCACCGCCTGCGCCACCAGAGGATGATCGAGCAGGACATTGTCGACTTCGAGCGGCGAGATCTTTTCGCCGCCGCGATTGATGATCTCCTTCAGCCGCCCGGTGATCTTCAGATCGCCATCCTCGTCGATCAGGCCCTGGTCGCCGGTGCGGAACCAGCCATCGCTGAAGGCAGCTTCATTGGCCACCGGATTGTTGAGATAGCCATCATGGATGTTGGCGCCGCGCACCGCGATCTCGCCCTTTTCACCCGCCGGAAGGATCGTCCCCTTGTCGTCCAGGATCGTCACCTGCGGACCCGCAGGCAGGCCGACCGAGCCTGGCTTGCGGCGCGCAGGCGGCAGGTCATTGGATGTCATCTGGTGCGCCGCCTCGGTCATGCCATAGGCCTCGACCACCGGACAGCCGAAGACGCGCTCGAGGTCGCGGAACACGGTGTCGGGAAGCGCTGCCGAAGACGAGCGGATGAAGCGCAGCCGCGCAGCAGCGATGGTTTCGCCATTGCGGGCGGCGCGCGCCAGGATCGCCTGATGCATGGTCGGCACCGCGCTGTACCAGCTCGGCCTGAAGTCGCCCAGCCAGCCGTAGAATTTGAGCGGGTTGAAGCCCGGCGTGCAGACAACAGCGCCGCCGACTGCCAGCTGTGCGCTGAGCGCCGCCATCAGCCCGTGAATGTGGAACAGCGGCATCACGTTGAGACAGATATCGTCTGCCGAAAGCGCCAAGGTGCTGGCGATGTTGGCCATCGATGCCTGCAGATTGCGCTGCCGCAAGCCGACGATCTTCGGTCGCGCCGTGGTTCCCGATGTGTGCAGGACAAGCGCGAAATCGTCGGGTCCGTTGAACTGCATATCGTCGAGGCGAGCCTCGCTGGCAGCCTCCACCTCGGCGTCGCCCGCCAGCAGAAACTCGCCGGCCTTGGCGCCGTCAGTCACGACGACGTCGAGCACCGCAATGCCGAGCCCCTTTGCGGCGTTGCGCGCGGCATCGCCCATGCCTTGTCCGCACAGCAGCAGCTTCACATCGAGATCGCCGAGATAGAAGCGGAATTCGTCTTCGCCGTAAGCCGGATTGAGCGGCGCCGCCGTCGCCAACGCCGAGACCGCCAGGAAACAGGCCGCCATTTCCGGGCCGTTGGGCAAGACGATGCCGACGGCCGTGCCGCGGGCAACGCCACGCCTGGCGAGATCGCCGCAGAGCTTGTCGACAAGATTGGCGAGGCCGGCAAAGCTCAGGGATGGCCGGTCCGGCGCCATCAGCGCCGCCGCAGCCGGCCGCCAGGGCGCCAGTTGGGGAAGTGCTACCGATAGGGCCTGTTTCAAGTTCGAACCCTGAATGGCGTTCACCATGGCCTTGCCGGCGCCGATTGCGCGCCCGTGGCAGACGCAGTAAAGCGATTTCCGGACGCACGCAAGAACAGGTGGACACCGATCGGATGAGGCTGCCGTGGTTGGGAAAATCCCGGAAAGCCGACCGGACACCATCTTCCGCCGTCATTTATCATACGGAAATCATCGCCGACATCCTGGTGCCCGAACGCGCCGAGCATGTCCGCTTCTTCAGCCGCAAGCAGGTTCGCGCCGGCAAGTTGCGCACCTTCAACAACAGGGATCTCCGCGAGCTGCTGCTGGCCGCCTTCTACATCGGCGTCGCGGCATTGCTACCGGTCAATTGGTGGGCCGAGATCTGCAGCCGCGTATCGGGGCTGCGCCTCAAGCGCCATATCCGCAAGGATTTCGTGCGCTACGCCGCCGCGACGCGCGCCGTGCTCGGCAATGGCATCGATGCGCAAAGGCAGTTCAGGGCCTTGCTCTGCGCCAACCACCGCCGGCGTTTGCTACTTGCCGCGCATCTCATCGGCCGCCGCTGGTCACCTGATATCCGGCTGGAGGGCCTGGAAGGCCTGCAAGCGGCGCTGAAGCGCGGCCACGGCGCTATCATCTGGTGCGATCAGTTCACGACCCAGACCATCATCGGCAAACGCGCTCTCCATGAAGCCGGCATCGAGACACACCAGCTCAGCGTCAGGGCTCACGGCATATCCGATTCGACCTTCGGCTTGCGCTTCCTGAACCCGCCGATGGTTCGGGTCGAGAACCGTTTCCTGAAAAGCCGGATCGTGTTCGACCGCAGCGACGCCTACCAGGTCACCGGCCGGATCCAGAAGATCCTTGGCAGCAACGGCGTGGTGTTGGTGACCAACACGGTGCATGCCGGCTCGACATTCACCGAAGTCGGCCTTGGCGAGAGCGGCTGGACCCACCTGGCTTCGGCGCCGACGAATTTCGCTGCCAGAGGCAAGGCGGCGCTGTTTTCCATGTCGACCTTCGAGACCGATCCGTTCCGCCAATACCGCGCCGTCCTAAGTCCCGAACTGGTGCCGGCCCCGGCAGAGGCCGGCGAGCCCGCGACCAGAGCCGGCGGCGCCAAGAACATGGCGCTTCAGGCCGAGTACATATTGCTCAAGCGCGACCGCTTGCTGGAGGCGCTGAAACTCTATCCCGAGCAAATGATGGTCTGGTCAGGCCATGACCGGTTCACCGAACGGCCGGAAACCGCCTTGCCCGACGAGGGTGGTTCATGATTTTGCGCCGGCCAGCAGGCTGGCAACGGCGGTGACGATTTCAGCCACTGGAAGTGTGGCGTCGGCCGTCAGCGCCCGCTCGTCGGCGCCAGGCGGTTCAAGGATGGCGAACTGGCTTTCGACCAGGCTTGCCGGCATGAAATGCCCCTTGCGGCTGGCGACACGCTGCTTGGCGGTAGCGGGATCGATCTTCAGATAGATGAAAACGATGTCCCGGCGGAAGCCGCGCAGACGATCGCGGTAGCTGCGCTTCAGCGCCGAGCAGGCGGCAACCACGCTTTGGCCGCTGCCGGTCAGATCCGCGATCCGCTCGCCAATGGCATCGAGCCAGCCCTCACGCAGTTGATCTGTGAGCGGCTCACCGCTCGCCATGCGGGCGACGTTTTCGGGCGGGTGCAGCCTGTCGCCTTCGACAAAGACGGCCCCTTCCTCTGCTGCCAATGCTTTGCCGACAGCCGACTTTCCGCAGCCGGCGACGCCCATCACCACAATGGCCCGAGGCACTGAGCCGGTAGCGCCCATTGGCGCCTGTGCCGTCTTTTCGTCCACGGTCAGCGGCTTGCCGGCGCGCGGCCGTAGAGCAGGAGCATGGCAACGATGACCAGGCCATAGACGATCTGCCGCCCCGCCTCCGGCATCTGCATGACCGAGAGGATGGACTGCAGGAGCGTGATCAGGATGACACCGGCGACGGTGCCGAGATAGGAGCCGCGGCCACCCAGGATCGAGGTGCCGCCCAGAACCACGGCGGCGATCGACGGCAAGAGATAGGCATCGCCCATCGATTGCGCCGCCTTGGAGGCATAGCCGGCGAGAAGCACCCCGCCAAAGGCGGACAGCCCGCCTGAGATAGCGAAGGCGATCATCACCACGCGCCTTGTATCGATGCCGGAGAGATAGGCGGCACGCTCGCGGTTGCCGATGCCGTAGACGGTGCGGCCGAAGCTGGTGCGGGACAGCACGAACACCATCGCGGCACCAATCAGCGCCCAGATGATGACGGCGTTAGGCACGCCAGGAATGGTAAAACCTGTCGCAAGATAGCGCATGGCGCCGGTGGCCGAATCCTGTGGCGAGTAGCCGCCGGTATAAACGACCATGAGCCCTTGCGCGACAGCGTTGGTGGCGAGCGTGATGATCATCGAGGGTATGCGCAGATAGGCGACGCCAAAGCCGTTGACGATGCCGATCAGCACCCCGCAAAAGATGCCGAACGGGATGGCCAGCGCCACACCGATCGGGCCATAGGCCGCAGCCGCACACGCCATCATCGCGCCCGCCGCCACCGCCCACGGCACAGACAGGTCGATCTGGCCTAGCAGGATGACCAGCATCATGCCTGTGGCGATGACGCCGAGGAACGAGGCCACCTTGAGCTGCTGCAAGAGATATTCAGGCGACAGAAAGCTCCTGGAATAGAGGCTGCCTAGGAACAGCAACAGCACGATGCAGGCGAAGGCCGTCAGCACCGCCGGATCGGCGCGGCGGATGAATTTCGGCATGCGGCCGGCGATGCCGCCCAACGTCGTTTCGCTCACAGGAACCACTCCAGCCGGTTGCGGACCCGAAACAGTGCGAAGGCGCCGAGGCTGACCGCAACCAGCAGGATAACGCCCTGGAACAGTGGCTGCCATAGCGGGTCGAAATCGAACACGAACAACAGGTCGCCGATGGTGCGGAAGGCCAGCGCGCCGAAGATGGCGCCGATGGCGCTGCCTTTGCCGCCGAACAGCGAGACGCCGCCCAGCACCACCGCGGCGATTGAAAACAGCGTATAGGCGTTGCCGCTGGCATAGGCTGCATCGCCCGTATAGGTGAAGAAGGTCAGGAACAGTCCGCCGATCGCGGCCAACAGGCCTGCGAGCGCGTAGGCAGCGAACTTGCCGCGCCTTATCGGCACACCGGACATGTAGGCCGCCGTCTCCGACGAGCCGGCCGCATAAGCCGCGCGCCCGAGCACTGAGCGGCTGAACGGCACCCAGACGATTAGCACGACGGCGAGCAGCGCGATAAGACTGGCCGGCACTACGCCGAACAGGCGCCCGGTCAGCGCGTCGGCGAGACCTTCGTTGACCGAACCGCCGGGAAACGGCCTCAGCAGCAGCGCGATGCCGAAATAGACCGCACCCGTGGCGATCGTGGCGACGATCGGCTGCAGGCGGCCGTAGATGACGATGGCGCCGTTGATCGCCCCGCAAAGGAGCCCGGTGCCGAGCACGGCGATGACGCCGAAAGCGGTCTCAAGGCCGGTGCCGATGACCACCCAGGAGGCGAGGCAATTGGTCAGCGTGAAGATCATGCCGACGGAGAGGTCGATGCCGGCAGTGATCACGACGAGTGTCTGCGCCATGGCGACGAAGGCGAGCAGCACGCCCTTGTTCGACGCCGTCTGCACGACATTGGCGGTGAAGCCCGCCGGATGGTTCGAGGTGTAGATGACGAACATGACAATGAATATGCCGAGTGCCATCAGTGTTCCGCGCTGCTCGGCCAGCCAGTAGCGCCACTCTTTCACGCGTCCGCTCCCTGTCTTGCGCCGGCATCGTCTCTTGCGCCGGCGTCATCGCCGTGGATGTTAAGCGCGCTTGCAATCAGCGCCCGCTCGGTGATCTCGGCTCCGACCAGCTCGCGCTTGACCGCGCCGTCATAGAGCACCAGCACGCGGTCGCAGCAGCCGATCAGTTCGTCATAGTCGGTTGAATAGAACAGGATCGCCGCCCCCGCATCCGCCAGCTTGCGCATCAGTTGATAGAGTTCCTGCTTGGTGCCGACATCGATGCCGCGCGTCGGATCGTTGAGCAGGATGATGCGCGGCTGGCGCATCAGCCATTTGGCGATGACCACCTTCTGCTGGTTGCCCCCCGACAGCGCACCGACCGGAATGTCGAGGCCGGCCGTCTTGATCGCCAGCAGCCCGACCATGTCGTCGATCAGCCGCTGTTCGGCGGCGCGGTCGATGATGCCGGCCTTGGACAGCCGGTCTAGGGCGGCAAAGGAGAGGTTCTCGCGCACCGTCATCGGCAGCATCAGGCCTTCGGTCTTGCGGTCCTCCGGGATCAGCGCCATGCCGATGCGGTCGTCGCGCGCCGCTTGCGGGCTGGCGATCGAAACAGGCTTGCCGTCGATAAGGATCTGTCCGCCGAGGCCGCGCAGCACACCGAAAAAGGCAAGCAGCAATTCGCGCTGGCCCTGGCCGTCCAGGCCGCCAAGGCCGACGACCTCGCCTGCCCCGACCGTCAGCGAGACATTGTCCAGCCGGTCCGTCCAGGACAGCTTGCGCGCCTCCAGCACGGGAACGGCGGCGGCTGCGGTGCGCGCGGGTTTCGGCGGGAAAATATGGCTGTATTCGCGCCCGATCATCAGTTCGACGACTTCGTTGTCGCTCTTTGTGCCTGCCTTGTAGCTGGCGACATTGCGGCCGTTGCGAAACACCGTGCAGTGGTCGGCAAGCTCGGCGATCTCGTTCATGCGGTGCGAAATGTAAAGCAGCGCCAGCCCTTCCGAGCGCAATCGCTTGAGCACGCTGAATATCCTGGCGACGTCCGTCGCGGTCAGCGCCGAGGTCGCCTCGTCGAGGATCAGGATGCGCGGCTTCCTGGCCAATGCCTTGGCGATCTCGACCATCTGTCTTCTTGAAAGCGGAAGATCCTTGACCAGCGCCAATGGATGGATGTCGGCCGCACCTGCGCGTGCCAGCGCATCCTCGGCAATGCGGCGCTGCGCCTTGCGGTCGATCATGCCGAAACGCTTCGGCGGATCGGAGATGACGATGTTGTCGGCAACGCTGAGTTCGGGAACCAGCGACAGCTCCTGGAAGATGCAGACGATGCCGGACTTGTTTGCAGCAGCAGGCGAAGCGAACGTCACCTCGCTGCCGTTCAGCATCATGCGGCCTTCGTCGGGCGCGACGACGCCCGCCATGACCTTGATCAGCGTCGATTTGCCGGCGCCGTTTTCGCCGAGAATGGCGTGGATGCTACCGGACGAGACCGAAAGCTCGGCCTTTTCCAGCGCCCGCACACCACCATAGCGCTTGGATATGCCTTCCATCCGGAAGAGCGGAACCGCACCGTCCATCGGCCCTCCCGAGGCAGTTTGACTTCAAGGGATATCGAGTGGCCGGCGCCGCGGAGATCCCGCGGCGCCGGATATGCCGCCTATTGGTCAGCCCTATTGGTCAGCTTTGGTCTGGCCCATGATTTCCTGCGCGGTGAAATTGATGCCGCAGGTCGGGAAGGAATTGCCGACGAAGAAATTGTCGGACTGGTCGGGGAAGAAATCCTGACCGGCCTTGAAGTTCGGATCCTCGACGATCGCCAGTGGCAGTTTCACTGCTTGCGGAACGACGTTGCCTTCGAGCGCGGCAATCGCCGTCTTGATGGCGACCGCGACCTGCGCCGGACCGGTGCCGGCCGATGAGCATTTCAGCCCGTCGCCGGCATGTGCCGCGCAGAACTTGCGGAAACCGTTCTCGGTCTCCCCGCCGAACGGCACGAAAGCATGCTTGGCATCGATCATCGCCTGCACGATTCCGGTGTCGCCGCCTTGCCCGGTTATGCCGTCGAACGGACCGTTGGTGGCAATGGCGTCGGCCGTGGCCTTCTGTGCCACGCCGTCGTCCCATTTGCCGACCACCTCGGTGACGTCCCATTTCTTGCCGGAGGCATCGAGCGCTTCATGGATGCCGTTGTGACGGTCGGTGTCGACGGAAGTCCCGGCAACGCCGCGCACTTCGAGCACCTTGCCGCCATTCGGCACATGGCCGACCAGCCATTTGCCCCACAATTCGCCAAGGCCCTTCTGGTCGACATTGACGTTGATGGCGTCCTTGGTATCGAGAATATTGTCGAAGGCGACGAGGATGACGCCAGCTTCCTTGGCGCGCTTGATGACCGGCCCGAAAGCGGTCGGGTTCTGGGCGTTGACGACGATCGCGTCATAGCCGGAATCGATGAAGTTGTTGATCGCCGAAATCTGAGCCGGCACGTCCTCGCCGGTCGAGACGACCTTGAATTCCTTCAGTTTCGCGGCGACCTCCGGCTGGGCCGCATAGGCCTTGGCGGTCTGCACCATCTGGATGCGCCAAGTGTTGGCGATATAGCCATTGGCGAGCGCGATGCGGTATGGGCCGTCTTTCTTGGGGAACTTGAAGAACTGCGTATCAGCCGCCCAGGGCGCAAAGCAATCCGGCTCAGCCGACGGTCCCTTGACGACTTCCGGGTCGGCCATGGCCGACGAACTCAGCATGACGAATGCAGTGGCGGCAACGATGCCACCAACAAGTGACTTGATCATCGATATTCCTCCCAGTTGTAGTTTTGTTTGCTGCTGCTTGTTTATTTGATGCTGTTTGTCGTGGTGTGTTTCCACGCCTGCCGAAGGCCCTCCAGCCTGGCCGGCGCCACGTCTCAAGGGCCCGAAGCCGGCCCGATCCCCTCCCCCTCGCCGCTTCACAGGCGAGAAACGAAACTAGCATATTATACATAATAAACAAGCATGAGCTGTTGCTTATGTATAATAAACAGGGGCGGCCTTTCATCAAAACGTCTGCCCGACGAAAATGGTAGCGCTACCATGACGTTGTGTAAAGCACCATTTGCTGAGGCCGGCCAAAGCGTGTTCAGCGTGCGGTGCTCTCGCGGGGCTTGAGTTCGAAACCAAGATCGACGACCCGCTGCTCAGGCCTTCGTCCTGCGATCGCCGCCAGCGCCATGGCGACAGACCGACGGCCGATTTCATAGCGAGGGGTGCGGATACTGGTGAGCGGCGGGAACGCCGCCTGCATCATTTCGAGGTCGTTGAAGCCGACAATGCCGATTGTTTTCGGCACGTTGAGCGCGGCGCTATGGCATTCGAACAAAACGCCGAGCGCGATGTCGTCATTGTTGCAGAAGACGCCGTCGAGCGCCGGCATCTTGGCCAGCGCATCGCGAAGCAGCTCGCGGCCGAGCGTCACGCTGGACAGTAGCGGCGTGGTGGTGACCAGCCGCGGGTCGAACAGGCCGGCCTTCTCCATTGCCGCGCGATAGCCGGCAAGCCGCCGCTGCGAGCGCGGGTC
Source organism: Mesorhizobium sp. M0761 (assembly GCF_040320205.1). NCBI lineage: Bacteria > Pseudomonadati > Pseudomonadota > Alphaproteobacteria > Hyphomicrobiales > Phyllobacteriaceae > Mesorhizobium > Mesorhizobium sp. M0761. Next base: position 157,777 of record NZ_JAMYPF010000010.1, read on the forward strand.
CATGCGTGCGCCGATGAAGCCGATCCGCCGGTAGCCGGCCTCGATCAGATGCTCGGTCGCGGTGCGGCCGCCGTCAAAATGCGAGAAGCCGACCAGCATGTCGACCGGATCGGACCCGGTCTCCATCACCTGCACCACCGGGCAGCCCGCGCTCTCCAGCAGTTTTCGCGAGGTCGGCGTCTGGTCGATGCCGGCCACGATCAGCGCCGCCGGGCGCTGCGGTGCGAACACCTGCAGCAGGCGCTCCTCCTCGAGGCCGGAATAATGGGTGTTGCCGAGCTGGACGCGGAACGGGCCGTCCGACAGGCTGTCATAGATGCCGCGCACCACTTCGGCGAAGACGTTGTTGGTCAGCGACGGCACCAGCACGCCGAACACATCGGCGCGCGCCGAGGCCAGCGCCCGTGCATTGGGATCCGGGACATAACCGAGTTCGTCGACGGCGGCCTGGATCTGGCGCCGCAGATCCTGGCTGACGCGTTCCGGTTCGCGCAGCGCCCGCGACACGGTGATGGCGCCGACGCCGGCCTTGCGCGCCACATCTGATAGGGTCGGGCGGCCGCCCCCACGACGCGAGCGCGGCTGGGTCATGGACATCCTCCACATGCCGGGCCCCGGCCGCTGCGCCCTTGCGAAACCATGTTCAGCTTTTCCACTGCCACCATGCCAACCGGCTGCTGCCGCACCCACTCGCCTGCTGGCGTCGCGCAGCCAATCGCCCTTGTCAAGCAACAGGGCAATCCTGCCTAATTAAGCCATCAGGGCAGCACTGCGTTTTGCTTTCCACAGCAGCAGCCCGATCGCCACTATGTTCAGCAAGTTCCACGCGATCCCGTTGAGGAACGCGGCGGCGTAAGAGCCGGTCAGGTCGTAGATCCAGCCCGACATCCAGCCACCGATCGCCATGCCGAAGATGGTCGCCATCATGACGATGCCGATACGCTGGCCGGCCTCCCTGGCGGGCAGGTATTCGCGCACGATGATGGCATAGCAAGGCACGATGCCGCCTTGCGACAGGCCGAACACCAGCGACACGACATAGAGCGAGGCAAGCCCGTCGAACGGGATGTAAAACAAGAGCGACAGGCATTGCAGCACGGAACCGAAAAGCAGGGTTTTCACGCCGCCGATGCGGTCGGCGACAAAGCCGGAGGCGAGCCGGCTGACGACGCCCGCCGCCATCATGATCGACAGCATGTCGGCGCCATGCGCAATGCCGTAGCCAAGATCCATGCAATAGGCGACGATGTGCACCTGCGGCATCGACATCGCCACGCAGCAGCCGAGACCGGCAACGATCAGCAGCACCTGTAACGCCGCCGGAGACAGCGAAATCGACTGCACTGTCCGGCTTCCGGGTGAACCGGCGGCAGCCGCCGCCGGAGCAGCGCGCCGCAACAACAGCACCAGGGGCACCATGGTGACCAGGCAGAAGACACCGATGCCGGCATAGGTGAAGCGCCAGCCCTCCGCCTTGATCAGCGTCGGCATGATGGTTGGCCAGAGCGCTCCGGCGAGATAGTTGCCAGCCGCCGCCGCCGTGACGGCGACGCCGCGCCGACGGTTGAACCAGTGCGAGATGTCGGCGATCAGCGGCCCGAAGATCACCGATGTGCCGACACCAATCAGCACGCCCTGGGCAAGGGTGAATTGCAGGATAGAGGTCGACAACGCGGCGAGCAGCAGGCCGGCGGCGAGAGCCACCGAGGATAGCAGTGCCGGGATCCAATACCCCATGCGATCGACCGCGCGGCCAACCAGCACATTGCCGGCGGCGAAGCCGACCATGGTTGCGGTGTAGGGCATCGATGCCGCGGCGCGGTCAACGCCGAACTCGGCCTGCACGGCCGGCAGCACGACGACGACGGCCCACATGCCGACCGCACCGATCGTCGCCAGCAGCATGGAGATGGCAAGCCGCATCCAGGCGTAGCTGCTGTCGATGCCGGGGCTATCCGCCTGATTGGCGACGATCGGGGTCAAGGCGTTTCCTGTCTACGGTCCTGGGAAGTCGACTGTTGTGTCGCCACTATCGGCGCATTCACCGCGACGGGCAGCGCCACAGGGCCATGATCCGTGGCTCCAGCGGCCCGGCGACTTTCTCGGGAACCGGCGGCGGCCTGCCCGAGTTTTTGCGACAGGAAGGAGTTTTGTCATGACCGCGAAAAAGAAATGGTCGACCGAGGTGACCGAGCACAGCGATGCGATGGACCTCGAGGACCACATCTTCGAAGCCGACGACGCCAGGAAGATCGCGGCCTCGCTCAAGCGCTCGGCCGAGCACAGCGACCGCCGCAAGGCCGAGCCGTTTCAGTCGGCCATGTCGATGCTGAATTTCTACATCAACCGCGCCGGCAAGAACCTGCCGCAGGCGCGCCGGAAAGTGCTCGAGGACGCCAAGGACGAACTGCGCGCGGCCTTCGGAAGGCCGCAGCAGGATTAATGCATGTCGCTCAAAAGTGGCGCCGGTTTTGAGACAACGACATGCATAAAACGAAGACATAAAGCGCGTCGACTTAGTCCGTTCAAACGGGAAGCGCTTTTAGCGCTCCCGATTGGTTCTGCCAAATTTACCTCAACTGGACCTAGTGACAGGTCCTCTTTCCCCTCAGTTTGCCGGCCTCGGCTTTGTGGTTCCCCGAGCCTTTGAAGTAGCGGCATGACGGTCAAGATCGGCATCAATCCAATCACCTGGAGCAATGACGATGTTCCCGCACTCGGCGGGGATACGCCGCTCGCGACATGTCTGTCGGAAACCAGGCAGGCCGGCTATCGCGGCACCGAACTCGGCGGCAAATTCCCCAGGCGAAGCGACGAGCTTGGACCGATCCTGTCTTCTTACGGACTGGAGCTCGTCTCCGGCTGGTATGACGGCCGCATTCTGGACCGCACGGTCGACGAGGAATTCGCCGCCATCACCTCGCATCTGACCCTGCTGCGCGACCTCGGCGCCAAGGTCGTCGTCTATGCCGACACCTCGCGCGGCCGTCATGACGGCATTTTCGCGCCGATCTCACAGCGTCCGCGCCTCGCTGACGGCGAATGGACTGCCTATGGCGAGAAGCTGACCGAACTCGCCGACCGCATGGCTGCCTTCGGCGTCGGCATGGCTTTCCATCACCATATGGGCACCATCGTCGAGAGCGATGACGAGGTCGACAGGCTGATGGCCGCAACCGGCAAGAGCGTCGGCCTGCTGTTCGATACCGGCCATTGTCTGTTCTCAGGCGGCGACCCGGCCTCCCTCCTGAACCGGCATCTCGACCGCATCGTGCATTTCCATTGCAAGGACGTCCGCGCGGCCGTGCTGGAGAAGGCACGGCGCGAGGACATGAGTTTCATGGCGGCAGTGATGGAAGGGATTTTCACTGTGCCCGGCGACGGTTCCGTCGATTTCCTGTCGCTATTGAAGCCGCTGGCCAAGCGCGGCTTCGAAGGCTGGATCGTCGTCGAGGCCGAACAGGACCCGGCCAAGGCACATCCCTTGACCTATGCCACGAAGGGCTACGCCTCGCTTCTCGCCACGGCCCGCAAGGCCGGGTTCGAGGTGGCTACACGAGACATGGCCTGACCACCGCCGGGGGGCTGGTGGTTGGGCCGGTTGGGCGCGCGCCTCGGTAGGGGTAGCGACGCGAAAGCGCCCGGCGATCCGCGCCGCCGCCCTCCCTTGGCGGCGCGGATCGCACAGTTCTTGGCATCGAATTTTCGACCCCGGAGTTGCCGGCCCGGCGTTTCCAGCTTGAGGCTGGCGACGAGGCATGCCTTGATGCGGATGGAGGAGCGACATGGCATTCGAGGCGGCACTCGGCATGGAACGGCTTTGCACCATCCGTGAGATCGCCGAGAAGGCGGAACTCGGCGCGGCAACCGTTCACCGCGCGCTGAAGAACAGCCGTGAGGTCCGTCCCGCAACCAGACGGCTGGTGCTGGAGACTGTCTGCCTGCTTAACGAAGAAAAGATCGCCCGCGCCGCCAGGTTCGTCGGAGACTAGCTTGGCCGACCATATGCGCCTTTCCCTCGACATCATGTCGGTCGACCGCGGCTCGGACGAACCGATGCACCGACAGATCTATGGCGCCTTGCGGCGCTTCATCCTCGACGGCCAGATTCAGCAGAACACGCTGCTTCCTTCGACACGCTCGCTGGCCGAGGATCTCAAGGTCGGCCGCAACACGGTGATCGCCGCCTACGACCAGCTGCTCGCCGAAGGTTTTATCGAGGCGCGCGCCGGGTCCGGCACCTGGGTGGCGCCGATCCAGCAGAAACGCCCGCCGGCCGCGCTGCGCGCCGGCCTCGCCGCCCCGCAAAAACTTTCGCGGCGTGGCCAGACCATCGTCAACGGCCCGCAGCCGCCGCGCAATGCCGGCGTCATCAACTTCCATCCCGGCGTGCCGGAAACCGCGTCCTTCCCCTTCACCATCTGGTCGAGCCTTCTGGTGCGCAATGCCCGCAGCCGCGACGAGAACTTGCTCGGCTATATCTCCTTTGCCGGCCATCCCGGTCTGCGCCAGGCCATCGCCTCGACCATCAGCCTGTCGCGCGGCATCAACTGCACCGCCGACCAGGTCATCATCGTCACCGGCGCGCAGGCGGCACTCGACCTCGCTTCGCGCGTGCTGATGGACGAAGGCGACCATGTCTGGATGGAAGAGCCCGGCTATCTCGGCGCCAAGAGCGCCTTTCTCGCCAGCGGCGCGCAGCTTGCGCCCTTGAAGGTCGATCGCCTTGGATGGCATCTCGCAGACCCAGAGCTGCCGCCGCCGCGCCTGATCTATGTGACGCCATCCTGCCAGTGGCCGTTCGGCACCATCATGCGCATCGAGGAACGGCTGCAGTTGCTCGACATCGCCGAGCGCCACGGCGCCTGGATCGTCGAGGACGATTATGACGGCGAGTACCGGTACCGTGGCCGGCCGGTGCCGGCGCTGCGCGGCCTCGATCATGCCGACCGCGTCGTCTATATTGGTTCCTTCGGCAAGACGCTGATCCCGGCGCTTCGCATCGGCTATCTCATCGTACCCCGCGAACTGTCCGTGCCCTTCGACCGTGCCGTCTCGATCACCGGCCAGTTCGCGCCGCTGATCCTGCAGGCGACGGTCAACGACTTCATCACGCAAGGCTATTTCGCCACACATCTGAAACGCATGCGCCGCCTTTATGCGCGCCGGCAAGCCAATTTCGTCAAGCTGTGCCAGGAGCATCTGGCCGAATGGCTGACAGTGACCGAGAACGATTCCGGCATGCAACTGCTGGCCAGTTTTGTCCGACCCTACAAGGACAGTGACGTCGTCGCCGCCGCCGTCAAGGAGGGCCTCGACGTGCAGGGCATCTCGATCAACTACCATTCAAGCGAGCCGGAACACGGCCTGCTGCTCGGCTATGCCGCGATGGACGAACGCCAGATCCTGCGCGCGGTGCTGGCGTTGCGCGCTGCCTTCATGCGGCTGGACCGGCAATAGGCCGATCCAGCGCTGAGCGCTTCAGTTCACACTATCGAATTTCTGCAGATCGACGGGCGCTGCCTTGCGCACCTCGACATCGTCCAGCGAGGCATTCTCCAGCGCCACACGGGCCGCCGCATCGATGTTATGGATCATGTCGTCGATGTCGGCGTCGCCATGCGCCGGATTCATCGCGATCATCACCGTGCGGTTGAGGATGTCGAGAGAACCCTTGCCGAGGTCGTCGGCATAGGTCAGCCGCAGGCCCTTGTTTTCCGGCAGCGTGTACGGATTGAGCGCCGGATGATGCGCGCCCTCATGCATCAGCACCTGGTCCCACTGGGTGAAATTGTGGCGGCCGGTCTTGCCGGCAATGACGCTCGGAATGGTCTTCGAAAAAGTCTGCGCCGCCTGTTCGCTGGGCAGCAGATACATCACCTGCGCCGCGCAATCGTCGTCGGGGCTGTTCATCGGCGACGGCGTCAGACCGAGATTGCCGAGATGGCGCGTGCCGGCCAGCACCTTCTTCTTCTCCGCCCGCATCGCCTCGATGATGCCGTCGAGACGGTCGAGCTGGACATTGAGCATTGCACCCATCAATTCCGAGGCGCGCGCGCCGATGCCGGCGAACGGCTTGATGCTGTCGCTGCGGCCCTGCCAGTAGAAGTGGCAGGGGTCGATGGCGCAGCGCGCGCGCTCGGCCACTTTCGGATCGCTGGTGGCGATGCCGCCGCCCTCGCCCGACGTGATGTTCTTGAAGTAGTTGAAGGAGTAGGCGCCGGCATGGCCGATGGAGCCGAGCTTCTTGCCCTCATAGCCGCCGCCAATGCCCTGGCAGACATCTTCCAGCACGAGCAGACCGCGTTTTTTAGCGATGTCCATGATGGCGTTCATGTTGCAGGCCGCACCCCACATATGTACCGGGATGACCGCCTTGGTGCCCGGGCCGACGGCGTCGCGCAGAGCGGCCGGGTCGATGGTCAGGCTCTCGTCGATATCGACAATGACCGGAATGGCGCCGACCGACAGCACTGCTGTGGCGGTCGCCATATAGGTGTGCGCCGGCACCAGCACCTCATCGCCCGGGCCGATGCCGAGGCCGATCAGGCCGGCGGCGAGCCCATAGGTGCCGCTGGCGGCCAGCGCAAAATGCTCGACGCCGAGATGCCTGGCATAGCGGGCCTCGAAGCGGTTGCACTCGCTGTTCTCGCCATAGCGAAACAGCGCACCCGAGCGGATCACCCTGGCAATGGCTTCGATCTCTTCTTCGCCGGCAGTGTACATGGCAAGTCTCCACATCGCTGATGGTATGAAAGCAGTACGCCTGCGGCCGCTGTTTGAAAGAACCACTCCGCTGCGATCTGACCAAGCCATCCTGCTCACGTCGGAGCGGCGTTTAGCGCCGACTGTGGGCATAGCGAATAAAATCGGCATTCCAGAACGCAGGCCCGCGGAAAAATCGTACCCATCCGAATTCGCTGAAGTGGCCCTGTCGGAAAGCCCGCATTGGGCGTTCCATCGCGTCCAGTTGGGCAAACGGTCGGTTCCATGCAGCACGGGACACACTTTGGAAGACCCTCGAAACCGGCGTGCCGGCAAGATGGTGGCCCGCAAGATGGTGGCCGGCAAGATGGTGGCCGGCAAAACGGTGGCCGTCCATGACGCGACAGCTCGTCCTGCATGAAGACGATGTCGGCATGTGCCATGGCGCCAACAGCGCCTTCCTCGAACTGACCGCACTGGGCGCCTGCAGCTCCGGCGCCGTGATGGTGCCGTGTCCATGGTTCCCTGAGATGGCCGAAGCGGCAGCCGCCGATCCGTGGCTCGATCTCGGCGTCCACCTGACGCTGAACAGCGAAAAGCAGCACTACAAATGGCGGCCGCTGACGTCGCCGTCGCGCGCGGCCGGCCTGACGGACGAGTTCGGCTATTTCTGGCCCGATGTCGCGACCACCCGCCGCAAGGCAGCACCGCAAGCGGTGGAAACCGAGCTTCGCGCCCAGATCGACACCGCCTACCGCGCCGGCATCGACGTCACTCATCTTGACGCCCATATGGGGGCAGCGCTGTCGCCCGAGTTTTGCGACGTCTACATCAAGCTCGGCCTGGAATATCGCTTGCCGGTGCTGTTGACCAAAACGCTGTCGGCCTATTCGCCCAACGACAATCTGGTTGGCGTCACCGAAGCGGCGTTCCAGCGCGGCGTCACTGAAGCCCGGGCCAAGGGCTTTGTCATCTTCGACGCCGCCATTCAGACGACCTGGGGCCGTCCACGCTCCAAGCCGATAGAGCCCGCCTACAGGGCATTGGTCGAAGGGGTGCGCGAAGGCCTGACCTTCTTTTGCCTGCACTTCAACGCGCCGGGCGAGTTGGAACTCATCGAGCCGCGCTCCGCCTATATCCGCACCGAGGAATACGAACTCTTCCGCGACCAGGCTTTCCGCGACTGGCTCGGCGCGCAGGACATCGACATCATCGGCATGAAGCCGCTGCGCGAGGAGCTTCGTGCACGGCTCGGGGCATCGACACCGGCAAAGGCCCGCAAAGCGGCCACCCGGTCAGCGCCGTAAGCCGATCCGTCGGCCGAGGCGCAAAGAGGGAATTGGAACTGCAACGACAATGGGAGAATGACATGAAGACTGTTCTGAAACTGGCGCTCGGCGCGCTTGTCTCGATGAGTATGCTGGCGGGCGTCGTGCAAGCGGCCGGCCTGAAGGATCCCAAGGATGTCCGCATCACCTTCGTGGTGCATGGCTCGGCCTCCGATCCCTACTGGTCGGTGGTCAAGCGCGGCGTCGACGATGCGGCGGCGCTCACCGGCGCCAAGGTCGAATATTATGCGCCGCAAGTGTTCGACGTGGTCGAGCAGGCCCGCCTGCTCGACGCGGCCATCGCCACCAATCCAGACGGCATCGCCGTCTCCATTGCCGACGCCAATGCACTTGGTAAATCGGTCAAGGCCGGACTTGCCGCCAACATTCCGATGGTCGTCCTGGATTCCGGCGAGAAGGAAGGCGCCGAACTCGGCACCTCTCTCTATGTCGGCACCGTCTCCGAATATGATTCCGGCAAGAAGGCCGGCGAGCGGCTGGCCAAGGAAGGCACACTCAAGGTCGTCTGCATCAACCACGAGGTCGGCAATGTCAGTCTCGACCAGCGCTGCCAGGGGTTGAATGACGGGCTGAAGCCGTCAGGCGGCGGCACCGAGGTGCTTACCGTGTCGCCCGATCCGGCCGACATCCAGCGCCGCACCGAAGCCTATCTGTCGGCGCATCCCGACACCCAGGCGGTGTTTGCGCTCGGCGCCACCGCCGCCAATCCGCTGATCCCGTTCTTCCGGCAGAAGGAACTGTTCGGCAAGATCAAGCTCTACACCTTCGACATCAGCCCCGAAGTCCTGGATTCAGTCGTCGCCGGCGAAATGGGCTTCGGCATGGACGCCCAGCAATATCTGATGGGATACCTGCCGGTGATCTATCTGGTCGAGCATGCCACACATGGCTTCTGGCCGCAGAACAACGCCTACACCGGGCCGCTGTTCATCGACTCGCCCGACAAGGCCAAGGCGATCCTGGCGCTCGCCAAGGACGGCATCCGCTAAGGCAAGACCAAAACGGATCGGGGAGCCGCCATGCGCTCCCCGTCTCTGGTCGAGATTGCGAAGTGAGCGATTGGGGAGCCTAATGGCTGTTGTGGAAGACAAGGCGATACCTCCAGAAGCGCCGGCCCCCGGGGTACTGGGCAAGGACCGTTTCGGCATGACGTCGAAACGGGCTGCCGGCACTGACGAGCGGCTGGCCAGCACCGGCCGGCTGACGCAATGGCTGCGCCGGCCCGAAGCCGGTGCCGCCGGCGGCCTCATCGCCACCATCATCATCTTCGCCCTGCTGCCGGGTGCGTCGAACCTCTATTCGCTGCAGGGGTCGATGACCTTCCTGACGCTGGCAGCCGAACTCGGCATCATCGCCACGGCCGCAGCCCTTCTCATCATCGCCGGCGAGTTCGATCTCTCGGTCGGCTCGATGGTCGGCTTCGCCGGCGTCGTCATCGGACTGACGGTGAAATATTGGGGCCTGCCGCTGTGGGGCGGCATCGCCTGCGCCTTCGCTGTCGCCATCCTCACCGGCTACGTCAACGGCCTGATCGTGGTGAAGACCCGCCTGCCCTCCTTCATCGTGACGCTGGCGTCGCTCTACATCCTGCGCGGCCTGTCGATCGGCATCACCCGCGCCGTTACCGGCCGCACGCAGATCCCCTACATCCTCGACGGCGCGCCGGACCCGGCAACCGCCGGCCTGTTCAACGGCCATCTCCTGACCGGCTTCTTCCAATGGATGGGCACGCAAGGCTGGATCGCCACCCGTACCGACGGCATTCCCTTCGTCGTCGGCATTCCGATGTCGATCGTCTGGTGGCTCGGACTGACAGCGCTTGCCGGCTATGTCTTGACCCAGACCAAATACGGCAACTGGATCTTCGCCACCGGCGGCGACCTCAATGCCGCCCGCAATGTCGGCGTGCCGGTCGACCGTGTGAAGATCGCGCTGTTCATCTACACCGCCGGTGCGGCGACCTTGCTTGCCACCATCCAGGTGATGGAGGCCGGCTCCGCCGACACCACGCGCGGCCTGCTCAAGGAATTCGAGGCGATCATCGCCGCGGTCATCGGCGGCGTGCTGCTCACCGGCGGCTACGGCACCGTCTATGGCGTGCTGTTCGGCGCGCTGATCTTCGGCCTTGTGCAGATGGGCATCTTCTACACCGGCATCGACACCGACTGGTTCAAGGTCTTCCTCGGCATCGTCATTTTGATGGCCGTGCTGGTCAACAACTACATCCGCCTCAAGGCGCTCGGACGCGGAGGCGGCAAATGACCTACCCAAACCCATCCCCGGCCATTCAGCCAGCCATGGAATTACGTGGTGTGTCGGTCAATTTCGGCTCGGTGCGCGCGCTGCAGGATATCGACATCAAGGTCTATCCCGGCGAGGTGCACTGCCTGCTCGGCGACAATGGCGCCGGCAAGTCGACACTGATCAAGGTTCTGTCGGGCGTGCACCGGCCGACCAAGGGCGAGATTTTCGTCGACGGCAAGCCCGTCAGCTTCCGCAGCCCGCGCGACGCGCAGGACCTCGGCGTCGCGACGGTCTTCCAGGACCTCGGCATGATCTCGCTGATGTCGATCACGCGCAACTTCTTCCTCGGCCGCGAGCCGACCAGAAGCCGCCTGCCCTTCTCGCGCTTCGACAAGGAGCGCGCCAACACAATTGCCCGTCAGGCGATGGCCGATATCGGCATCGACGTGCGCGACCCGACACAGGCAGTCGGCACGCTGTCGGGCGGCGAGCGCCAATCGGTGGCCATCGCGCGCGCAGTCCACTTCGGCGCCAAGGTGCTGATCCTCGACGAGCCGACCTCGGCGCTCGGCGTGCATCAGGCGGCCATGGTGCTGAAATTCATCATCGAGGCGCGCATGCGCGGGCTGGCGGTGATCTTCATCAGCCACAACATCCACCACGCCTACCCCGTCGGTGACACTTTCACGCTGCTCAACCGCGGCCGCAATCGCGGCACATACGCCAAGTCCGAGATCTCGCGCGACGAGGTGATTTCCATCATGTCGGGCGGCGAGGATCTGAAGGCGGTGGAAGCTGAGATTGCCGGGCTGTTGGCGCAGATCGGCAACCGGCCGGCCGCCGCACCCTGAGCCTGGAACACTTTTGCAGAGAGTAATGACAGCATGAGCAGGATACGCGTCGGCGTCATCGGCGCTGGCATGATTTCGCAGGTCGAGCATATTCCGAATCTGTTGCGGCTCGGCGACCTGTTCGAACTGGTCGGCGTTGCCGACCCGTCAAGGATTTCGCGGGAATATGTCAGCGAAATTCACGGCATCGCCAATTTCGAAACGCCGGAGCAACTGTTCGACCATAAGCTCGACGCCGTCGTGATCGGCTCGCCCGACCCGCTGCATCACGAGCAGGTGCTGGCCGCACTGGGGCGCGGCCTGCATGTCTTCTGCGAAAAGCCGCTCTGCTATTCCCCGGCGGAAATCGCCGAGATCATCGCCGCGCGCGATAAGGCCGGCAAGGTCATGCAGGTCGGCTATATGAAGCGCTTCGATCCGAGCTACCGGCTGGCGCTGGCCTCGCTGCCCGGCACGGCAAAGACGTTGCGGTCCGTCTCGGTCGAGGTTAACGATCCCGATGCCTGGCCGTTCATCGCCCACCAGCGCTACAAGCGCGGCAACGACATTCCCGAGGAGCTGATTGCCGCCGCGCAAGCCAGGCAGAAACAACAGGTCGAGCGCGCCATCGGCCAGCCCATAACCGATCTGGCTTTCCGTGGATTTACCGGCGCTTACAGCTCCGCCTTGATTCACGATGTGAATGCCGTGCACGGACTGCTCGACGCACTCGGCGTGCCGGAGGGCGAGGTTGTCGGCGCGCAGATCTTCGCTAATGGCGATGGCGGCCAGGGCGCGGTAAAACTGCTCGACGGCCGGGCGCTGTGGACGATGACGCATCTCACCGTGCCGAAGCTCGCCGACTACAAGGAACGCATCACGCTCTTCTTCGACGATGCCAGCCTTGAGCTCGAATTCCCCTCGCCCTGGCTCAACCATCATCCGACCCGGCTGACTGTGAAGACCTCGGACGGCCACACACTGTCGACCAGGGATCTGCGCGCCGGCTACGGCGAAGCCTTCGTCGAGGAACTGCGCGGCTTCTGGGGTGCGATCGTCAATGGCGACGAGGTGGTCAACCGCCCCGAGCACGCCGCCCGCGACCAGGCGCTGCTGATCGCGCTGACCAGGCAACATTTGGCCACTTCGCAGACCGGCTGAGCGCTCGCAGGATGTGTTGAGATTCAGGTCAGGCCGCGCCGAAAACATTGGGTTTCGAGAACCGGAGCGGAGCGTACTTAAGTACGTGAAGCGCGAAAGCCGGCGTTTGCAGGCCGGCCTCACCTGAATATCAGCACATCCTACCGGGTGTTGATGACGCCGTCGGTATTGGCGAGCAGCTTGCGCACCGCGTTGCGGGCCGCATCCGGCCGCTGCAGGCGGATGGCCTTCTCGATCGCCTCGTGCAGTTGCTGTGCATGCTGCAGATCGTCGAGTTCGCGCGTCGTATAGGTGAACAGATGATCGAAGGCGGATTCGATCAGCACGCCGAGCGGCACCAGCAGATCATTGCCGGAGGCGCGCAGGATGGCCAGATGGAAACGCGTATCGGCGCGCGTGCGCTCCTGCAGGCTCGACGCCTCGCCCATCTCGCGGCAGGCCTGGCTGATCTCGGCCATCTGCTCCTCGGTGCGTCGCATGGCGGCGAAGGCAGTCGCTTCCGGCTCGATGATATGGCGGAATTCCTGCACCGTCTTCAGGAACACCTCACGGTCGGGCGCGGTCGCGTACCAGGCGAGCACATCGCGATCGAGCAGGTTCCAGCGCTCCCTGGGCTCCACCCAGCTGCCGATCTTGGGGCGCGATGCCAAAAGGCTTTTGGCCATCAGCATCTTGATCGCCTCACGCACCGCCGAGCGGCTGACGTTGAAGGTTTCAGACCATTTGGCTTCATTGGGCAGGATGGTGCCCGGCGGATAGTCGCCGCGCACAATCCGAAGCCCGATTTCGCTGGCCAGTGACGCATGCACGCTGGTGCCGGGCATCCGGGCCGCGTCAGCCCGGCGAAGGGTCGCCGGGCGCTCTGCGGATGCCGCCTTTTCAGGCATCTTTCCCTTGTTCGGCTTTCCGTCCCTCATGCCTCCACAAAGTCCGGATTTCGGAAGCTGTCAAGCAAAGGGCGGGACGTTGACGGCAAAGGCTGCGGCTGTGCACAGATCAGGTCGCAACCTTGCCCCCGGCCGGCCTATTTGACGTATTTGCGCCAGCTGTGCTCGGGACGGAAGCCAAGCATGTCCCTGGCTTTGCGGTTGGAAAGCAGCGTCTCGTATTCGTCGAGCTCCGCCTTGACCGGCACGTCGGGGTAAAACCGCTTCAAAAGTTCCGCTGTCGGCAGGTCGGACGAGGTATCGTCATTGGCCGCGTTGAACACCTGGAAGCCGAGCCCGTCGGTTTCAACGGCGCGCAGCGTGATCTGGCCGAGATCGCGTGCGTCGACATAGCTCCAGGCGATGCGCTTGCGAAAGCCTGGATCGGCGAACCACTTGGGGAACAGCGAATACTCATGCGGTTCGATGACGTTGCCAATGCGCAGCGCATAGATATCGGTGCCGTTGCGCTGCGCAAAGGCGCGCGCCGTGTGCTCGTTGACGACCTTGGACAGAGCATAGCTGTCCATCGGATCGACGTCGTATTCTTCGTCGAGCGGGAAATATTTGGGGTCGCGCGGTTCGTTGGCGAACACCACGCCGTAGGTGGTCTCGCTGGACGCGATCACCACCTTGGGGATGCCAAGCTTCACCGCCGCCTCGATGACGTTGTAGGTGCCCATCGCATTGATGCGGAACACCTCATTGTCGGTCGTGATCATGATGCGCGGTATGGCGGCGAAATGCACCACGGCATCGACCGGCTGCGGGCGCAGCGACGGATCGAATTCATGCAGGCCCATATAGCTCGACAGCGCGTTGAACGCCTGGCCGCTGTCGGTGATGTCGGTGATCAGCGTGCGTACCTTGGGATTGTCGAGCGGCTTGGTGTCGATGTTGAGCACCTGGCAGCCCTGTTCGACCAGATATTGCACGACATGGCGACCGGCCTTGCCGCTGCCGCCGGTGAACATGATCCGCTTCGTCATTTTCGTCTCCAATGCCTAGGATTTCTGTGTATTGTCAGACAATATGGCATTCTGCAACCACCCTCGCCCGCAAGACAGCGGCGCCCAATATCAATCATCGCAACAGGACTTCAAGACATGACCACGACCGCCGCGAGCGAAAAGATCGGCTTTATCGGCCTTGGCCTGATGGGGCACGGCATTGCCAAGAACATCGTCGACAAGGGCTATGGCCTGACCTTCCTCGGCCGCAAGAACCGCAAGCCGGCGGAAGACTTGGCTGGCCGCGGTGCGAAGGAAGTGGCCACCTCGCGTGAGGTGGCAGCGGCATCCGATATCGTCTTCATCTGCGTCACCGGCTCGCGCGAGGTCGAAGCCATCATCCGTGGCCCCGGCGGCCTCAAGGAGGGCCTGAAAAGAGGCTCGGTTGTCGTCGATTGCTCGACCGCCGATCCGGTCTCGACCGTGGCGCTGGCGGCGGAACTGAAGGAGATCGGCGTCGACTTCGTCGATGCACCGCTCAGCCGCACGCCGAAGGAAGCCTGGGAAGGCACGCTCGACGCCATGGTCGGCGCGCCCGACGCGCTGTTTGCCCGTGTGAAGCCGGTCATCGAAACCTGGGCCGGCCGCATCGTCCATATTGGCGACACAGGTGACGGCCACCGCATGAAGCTGCTCAACAACTTCATCTCGCTGGGCTATGCCGCGATCTATTCCGAGGCGCTGGCGCTGGCCGAAAAGGTCGGCATCTCGCCACCGCGTTTCGACAGCGTCATCCGCAACGGCCGCATGGATTGCGGCTTCTACCAGACCTTCATGCGCTGGACGCTGGAGGGCGACCGCGACGCGCATAAATTCACCATCGCCAACGCCTTCAAGGACCTGACCTATCTGGAATCGATGGCGGGTGCGGCCGGCATCGCCAACCCGCTCGGCAACGCCACCAAGAACTCCTTCGCCGGTGCCTATGCCACTGGCCCGGCCGAGCAATTCGTGCCGATGCTGGCGACATATGTCGGCAAGGTCAACGGCGTCGACCTGATGCCCAGCAAGGACGGCAAGAAGCAGACGATTTGAAGGCGGCGAAAAGCCTGTGTCAGCGCCTCGACCGGCCGATAACATCGTCGGTGTTGGCGAGCAGTTTGTGCACCGCATTGCGCGCGGCCGCAGGGCGCTGCAGGCGGATGTTCTTCTCGATCGCCTCATGCAGCGCCTGCGCCCGCCGCTGATCGCTGGTCTCGCGTGTGACGAAGACAAAGAGATGATCGAGCGCCGACTCGATCAGAACGCCAAGCGGCACCAGCAGATCGTTGCCCGAGGCGCGCAGTATGGCGAGGTGAAAACGCGTATCGGCGCGGATACGCTCCTGCAGGTTCAGAGCCTCGCCCATCTCACGACAGGCCTGGCTGATCTCGTCCATCTGCTCGTCGCTGCGCCGCGTGGCGGCAAAGGCCGACGCTTCCGGCTCGATGATGTGACGGAACTCCTGCACCGTGCGCAGGAAGGCCTCCCGGTCCGGCCCGGTCGCGTACCAGGCCAGCACATCGCGGTCGAGCAGGTTCCAGCGTTCTCTGGGCTCGACCCAGCTGCCGATCTTGGGCCGTGAAGCCAGCAGGCTTTTGGCCATCAGCATCTTGATGGCTTCGCGCACCGCCGAACGACTGACATCGAAGGTCTCGGCCCATTTGGCCTCGTTGGGCAGAATCGTGCCGGGCGGATAATCGCCGCGCACGATTCTGAGGCCGATCTCGCCGGCCAGCGAGACATGGACGCTCGCTCCCGGAAAATGCGCGGCACCGGCCCTGCGCATGACAGCCGGACCGCGGCTGGCTTGTGCCTTGGCCCGCTCGGTTCGCTTCTTTGATTTCTCGTCCGGCATTCACGTTCCAATGCGTCGGCCGTCTGCGTCCGGACTGGTCCGAACCTGCACGGCGCGCCGATCTCGTTGCCGAAAAATCCAAACTACAGACGCGTCAAAGCCGGAGCCTGCTGCCCCAACCGTTGCGTCCGTCCGGGAAGAGACGGGGCGCCCGTCAAAGGGCGCCCCGAAATCGAGAACCTACTTCTGGATGCAGGTGTCGACCGTGTCCTTGGTGCATTCGTCGAGGCCGGTGAACACCGGATCGGCGACGGCCTTGCCTTCGACCAGATCGATCATCACCGATGGTGCCTTGTAGCCCATTTCGAACGGCCGCTGACCGACCAGAGCGGTCACAAGGCCGTCACGGGCGATCGCCACTTCATCGCCAATCGTATCGGCGGCGCCGATGACGAAGTCGTTGCTGGCGATGCGGTCCTTGAGCGGCCCGAACAGGTCGCGATAAGGCTGCGGTGCGCCAAACAGCGGCCAGCCGCCCATGATGCCGAAGGCGTCGAGCTTGGGATTGGCGGCGAGGATGTCGGTCATCGCCTGCACGCCCTTGGCGCCGTCGTCATTGGTGAACACCGGGCAACCGGCAACTTCGGTCCAGCCGCCTTCGCCGGCAAGTGCCGCCAGGCCTTCCTTGCCCGACAGCGCGTCACGCATGCCCTGCGCCCGGCGCAGGATGTTGTCGGCCGCGGGATTGCCTTCGATGGTACAGATCGTGCCGCCGTTCGGCTTGCCCTTCTTGATGTACTCGCCGATCTTGTGACCCATCAAATAGTTGTCGGTGCCGAGATAGGTCTTGCGCAGCGCGGCATCTTCCTTGCTGAGATCGGCGTCGAGCGTCATGATCGGGATCGTCGGATTGGCGGTCTTGATCGTCTGAGCGATCAGCGGCGCGTTGGATGGCGAAATCGCCATTGCCACCGTGTCGGCCTTGCTCAGCATGTCCTGGACGATCTGCGCTTCGCCGGCCTCGTCGGAGGTCGATGCCGGGCCGGTGTAGAAGCATTCATATTCCGAGCTGGCATTTTCCTTGTTCCATTTCTCGCAGCCCTGGTGGATGGCTTCGAAGAATGGATTGTCGAGACCCTTCACCACGATGACGAGCTGTTTCTTGGCCAAAGCCGGCCCGGCGCCCAGCGCCATGGCGGCGACGGCGGCGAGCAAAAGTGTTTTCCTCATATCAGTCCTCCCTTGAAACAGACGGACACGGCGTGCCCGCCACACAGATCGACCGGATGCTTAATGACCGAGGTTCGTTTCACGAGCACTCGTGTCGCCAAGACAGATCGATAAGCATTTCCAGATGCGGCATTGGCCCGGCTCAACACAAGGGTGGCGCCGCAACCTCGACCGATAAACCTCCGCCGATTCCGCCCGGCTAACCGCCAGCGGCATCGGCATGATCTCCTCCGACGCTTAGCTAATATCGGCTTGCGGCCAACGTCAATGCTATTTGTCCTACAAAACGGATTTTTGGATAACCAAGGCTTCAATTCGTCCGACAATTGATTGACGAGCGCCGGCTTTTGCGTAAAAGAACGCTGACGCTGTTTCCGGGAGGAGATGGGGAGAGCGGGGCCAAAGCAGCGCCGGCATTCACGCCGGGAACAGCAGCGGGTCGCAAAACACGGGGAGGCAAAGACTGGTGGCGGTTCTCGAACTCACCAATATCTCGAGGCATTTCGGCGCCATCCAGGCGGTCAACGACGTATCGCTGTCGATCGAGCCCGGACAGGTGGTCGGCCTGATGGGCGACAACGGCGCCGGCAAGTCGACGCTGGTCAAGATGATCGCCGGCAATTTCCGCCCCAGCCATGGCGTCATGCGCATGGACGGCAAGGAGTTGATCCTGCACAAGCCGGCGGAAGCTCGCCAGCACGGCATCGAGATCGTCCACCAGGACCTGGCGCTGTGCAACAATCTGACCGCTGCCGCCAATGTCTATCTCGGCCGTGAATTGCGCCGCGGCGTCGGCCCTTTACGCATCCTCGACTATGCCGCCATGTACAAGCGCGCCGGCCAGCTCTTCGCCGAGTTGAAGTCCGAGACCCGTCCGCGCGACCTCGTCAAGCAGATGTCGGGCGGCCAGCGTCAGGCGGTAGCGATCGCGCGCACCATGCTGTCGCAGGCCAAGATCGTGTTGATGGACGAACCGACGGCCGCGATCTCGGTGCGCCAGGTCGCCGAAGTGCTGAACCTGATCCGCCATTTGCGCGACCAGGGTATCGCAGTGGTGCTGATCAGCCACCGCATGCCTGACGTGTTCACCGTCGCCGACCGCGTCATCGTCATGCGGCGCGGCCGCAAGGTCGCCGACAAGACGATTGCGTCAAGTTCGCCCGAGGAAGTCACCGGGCTGATCACCGGCGCCATCGAACAGGTTTGATCTCAGCGAATTTCACCACGCACAGCACATGAAGGTCGACGATGGCACTGACAATTGACCAGCCGATCGAACAAAAGCAGCAATCCTTGCCGGCAAGACTGTTTGCCAGCCAGACCTTCTGGGTGGTGATCGCGGTCATCCTGGCCTGCCTGTTCCTGTCTTTTGCCACCGACGCCTTCGCCACGTCGAAGAACCTTTACAACATCACCCGCAACATCACCTTCGTCGCCATCATCGCGCTCGGCATGACCTTCGTCATCATCACAGGTGGCATCGACCTGTCGGTCGGTTCGGTGCTCTGCCTGTCGTCGATGGTGCTGGCCGTCACCATGCATGCCGGCTACTCCATCGAGGTCGGCATCCTCGCCTCGATCGCCACCGCGCTCGCCATAGGCGCCTTCAACGGCATCATGATCGCCTATCTCGGCTTTCCACCCTTCGTGGTGACGCTCGGTATGCTGTCGATTGCCCGCAGCCTCGCCATGGTCGCCTCCAACAACACCGTCGTCTTCCAGTTCGGCCCGGATCACGACAAGCTTCTGGCGCTGGGCGGCGGTGCCTGGGTGTTCGGCATCGCCAATCCGGTGCTCTACATGATCCTTTTGGCGCTGATCACCGGCTTCACGCTGCGCTGGACCAAGTTTGGCCGCCACATCTTCGCCATTGGCGGCAATGAGCACGCGGCGACGCTGACCGGCGTTCCCGTCAAGCAGATCAAGGTCGCCGTCTATATGATCTCGGCGCTGGCGGCGGGCATTGCCGGCATCATCCAGACCGGATGGCTGGGCGCCGTCACCACCAATCTCGGAACCGGCATGGAACTGCAGGTCATCGCCGCCACGGTCATTGGCGGCGCCAATCTCGCCGGCGGCGTCGGCACCGCCTTCGGCGCCATTGTCGGTGCCGCGCTCATCGAAGTGATCCGCAACAGCCTTGGTCTGCTCGGCATCAATGCTTTCTGGCAAGGCGTGTTCATCGGCGGCGCCATCCTGCTCGCGGTGCTGTTCGACCGGATCCGCAACTTCAGGCGCAATGACTGAATGTTTTTGGACTGAACCTTTCGGCTGGAAACCGTTGCCTTGACATCGAAATCCCTGTTCGAGCTCAACGGCCGGCTGGCGCTGATCACCGGCTCCGGCCAGGGCATCGGCCTGGCGCTGGCGCGCGGCCTTGCCGAGCATGGCGCAAGTGTCGTGCTCAACGGCCGCGATGCCGGCAAGGTTGCCGGTGCCGTCGCCGGCTTGCGCGACGCCGGCTTCAAAGCGCACCCCTCGACCTTCGACGTGACGGATTTTCGCGCGGTCGATGCCGATGTCGCCCGCGTCGAGGCCGAGATCGGCGCCATCGACATCCTGATCAACAATGCCGGCGTGCAGTTTCGCGCTCCGCTCGAGGACTTTCCCGAGGAGCAGTGGGAGCGGCTGTTCAAGACCAATGTCTCCGGCGCCTTCCATGCCGGCAAGGCGGTCGCCCGCAATATGATCGCGCGCGGCAAGGGCAAGATCATCAACATCGGCTCGGTGCAGAGCGAACTCGCCCGGCCCAACATCGCGCCCTATACGGCCACCAAGGGCGCAATCCGCAATTTGACACGTGGCATGTGCACCGACTGGGCGAAATACGGCTTGCAGGTCAATGCCATCGCCCCCGGCTATTTCCGCACCGAGATGAACCAGGCGCTGGTCGACAACCAGGAATTCTCCGCCTGGCTGGAAAAGCGCACGCCGGCTGGCCGCTGGGGGTATGTCGACGAACTGATCGGCGCCGCCGTGTTCCTCGCCTCCGACGCCTCATCCTTCGTCAACGGCCATACGCTTTATGTCGACGGCGGCATGACGGCTTCGGTTTGACGGGAAACCCTATCGCTCAGTCTGAAAATCCACCACTACGGCCGGCAGCACACAGCGGCTTTCGCCCCGCGCCTTGACGCGAGCCCGAACTCAGCCGCACAATCCCGTCGCAGGCGAAGGGAGGCCAGTCGTCTGCGGGAGGTATAACCCATGACGGACGCGATCAGGCTCTATTGGGGCCGGTTCGGACATGTTTCTGTCCTGAATGTCGCCAGCGACTTCGTCACCCATGCGCATGTCGAGGCCCACATCATCATCTGGCTGGAGGGCACGGCCGGCGAGATGACCGTCGGCCGCGAGACGGTGCCGCTGGGTCCCGGCACCGCCGCCGGCATCAATTCCTACCAGCCGCACAGCCACATTCTGTCGCAGAACGGCAGGCCCGGCCTGTTCCTCGCTTTCTACATCGATCCGGATTGGGCGCGCCGGCGCCGCGACCTGCCTTCGTCGGCGCCGTTGTTTGCACAGGCTGCGATCACGCTCGAACCCTGGCTGCACCAGGCCGCCGCCAACCTGCTCGACCATTTGAGCGATAATGAAAGCATCGACGACGTCGCCAATTACGAGATCGAGCGCTTCATCGATAGCCTGCTCGACGCCGCCGACGCCTCGGCGCCGCAGGAGGCGCGGATCCGGGTCAACACAATGCAGGATTTCCGCGTCCGCAAGGCAATCCAGCTGATGAAGGCCAATGTCTGCGAACGCATCTCGTTCGACGACGTCGCCCGCAGCGTCGGCCTGTCGCGGCCGCACTTCTTTGCTTTATTCAAGGAACAGACCAATCTGACGCCCAATGTCTACTGGAACACGCTGCGCATGGAGGAAGCCGTGCGGCAGCTGCAGTGGTCGCAGGAGCCGCTGATCTCGGTCGCCTGCAATCTCGGCTTCACCACCCAGGGCAATTTCTCGCGCTTCTTCCGCGACCATGTCGGCGTGCCGCCGACGCTTTACCGCGAGGCGGCGCGGGCCATGGCCTGAGCCAAGCCGCTCGTTTTTCAGACTCCTTGATAGGGCCGCAAGACCCATTGATAAGCGCAGCGCCGGCCGCCGCCCTACCCTGCAGCGTATCGAATTCGTAGGGGAATGATCATATGGCTGAAGTCACCGTCTCCAGCGTCATCGACGCGCCGGTCGAAAAGGTCTGGGCGCGCATCCGCGACTTCAACGGCCTGCCGGGCTGGCATCCGCGCATGGTCAAGAGCCATATCGAAGACGGCAAGAGCGCCGAAACCATCGGCTGCGTGCGTAATTTCGAGCTCGCCAGCGGCGCGCGTGTCCGCGAAAAACTGCTCGACTTCTCCGATGCGAATTTCCGCGTCAGCTACTCCATCCTGGAGACGCCGCAGCCGCTGACCAATCACAAAGCGACGCTGCAATTGCGCCGCGTGACCGACGGCGACCGCACCTATGCCGAATGGACCGCGAGCTTCGACGCGGCGCCCGAAGAGGCCGACAAGATCGCCGCCGGCATGGCCGCCAATGTCTTCCAGGGTGGCTTCAATGCGTTGAAGAGCCATTTTTCTGGCCAGAGCTGAGTCAGGGGAGACTGCCATGGCGCTTGCCCTCCAGACCTTTTCGGCCGTAAGGGATGCCAACGCGGCGCTGAAGGCGCCCGGCACCCGCTATCTTGGCGGCGGCACACTGGTCGTGCGCGCCGCCAATGAAGGCGATATCTCCGTCTCCGGCCTTGTCCGTTCGACCGATCCGACCCTTTCCGGGATCACCGTTGCCGGCGGCAAGGTCCGCATCGGCGCTTCGATGACGATGGCGGCTATCGCCCGCCATCCCGAGCTTGCGGCGCTGTCCAAGGCCGCGCGCGCCGTCGGCGGCCCGGCGATCCGCAACATGGCGACTGTCGGCGGCAATCTGTTCGCACCCGCGCCCTACGGTGATTTCGCTGTCGCCCTGCTGGCGTTGGATGCGACGGTCGGCACCGATGATGGGGAATTGCCTATCGAGGATTTCCTGGCCAAGCGGGACGGCAGCCGCGCCATCGTCACGTCAGTCGCCTTCGCGCTGCCGAAGGCCGAGAATTTCCGCTTCCTGAAAGTGTCGCGAGTCAAGCCGAAGGGCGTCTCGGTGCTCAGCATCGCCGCCGTTCTCGAACAGGCCGGCGACGGCACTGTCTCCTCGGCGCGGATCGCGCTCGGCTGCATGGCGGACCGCCCGATGCGCGCCAAAGCGGTGGAAGAGGCATTGATTGGCAAGCGGCTTGACCACGACGGTATCGCAGCGGCGCTCGCTGCGGCAGGTGAAGGCACCGCGCCGATCACCGACCCGATCGCCAGCGCCTGGTATCGCGCCGAAGTTTTGCCGGTCCATCTCGGCCGGCTGCTGCTGACCTGAAACACCCGGTTGGGGGGAGCGCGTCTGTCCGGCCCATCCGGGCAGGCGCGCATGGAGGAAGAATGGCGAAGGTCCCGATCCAGTTTACGCTTAACGGCTCCGAAAAGGCCGAATTCGTCGAGGGCGGCACGACGCTGCTGTATGCGCTGCGCGACAAGGTTGGCGACACTTCGCCAAAAGGCGGTTGCCACCAGGGCACCTGCGGCGCCTGCTCGGTGATCATCGACGGCGAATTGAGGCTCTCCTGTCTGACGCTGGCCGAGACCTGCAGCGGCGCCGACATCCGCACCACATCGGGCCTCGCCGAGGCCGGCATCCTGCATCCGCTGCAGCGTGCCTTCCTCGATGCCTTCGCCACGCAATGCGGCTTCTGCACGCCGGGCATGATCATGGCCGCCAAGGTGCTGCTTGACCACACGCCCAATCCGAGCCGCGAGGATGTGGTCGAGGCGCTGTCCGGCAATATCTGCCGCTGCACCGGCTACGAGCCGATCATCCAGGCGGTGCTGACCGCGGCCCGAGCCAATTCGCAGAACGCGGCCTAAGGACCAAAAGAATGGAACTGCGCAAAAACTATTTCGCCGATCAGCGCAAGGACGGCCTGCACGAGATCGGCCATGGGCGGCCTCGGCTGGATTCGCCAGGACATGTGACGGGCAAGACCGCCTATTTCGCCGACCGCAACTTCCCGAATATGCTTCACCTGAAAATGGTGCGCAGTCCGCACCACCATGCCCGCATCCGTTCGATCGACACTTCCGAAGCGGAGAAGCATACCGGCGTGGTGAAAATCCTCACCGCCAAGGATGTGCCGCACAATGTCTACACCATCCTGATCCTGATCCAGGTCGGACCGGAAGACGAAACGGTGCTGGCCGACGGGAAGGTGCGCTGGAAGGGCGAGGCCGTGGTGGCGGTGCTGGCCGAGACCGAGCGCGCGGCTCAGGAAGCGGCAGCCAAGGTCAAGGTCGATTATGAGGTGCTGCCGGCCGTCTTCGACATGGAAGAAGCGCTGAAGCCCGGCGCGCCTTTGGTCAACGAATATCACGGCCAGAATTATTACCTCTATGACAGCGGCGAATGCCGCAAGGTGCGCTTCGGCGATGCCGAGGCGGGCTTTGCCGGCGCCGACCACATCCTGGAACAGAGCTACCAGTCCTCGCCGATCGAGCATGCGCCGACCGAGACCACGGGCTGCGTCGTGGTGCCCGAAGGCAATGACCGCTTCACCTGCTACACCAACACCCAGGCGATGTTCTTCACCCTCGACAACGCCTCGATCATCCTGCAGATGCCCGGCTCAAAACTGCATTTCGTCGGCGGCACTGTCGGCGGCGGCTTTGGCGGCAAGGTCGACGTCATCGTCGAGCCGATCGCCGTTCTTGGCGCCAAGCTCACAGGACGTCCCGTCTCCTTCATCTACAGCCGCGAAGAGGAGATGCAGATCTCCTCGCCGCGCGCCGCCGAAAAGATAATCATCAAGGACGGCGTGATGAACAATGGCCGTATCGTTGCGCGCAAGGTGACCGGCTATACCGATGCCGGCGCCTATTCGCGCCATTCGCCTTATGGCGCGCAGAAGGGAGCGGCGCACTATCCCGGCCCCTACACCATTCCCAATGTCTGGATCGACACCTACTGCGTCTACACCAACCGCACACCCTCCTCCGCCATGCGCGGCTTCGGCGTCACCATCGGCGACTTCGCGCTTGAGGTGCAGATGGACAAGCTGGCGCGGCTGATCGGCATGGACCCGCTCGAATTCCGCTTCATCAACGCCTATCGCGATGGCGACATGAAGGCGCATCGCCAGCCGACCGAAGGAGCGGCGCTGATCGAGTGCATGCAGGAGGCGTCGCGCGCCGCCAACTGGCCGGTGGCGGAGAAGTATATGGCGATGTCCTCCTACACGAAGGGAGCTTGAGATGGCGATAAGGCGCGGACGCGGCGTCGCCGCGATCAACTACCCGACGGGCATGAACCTTGGCGGCGACCCGACGCAGGCGCTGGTGCATTCGACGCCGACCGGCAATTTCATGGTCACACTTTCGTCGGTCGATCTCGGCCAGGGCCTGAAGCAGATCATGGCGCAGATCTGCGCCGAGACCATCGGCGTGCCGACCGACCGGGTCACCATCGACACCGCCGACACCGACACCGGCCCGCACTGCATGGGTACCTTCGCCTCGCGCGGCACCCACCGCGCCGGCAATGCCGTCATCCAGGCGGCCAAGGAAGCGCGCCAGGTGATGTTGGAAGTGGCGGCGGAAGAGCTGGAGGTCAACGCTTCCGACCTTGAGACTGACGGCCAGGGCAATATTCTGGTCAAGGGCGCGCCGCAAAAGTCGATCTCGATCTTCGATGTCGCGCTGTCGGCTCATTTCAAGCGTGGCCGCTCGATCTCAGGCCGCGGCATGTTCCTGATCCCGCGCTCCTATCCGGAGAAAGAGACCGGCGCGATGAAGCCGTCGACCTGCTACGCCCATGCCTGCACGGTGGCCGAGGTCGAGGTCGATGACGAGACGGGCGAGGTTACGGTGCTGACCGTGAAGAACGTCTATGAGATCGGCCGCGCGCTGAACCCGAAAATGGTCGAGCAGCAACTGGTCGGCGGTTCCTGGATGGGCATCAGCCACGCGCTCTACGAAACGACCGAGCCCTATTATCCCAACCGCGACCATGGCGGCACCGACTTCAACCAGTATCTGATGCCGGGACCGGGCGATCTCGCCCAAACCGAGATCATCGTGCTGGAGCGGCCGTCGGCGGATGGTCCTTACGGTGCCAAAGGGCCAGGCGAAATGTGCGCGAACCCGCAGATCCCCGCGGTTGCCAATGCCGTCTTCGACGCCGTCGGCGTGCGCATCGACACGCTGCCGATCACACCGGAGCGCATATTGCGCGCGCTGAAGGCGCAAGCGGCGAACTGAGGACGACATGCAGGAGCCGAATGCCGTGACTGTCGCGACCTCGCCGGAGGCGGTGGCACAGCATCTCGCTGCTTCGCGCTACCTCGCCGACGACAGCCTGGCCACCGCCATCTTCCTGGCCATACGGCTCGGCAAGCCGCTGCTGCTGGAAGGCGCGCCCGGCGTCGGCAAGACCGAAGCTGCCAAGGCGGTCGCACAGCTCCTCGGCCGCGATCTGGTGCGGCTGCAATGCTATGAAGGCATCGACGCTGCGCACGCGCTCTACGAATGGAATTACCAGCGCCAGTTGCTCGCCATCCGCCATGCCGGCGAGCACGAGGTCGACATCTATGACGACCGCTTTCTGATCGCGCGGCCATTGCTGCAGGTGCTGCGGGCGCCGGAGCAGCGCGTGCTGCTGGTCGACGAGATCGACCGCTCCGACCACGAATTCGAAGCGCTGCTTCTCGAATTCCTTTCCGATTTCCAAATCAGCATCCCTGAGCGCGGCACGATCCGCGCCGAGGCGCAGCCGATCGTCATCCTGACCTCGAACCGCACCCGCGAACTCGCCGAAGCGCTCCGGCGCCGCTGCGTCTATCACTGGATCGGCTATCCCGACGCCGAGCGAGAAGCCGCCATCATCATGCTGCGCGCCGGCGATGTCGCCGAGACCACCGCCCGCGCCGTGGCGACCGCTGTGCAGGAGATCCGCGTCCGCCCGCTGGCCAAGCCGCCCGGCATCTCCGAGGCCGTCGAATGGGCCAACGCCGCCACCATACTGGAGAAAGGCGGCAGCCCATGGCCGCAAGCCTTCCGCCGAGCCATCGGTGTGCTTATCAAGGACGAGGAGGATTTGTCCGCGATCGCGCCGGAGCTTGGCCAGATTGTCGAGGAGGCGCTGGGGTGACGTGTGAGGTCAACAGCTCGTTCATAGCGAGGTGGCCTCACCTGGGCACTCTGCAACGCTGGCGGGACAGCGCCCCCCTCTGTCCTGCCGGACATCTCCCCCACAAGGGGGGAGATCAGCCGTCATCCTGGCTTTCGCCAATCTCCAGCGGCGCAGAAAGAACCGAAGCGCCAAAGCTGCTGATCTCCCCCCTTGTGGGGGAGATGTCCGGCAGGACAGAGGGGGGCGCGAAGGAATGATGCGTCAGGGAACCCTTCCTCTCGCCTCCGCGCCCTTCCTCCACTTCGCCCGGCTGCTGCGCCGCCACGCCTTTGCCGTCGCCCCCGAGCAGGTCTCCAGCTTCATGCAGGCGGTCACCCTGCTCGGCCCCCGCTCGATGGCCGACATCCGCGAGGCGGCGCTCGCAACGCTTGCCCCCCCGCCCGATCGCCGCGGCGAATTCGAGGCGCATTTTCGCAATCACTTCCATGGCGATGGCCAACCCTCCGTCGAAGGCGAAGACGACGAGGAAACCCGCATCAAGGACGATGGCGGCACGCGCCAGGAGGAGAAACAGACCACGCGCCAGGAGAAAGGCGGCGAGCTGTCGTCGGCAATCGAACAGCTCAGCAGCCGCGATTTCCTCCGCGACGACGATGGCCTTGGGCCCTTCCGCCGCAAGCTCGCTTCAGCCCTGCCCGCGCGCCGCTCCTTCCGCACCGTGCGCACCCATTCGCGCGGCAAGCTCGACCTGCGCCGCTCGCTCAGGGAAATCGTCAGCGCCGATGGCGATATCCCCTCGCCGCAGCTCCGCCGCCGCCAGACCGTTTCGCGCAAGCTGCTGATCCTGATCGATGTTTCCGGCTCGATGAAGCTGTACACGTCGGATTATCTCAAACTGGCGCACGCCGCCGTACAAGGTGCTGACCGTGCCGAAATCTTCACCTTCGGCACGCGGCTCACCCGCATCACGTCCGCACTGCGTATCCGCGATCGCGACCAGGCTCTCGCCCGAGCGGCGGCACTCGTAGACGACTGGGACGGCGGCACGCGCATGGGACCGACCCTGCTCGCCTTCCTCTCGGTGCCGCGCTTCTCAGCCTTCGCGCGCGGTGCCGCTGTGATCATCCTGTCGGACGCGCTGGAGCGCGGCGACCATGCCGATCTCGAAACGGCGATACGCCGACTGAGCGCGCGCGCCTTCCGGCTTTCGCTGGCGACACCTTTGGCCGGCGATCCGCGCTTCCAGCCGGCAACGGCGGCGTTGCGCGCCATCTTGCCCGATCTCGACGATCTCATCGACGGCTCGTCGCTCGGGAGTCTCACCGATTTCATCCTGTCGCTCGCCCGCCCTGCCCCGGCGGCGTCGGCAATCTGGAAAAGGGTATCGTGATGCAGAAAGCCATCGACGCGCATTTCCACATCTGGCGCCAGCAGGATCAGCCCTGGCTGGTCGGGCCGATGGTGCCGCGCATTTTCGGCCCCTACGAGCCGATCCGCCGCGACTATCCGATCGAGGAATTTCTCGCCGATCAGCAAGGCGCAGGTGTCGAGAAGGCCGTCTATGTCCAGACCAACTGGGCCAAGGAGGATTTCGAAAAAGAAGTCGCCTTACTGCAGAAGACTGCCGACGAGACCGGCTGGCCGCACGCTATCGTCGGCTATACCGATATGACTGTCGACGATGTCCGGCCCCAGATCGATCGATTGAAAAAGTACCCTCTGCTGCGCGGCGTGCGCATGCAGTTACACTGGCACGAGACGCCGGCCTTCCGCTTCGCTGCCTCGGCCGATCAGGTCATCGACCCCAAGGTGCGGGCCAATGTCGCGCGGCTTAAAGACTATGGCCTGTCCTTCGACCTGCAGCTTTTCCCCGCCCAGATGAAGGACGGGCTGACGCTGGTCGGCGAGAACCCGCAGACCAACTTCATCCTCACCCATGCCGGCATGCTGACCGGCATGGAGGCTGAGACGATCGAGGCCTGGAAAGCCGGCCTGCGTACTCTATCAACAGCGCCGAACTTCTACGCCAAGCTGTCGGGCCTCGGCACCTTCGTCCACCGCAACGATCCGGCGTTGATTGCCTACATCGTCGACAATGCAATGGACATTCTGGGCGCTGACCACCTGATGTTCGGCTCCAACTTCCCGATCGAAAAACTCTGGACCAGCCACGCCGAACTGATCAAGGCGCACCGCGCCGCGGTGGGCAAGCATGGCGCGGCCGCCGAGGCGGACATCTTCTGGAACACGGCGGAGAAAGTGTACCGACCGGTGTAGAGCGGGCGCCGTCACTTCCCCCGCAGGGGGAGGAGGCAAGGCGCGCGACTGCCTACTTTAAGTCGAACTGCGGATCGACCGGAATCTGCATCGCAGTCACCAGATGGTTGGTCTGCCCGGCCAGCCCGATGATCGACACCAGCTCGCCATGCTGCGCATCGGTCATGCCTTTGGCGCGGGCAGCTGCCGTATGCGAGTGGACGCAGTAGGAGCAGCCATTGGCGGTGGAGACAGCAATGTAGATCATCTCCTTGGTCAGCGGGTCGATCGCGCTCTCCGTGGCCATCACCACCTTCACCTGTTCCCATGTCCGTTTCAGCAAGGCCGGATCGTTGGCGAGCCCACGCCAGAAATTATTGACGAAGTCCGATTTGCGCGTCGCGCGGATGTCGTCGAACACAGCCTTCGCTACCGGGATTTTTTCGACCTCGGCATCGCTGAGGAGTTTTGTGGCGGCCATGGCATTTCCTTTCGTTGAATCGGTGGATCAGGTAGTTGAATCAGGTTTCGAGCAAGGGCGGCTAACCGGCTATTCCGATTCAGTTTTTGATGCTGACAGAACCATGGCGATTGGCCGAAGCATCTCAGCTTCGTCATTCACGGGCGAAGCAGGCGCGAAGCGCCGTCGCGGAGACCCAAGGATGACGAAGCTGAGATGCTTCGCCAATTGGTGACCTATGCGCACCGTCAAACACCGACCGGCAACCTAATGAACTGCCGCATACATGATCTTCTCCTCCGTCGCCTCCGCCGGCGAGAACTCCTCGACGATGCGCCCCTGTCGGCACACCAGAATCCGATCCGACAGGTTCATGATTTCCGGCAGGTAGGACGAGATCACCACCACGGCCAGCCCCTCATCGGCCAGCCGGTTGATGATCTGGTGGATCTCGGCGATGGCGCCGACATCGACGCCGCGCGTCGGCTCGTCGAAGATCACGATACGCGGCTGCTGCACCAGCCCCTTGCCGATCACCACCTTTTGCTGGTTGCCGCCGGAAAGCTCGACCACGCGGGCATTGTCGTTGATCGCCTTGATGTTCAGCGTCTTCGTCCATTCAGCGGAAAGCGTGCGCATCTCCTGCTGGTTGATCACCCAGGCCTTTTCGCGGCCCGCTGCCAGCAGCCCGCCGAACAGGTTCTCGGCGATGCCCATCGTCTCGAAAATGCCCTCGCTCTTGCGGTCCTCGGTAACATAGACGATGCCGTCGGCGACCGCCTCACTGGGCACGAGATAGCGCACCGGCCTGTCGTTGAGTTCAATCGCGCCACCGCGCAAAAAATCGCGCTTGTAGATGCCGGAGACGATCTTGAAGGTCTCGGTGCGGCCGGAGCCGATCAGCCCGAACACGCCGGTGATCTGTCCCTCGAAGATCGAGAAGGAGGTGTTGCGCACGACATTGCTCATCGAAATGTCCTGCACCGACAGCACCTTCTTGCCGGCCTTGCGCAGCCTGGCCTCGTCGCGCTGGCGGTAGATCTGTCCCGACAACGTACGCCCGACCATGGCGGCGACGATCTTGTCGCGGTCGAAGGCCGATGTGTCGTCGGTGATCACCAGTTCGCCATCGCGCAGGATTGTGATGCGGTCGGCGATCATCAGCGCCTCTTCCAATGCATGGCTGATGAAGACGATCGAGACGGCGTTCGCCTTCAGCCGCCGGATCAGCGCGAAGAAGTGGCGCTTCTCCTCCGGTGTCAGCGTCGCTGTCGGCTCGTCGAAGATGATGATCTCGGCATTGTGGTGAACGGCGCGCGCGATTTCGACCATCTGACGCTTGGCCGCGCCCAGCGTCGCCACCATGGCGTTCGGATCGACGGGAAAATTCAGCGATTGCAGGAATTGCTGCGCCGAAATGTAGGTGCCGCGCAGCCGGTTGAGAAACTTTTCGGTGCCGAGATAGAGGTTCTGCGCCACCGTCATCGACGGCACAAGGCTGGTCTCCTGGAACACCATGGCGATGCCCGCCTCAAGCGCCGCATGCGGCGAGGCATAGGCGATCTCGACGCCCTTGTGGAACATCTTGCCGGAAGTGGCGTCGACGACGCCGGCAATGATCTTGGTCAGCGTCGATTTTCCGGCGCCATTCTCGCCGAGCAGCGCGTGGATTTCGCCCTTGCGCAGTTCGAAGCTGACTTGTCTGACCGCGGGCACGCCGCGATAGTTTTTGGTGACGTTTTCCAGGCGCACGATCGGTTCCATCAGAGACCTCCTGCGTCGATGGCCAGCACGCAATCGCCGCCCCTGGAGGCGATGAACAGGCGGCCGTCCGTTTCCGCCACGCTGCAGATGCCATGGCGCGTGCCGTCGGCGCGGCTGTGCAGGCTGAATTGCGGCTGCATGTTTTGATCGAGCCTGACCACCAGCCCATAGGAGCGGCTCGGCGACCAGGGCTTGTGGATGCCCATGGTGCGGATGCCGCCGCATTGCAGCGGTTCGAGGAAGCTGCGATTGGAGGCCAAAGCCGGCGCGATCCAGTAGGCCGGCGCCACCTGGTCTAGCATATCGCGCCGATAGTGGGTTTCCTGGAGAACGAATTCGATCAGCCGGTTGCGTGGCGCGAACAGAGCCAGCCACGCGCCGCCATCGCCGGCCGGCGCGAGGCGCGCGGGATAGCCGGGCAGATGCGTCAGCACGGTCGAGCGGCGACCGGTCGCACCATCGAAGCGAACGAGCTGATGGCGCCAGCTTTCGCTGACCAGCACATCCCGCCCAATGGGATGCAGCCCATAGGGAAAGGCGATATCGCCGGCCACTTTGCGGAACTCGGCGGCGGCCGCGTCCCGCCTCCAAAGCGAACCGGACGCGCCCTTCTTCATCAGGTCGGCGGCCCATTGCGACGGCGTGTGCTCAGCCGAGCCATTGGCCAGCCACAACGTGCCGTCGTCTGCATAGGCAAGCGCGGTGATGCAGCTGACGCCGGCCGGCAGCGAAACCTCCTTGCCGGCAACCAGCAGCTTGCCGCTTTCCAACCCCACCGTCAGTTCGCCCGACAGTGATAGAGCCAGCGCCGTGATGGGGGAAAGAAAGGTCCCGACAACCTTCGGCTCCACCCCTGCGGCAAGCGAATATACCGCATTGCCGCTGGAAACGAGCAGCCGGCCATCGGCAACCAGAAGATTGTCGGGCTCCGTCAAATCGGCGAACACTGGCGCCTCGTCCAGCCGCGTGTTGGGCCGGAAGGCACCGTCGAGCGGTGGGATGGTCACCGCCTTGCCACGAAACAGGTCGAGCACAGGATCGAGGATCATGGCTTCGCTCCCCAATAAGAAGCGGAACTGGTCCAGTTCGGGTCGGCGCCCGCAATCTTGTAGCGGCCGATGCGGTTGTTAAGGATGCCGCCGACGAACAGGAAACCCTTGTGCTCGCGCATCGAGGTGACCATCGGATGCGCGCCGCCGGTGAGGTCGCCCATCGCCTCGATAATGCCGCCCTTGTCGTTGAATTTCACCACGCCGCCGGTGTTGATGTTGGGGAACAGCCACTCGTCCTGCGGCAGCCGGCGCGTCATGCGCTTGCGCATATCGGGATGGCGCAGCGACAGGTCGAAGCTCGGCGTGCGCATGCCGAGCCATGCCATCCAGTAATTGCCGTCGGAGGCGCGGTTGATGTTGTCGGGATAGCCCGGCATGTCGCGGATGACGCATTCGGCGGCGCCCGCCTTCGGCCCTTCCAGCCAGTAGCGATGCACGCGGCAGGCCCAGCTCTCAGCGAAGAACAGCGACTTGCCGTCGTGCGCCATGCACACACCGTTGGTGTAGCGGTAGCCGTCGAGCAGTGTCTTCGTCGAACCGTCCTTCGGGTCATAGACCAGCAGCCGGCCGGTGGCGCGGTTCTCGATCGAGTCTAGCGCCCAATCGTGGGCGTCATAGCGCTTGGTGGAGTCGGTAAAATAGATCCGACCGTCCGGCGCGATGTCGCAGTCGTTCGGGTCGCGCAGCCGCGCATCGTCGACGATCGATGTCCAGGAGCGCGATGTCTCCGCCGACAGGCGCTTCACTTCCCGATCCGGCGAGACGGAATAGAGCCCCATGGCGCCGACGCAGCTGATCAGATTGCCCGATTTGTCGAAGGTCAGGCCCAGCGGAAAGCCGCCGATATGGGCAAACACCTCCGATTTGATATAGTCCGGCGCGAAGAAGCGGACGATCTCGCCATGGCGCGTGCCGCAATAGAGGTGATCGTCGCGGTCAAGGATGACGTCTTCCGGCCCCTCCAACTCGCCCAGCCCGATATGGTCCGCGGCCGACAGACGGTTGTCGAGCGCGTAGGGCGTACCTGATCCCGGCACGGCAGACTGTGTCTCGCCCATCTTGAGATAGACCGGCGCGACATAGACCTCGTTGAGCACCTTGTGGCGGTTCTTCAGCCAACGGATGTCGATGGTAACCGCCACCGCCAGCATGATGCCCAGCACCATCTGGTTGGTGCCGGTGCCATAGCCCAGCCGGATCAGCCCGTTGGTCATGGTCAGCACGATGATGGCGCCCATCAGCCCCTTGATGACCGAGCCGCGGCCACCACCCAGGCTGACGCCGCCGACCACCGCCGCCGTCAGAGCCATGATCTCCAGGTTGAGGCCGGTGCCCGGCCCTGCCCCACTCAGGCGGCAAGCGATCAGGAAGCCGCCGATCGAGGCGCAGAAGCCGGAAAAGACATAGGTCATGAACACGGTGCGGCGCACGCGAATGCCGGCATTGTGCGCCGAGCGCCTGGAGCCGCCGACCGCCAGCACATGCCAGCCCGGCCGTGAGCGCGTCAGCGCGATATGGGTGACGATGGCAAGAATGATCGCCAGCCACACCGAGACCGAAAGCCCCCAGAAGGTGCTGTCGCCGATGAAGTCGAGCACATCCGATGTCGCCTGGGAAAGCTGCACGTCGGCGGCATAGGTGGTGACGAGAATATCGAACAGCGCCCGGCCGAAGATGAACGTCACCAGGGTGGTGAGGAAGGCGCGCAGCCTGAGGTAGCCGACGAGGTAGCCGTTGACGGCGCCGAAGATCAGGCCGGTGGCGAGCGATGCCGCCAGCGCCAGCCAGATAGACTGTTCGAGAATGAAGAAGACATAGACGGCGGAGAAACAGGACAGCGCGAAGATCGAGCCGACGGACAGGTCGATGCCGCCGCCCAGCATCACCACCGTCATGCCGGTGACCACCATCGAGAACTCGCCGAGCTGGCGGGTCGATTCCTGCAGCGAAGTCAGCTTGAAGAAGCCGGGAATGATCGAGCCGAACACGCTGAGCGTCGCCACCAGCGCCAGGAACGGAATGGCGTTGTCGGTCCAGCGTTTTGTCAGGATCTCGCCGACCAGATGGTCGGGCACGAGATTGTAGCGCCAGGACTGGAGGCGTTCGCGAAAGGACATCGGCGGCTGCTATTCCATGAGGGAACGAGGTGACCGGATTGTCCAGTCACCTCGTTTATTTCAGTCGAAAAGCGCGGCTTACTTCGCCGCCGCTTCGGCCTGCAGCGCCTTCAGGTCCCAGCAGCTGTCGGGCTTGAGGTCGGCTTTGGTCGTAGCCTTCTCCAGCGTGTAGATGTAGGTGTGCGACGTGCCGGCCGGCTGGCCGCTCTGCAGCAGGAACTTGATGATAGCGTTCATGTCGCCGGACTGGCGGGCAAGGTCTGTCATGACAACGGCGCCATAGGTGCCGTCCTGCAGCTTGTCGCAATCGGCCGCCTTTTCGCCGCCGCCGGTGGTGACCAAAAACACCTTGCCGTCGAGCTTGGCGTCGCGGATGGCGGCGGATGCGCCGGTGGCGTCGCCATCCCAGAAGTCGATGATAGAGCAGATGTCCGGGTTCTGCTGCAGCATTGTCGTCGTCACGTTGCGCGACGTCGTCGGATCCCAGTTGGAGTCGGGCTTGGCCACGACTTTGAAGTCGGGGTGCTTCTCCAGCACCTTCATGATGCCGGCATACTGGTAGAGACTGGACGAGTTGGCCTGATCACCCTGCACAAGGCCGATCTTCTTCGACGAATTCTCGCCGCAGCCCTTGATCGCCGCTTCGGCCTCGAGTTGGCCGAGCCGGTCCCAGTCACTGCCGACAAAGGCGTCGGCCGGGAAGTTGGCGGGATTGTCGACCAGTATGACGTAGGTGCCGGCGGCCTGCGC
This sequence comes from Mesorhizobium sp. M0761, assembly GCF_040320205.1. Lineage (NCBI taxonomy): Bacteria > Pseudomonadati > Pseudomonadota > Alphaproteobacteria > Hyphomicrobiales > Phyllobacteriaceae > Mesorhizobium > Mesorhizobium sp. M0761. The sequence goes on from NZ_JAMYPF010000010.1 coordinate 192,612, forward strand.
CTTCTTCATCAGCTTGGAATAGGAGTTGAGGTCCGGCGCATGGATGATCAACACGTCCGGCCTTGTGTCGGACGAGATCGCGTCGGTGATCGCCTGTGCACCGGCATCGACGACCCAGTTCGGATCGCGTGTTTCGAAGGTGCCGCCCCAGGCTTCGACTTCCGTCTTCAGATAGTGCGACCAGCCCTGCGCAAGGTCGAAGCCCATCGCCAGCGGCACCAGCATGACGCGCTTGCCCTTGAGCGCCTGCGCGTATGCGGCCGGGCCCGGATCGTCGGCGGCGAAGGTCGGCGCGACGAAGGCGGTAGCGGCCAGCGCCGTGGCGGCGGCCATCAGTGTTCTGATCAGTTTCATGTCACATCCTCTGTTTTTCACTTATTGCCGGCCGGTCGGCATGACCCGGTCGGGTACCCCTTAGATGTCGCCCTGCTGCGCGGTCTGTTCGTCACGCGGATTGATGATGCCGTCGACGATGATGGCTCCGAGCAGGATCGCCGCCTTGATCAGGTTTTGATAGAGCAGCGGAATGTCGATGATGGTCATCGCGTTCGACAGGATGCCGATAAGTGCAGCGCCCACCAGCACATTGCGCACCCCGCCCCGCCCGCCGGAAAGGCCGATGCCGCCGATCACCGCCACCAGCACGATGTCATAGAGCAGCGTCGAGTTGACGACGCGGGTGTTGATCGAGTGCAGGCTCGACGCCGTCAGCAGGCCGGCGATCAGCGCGACGAAGGCCGAAACCACATAACGCAGCACCAGCATTGGCCGCACCGGAATGCCGATGTTGCGCGCGGCGACCGGATTGTCGCCGGCGAAATAGATGTAGCGGCCCCATTTGGTGTAGCGCAGGAACAGGAAGAACAGGAAGGCGAGCCCGGCGAAGACGAACACTTCGATCGGAATGTCGAGGAAACGCAGGCCGCCGAGCAACTCCACCCAATGGCCCTGAGGCACCGGCACCGCATCCTGTGTGATCAGTTGCGAGCGGACATAGCCGAAGACGAAGGAGCCGGTCGCCAGCGTCACGAAGATCGCCGGCACGTCGGCATAGGCGACGAGAAAACCGTTGAGCAGGCCGATGGCGAGCACGCCTGCCAGCACATAGGCGAAGGCGAGCCCATCAGGCGTTCCGGCGTTGAGCAATTGCAGATACCAGGCGACCGACATCGCCATGATCGCCACCGCCGACAGGTCGATGCCCCTGCCGATTATGACGACCGCCATGCCGAGCGCCAAAATGCCTAGCACCGACACCGAGCGGACGATGGCAACGAGATTGTTGGCAGCGATGAAACCAGGCAGCCCAATGGCAGCGGCGACGAACAGCACCACGGCGATGGCAAAGACAATGCCTTCCTGATTCAGGCTCCTGACATTTGGCCAGCCAATCGTGTTCATGTCTGCATTCGCCCCGATGGCAGCTCTGCCACCCCTTCCGAAGAAAGCTAATCGGCTCGGCGCCGCTTCGTCAAATGAATCCGCGCTCGGAACACCCGTTGGCAGTGATAATCTTCCAGTGGACGCACCGATTGCTAGAACTGGCGCAATGCTAGGAAAAGGCTGCGCTTTTGGCATTTGGTTGCGCCATTGCGCGTATGCGCGAAGGTGCCGTTCTGAGGCGAAAGCACAAGGCGGAATTAATTGCCGCCTGAGCGGCGAAAATCGCGAATTCAGGTCCTGGACGTGTGGCCTGAAACTTCGGCGCCTGCACCGGGCGGCAGCACGAGGAACCGCAACGCCGCCACCAGCCCGATGGCGCCGATGATCAGGAAGGCGATGCGAAAATCGACGAGGTCGAGCGCCGGCCGGTCCCTGACGATCTGCGACAGGTTGAGAATGGCAGCCGCCACCGCCACGCCGAACAGCATCGATATCTGCTGCAGCATGGACGACAAAGTCGCCGCCGAGCTGCGCTGCGCGGCATCGATGTCGGCGAAGGCCAGAGTATTCAGCGCCGTGAACTGCATCGAGCGCGTCAGGCCGGCGATCAGCATCAGCATCACTACCAGCGCCTGCGGCGTTTCGGGCGAGATCGCCGCGCAGGCCATGATCGAGGCCGAGGCGATCAGGCCGTTGACGACCATGACCGTGCGAAAACCAAAGCGCCGCAGCGTCGGCGTCGTCACCGTCTTCATGCCGAGATTGCCGAGGAAATAGGCCAGGATCATCAAGCCGGCATCGACCGGCGAAAGGCCAAAGCCGACCTGAAACAGCAGCGGCAAAAGGAACGGCGTGGCGTTGATCGCCACGCGAAAAATGGTGCCGGCGGCAAGCGTCGAGATGGCGAAGGTCTGCACCCTGAACGCGCTGAGATCGAGCAGCGGATGCGGCGCGCGCCGGAGATGCCGCACCGCCAGCCAGCCGATGACGATGCCGGCGGCAATCAGCAGCACGGCGGGCAAAGCGCCGTCTTCCGGATGTGCGATGCGCTCAAGGCCGTAGAGCAGCAGCGCGAGCCCCAGCGACGTGAGGAAAAGCCCCGGCCAATCCAGCGGCTTGGGATCGGCCGCGCGGTCGCCCGGAATGAAGCGCGCGACCAGCGCCAGCCCGACCAGCCCAAGCGGGATGTTGATGAAGAAATTCCAGTGCCAGGAGAGATAGGTTGTGATGAAGCCGCCAAGCACCGGCCCGACCACGGGCGCAAACAACGCCGGCCAGGTGATCAGCGCCGTGGCGTTGAGCAGCTCCGACTTCGACGCATTGCGCAGCACCAGAATTCGCCCGACCGGCGTCATTAGCGCGCTGCCAAGGCCTTGCACGACACGGGCGGCGACAAACTGGGTCAGATTTTGCGAGAAGCCGCAAGCGAGCGAGGCCAGCGTGAACAGCACAATCGCCAGCAGGAAGATGTTGCGCGCGCCGAAGCGGTCGGCAAGCCAGCCCGACAGCGGCACGAACACCGCCATGGTCAGCATGTAGGCGGTGATGCCGATGCTCATCGCCACCGCCGTCACGCCGAAGGATTGTCCCATCTGCGGCAGCGAGGTCGAGATGATCGTCGAATCCAGCAGCTGCATGAAAAAGGCGATGGCAACGATCAACGCCACGCGCCGCGCATTGCTGGCGGTTGCGGCGGAGGCCTCGGTGTCGGGAACGGCAGTCATGGCGAACCGCGTTGAACAGCATATGGCTGGCCCCGTCCAGAGCTTATCCAACAAACTTCCGTGTCGGCTCGCAGCCTGTTATGGATGGGCGGGCGGCCAAGGACATTGCATGAAGCCTATCTATATCGACTACCTCAATGGCCTCGATATTGAAGCCCTGGAGATGACCGACGGCGAAATCATTGCCGCTGTCGAAGCCGGGCTTATCGCGCAAGGCAATGGCCAGACGGTGATCGAGCCGCGCGTCCATCTTGAACCCGACCCTTCCTTCCATGGCCATTTCAACGTTCTGCGCGGCTACGTTGCGCCGCTCGATACGGCGGGCGTGAAAATCGTCGGCGACTATGTCGACAATTATCTGCACGGGCTCCCTTCAGAATTTGGCATTCTAAACCTGTTCGATCCGCGCACCGGCACGCCGCGCGCCATTCTCGATGCCACCGTCATCACCGACATGCGCACCGGCGCTGTCACCGCGATTGGCGCCAAGCATCTGGCGCGCAAGAATTCCAAGGTGCTGGCCCATATCGGCGCGCGCGGCACCGCCTACTGGAACGTGCGCCTGCTCGACCATCTCTTCGACTTCGACGAGATCCGCGTTCATTCGCGCCGCCCGAAAAGCCGCGACGGCTTCGCCGCCAAACTCTCCGCCGATCTCGGCAAGACCGTCACGGCGGTCGCCGACTGGGAGAGCTGCGTCAAGGGCGCCGACATCGTCGTCGAGGCCTCGCGGCTGCCGGAGCCGCAGCCGCTGCTCAAGACCGAATGGATCAAGCCCGGTGCGCTGGTCGTGCCCTATGGTATGATGAGCGCGGTGGAGCTGTCATTGACCGACATCATGCAGAAAATGGTCGTCGACGACTGGGGCCAATGCAAAGGCGGCAAGTTCGGCTCGCTGCGCGCCCATGTCGAGACCGGGCGGCTGAGCGAAGCGACGCTGCACGCCGAGCTCGGCCAGATCGCTGCCGGTCTCAAGCCGGGACGCCAGAGCGACGACGAGACGATCCTGTTCTGGCATCGCGGCCTGTCGCTGTCCGACATTGCGCTGGGCAAGGCGATGCTGGCCAAGGCTGCTGATAAAGGCATCGGCCAGAGGCTGCGCTTCGCATGAGCGCGCTCGTCCTCACCGGCGCCGGCGTCAGCGTCGAGGATGTCGCGGCGGTCGCCCGCGCCGGCCGCAAGGTGGAGGTTGAGCCTGCTGTCATCGAGAGGCTCGACAAAGCGCGAAAAGTGCTCGACCAGGTCGCCGCGTCCGGCCAGCAGATTTACGGCCTCAACACCGGGCTGGGCGCCAATCTCGGCACGTCGGTCGAGGGCGATGCCAGCGCCTTCCAGCGCCAGTTGCTGGAAGGGCGAAGCGGCGCTGTCGGCGAGCCGCTGCCGCAAGAAGCGGTGCGGGCGACCATGTTTGCCCGTGCCGCGATGTTCTCTGTTGGCGGTTCCGGCATTTCGCCGGCGGCTTTCACCGCCCTTGTCGATGCGCTCAATGCCGGCGTGCATCCGGTAGTGCCGCAGCTGGGCTCGATCGGCGCCGGCGATCTCGTGCTGATGACGGCGCTCGCCCGTCTGCTAACCGGCGACGGCGAAGCTGACTATCAGGGTCGGCGCATGCCGGCGGCCAAGGCGTTGATGATGGCGCGGTTGGCTCCGATCAGCCTGGCGCCGAAAGACGGCCTGTCGCTGATCAACGCCTCGGCGGTTTCAACCGGCAGCGGTGCGCTGGCGCTGGCCGACGCGCTGGCTGCCTTTGTGCAACAGCAGCAGGCGGGAGCGCTGACCATGGAAGGGTTTGGCGCCAACCGCACCATCCTCGATCCGCGCCTGCATCTGGCGCGGCCGGCAGCCTGCCAGCAGCTGGCGGCCAGGGGCCTGCGCGACCTGCTTGCCCGCGACGAAGAGCCGGCGCCGACCACCTTGCAGGACCCGTTGTCGATCCGCTGCATGCCGTCGATCCATGGCGCGCTGATCCAGGCGATCGACCAGGCGCGGCTGGCGCTGGAGATCGAACTCAATGCCGCCGCCGACAATCCGCTGGTGGTGGGCGATGACGGGCTGGTTCTGTCGACCGGCAATTTCCACACCGCATCGCTGGCACTTGCCTTCGAGACGCTCGGCCTGGGGATCGCGCAATGTGCCGCGGCAAGCGTTGCCCGCTTGATCCAGCTCGCCGGCTCCGGCCGCAACGGCCTGCCGAAATATTTGTCGCCGGTCGGCGGCGCCTCGGCCGGTTTCGTGCCGCTGCAAAAGACGGCAACGGCAATCCTGGCCGGCATCCGCCACAAGGCCAATCCGGTGATGCTGGATTTCCTTCCCGTGTCCGAAGGCGTCGAGGACCATGCGACGCAGACCCCTCTGGCAGTGTCGAAATGCGCCGAAATGATCGCGCTATGGCGCCGGCTGATCGCCTTCGAACTGATGGCCGCCGCGCAAGCCGTCGATCTGCGCGATAGCCTCAAGCTGGCGCCCGGCACCGCAGCGATCCATGCTGCGGTGCGCGCGCATGTGGCGATGCTGAGGGAGGACCGGCCGCTGGGAACGGATGCCGAGGTACTCCATGCCATGCTCGCCGACGGAACATGGCAAGGTGCAGCGATGATCGGCAAGGAGGCCGAGTAGTCAGCCCTTTGCGTCCACCCGTTTCATGAACAGGCTGAGCTCGGCCGGATCCATGCGCACGACATGCCTGTCTTCCGGATAGGCGCCGCTATCGACGTCGGCAACGTACTCGGAAAACGCCGCGACGCGTTCGGCCTGCAGGCGATCGTACTCGGCGGCGAAGTTGCGGTAGACCTTGGAATGGCGCGGCATGTGGCCCCGGTTCTGGCCAAGAATATCGTCGGCGAACAGATACTGCGCGTCGCAGCCGGTGCCGGCACCCATCGACAGCATGATCAGCGAGGTCCGTTCTGAGATCGCCTTCGCCACCTCGACCGGCACCACTTCGATCTCGGCGCCAAGCGCTCCAACGGCCTCATACTGCTTGACCGCCTCAAAAATCTGCATGGCGGTGTCGGCGGTCTTGCCGACGGCCTTGAAGCCGCCGGTCCAGGTGGCGCGGGACGGAATGAGGCCGACATGGCCGATCACGGGGATCGCGTCGTCGGCGAGCCGCTTCACGGTGGCGAAACCGGCGCTGCAATAAACGGCGTCGGCTCCGGCCTTGTAGAGCCGGAACGCCCAGCGCAGGAAATCGTCCGCCGTGCCTATTTCATAGAAGTTCTCGCCCGGCATGGTGAACAGGCTAGGCGCCGCATCGCGATACTCAGGGTTGAGCACCAGCTCGGGCGGCACCGAGACGATATCGACCCCTGCCCGCTCGGCAGCCTCGGCCTCGTCCATGGTCAGAACGCGCAGCATGGTCAGCTGGCGCTTGCCCTTCATGGCGCGCAGATCGGCGACGGTCGGTCTCTTTCGGCTCATCGGGATGTCCCTGTTGGCTGGTTGCTTTTCCCGGTCACCTTACCGGCCCCGTAACAGGCCGGATAGAAGGCGGGTGGTTTATTCGCTACTCGGCCGCCGCCGACATATCGAGCTCGTGAAATTCACCGCGATAGGGCCGCGCCGTCGGCGGCAATTCGCGCTTGAGGAAATAATCCTCGTACCGCAGCTGCTTCAGCAGCACCGGCCAGACCTCGCGATAGGCATGCCACATGGACGGGTTCGCCGCCGGCAGGTCGTGCTTGATCAGCTCGTGCAGCCTCGGCAGCGCATGGTAGGGCACCATCGGAAACATGTGATGCTCGACGTGGTAATTCATGTTCCAGTAGATGAAGCGGCTGACCGGGTTCATGTAGACGGTGCGCGTGTTCAGCCGGTGGTCGACGACATTGTCGGCCAACCCGATATGCTGGAGCAGGCCGGTCAGAACCATGTGCCAGCTGCCATAAAGACGCGGCAGGCCGATCAGCACCAGCGGCAGCCATGAACCCAGCGCGATCGCGAGGGCGATCGTCGCAACGTACACGGCGACATGCCAGCGCGCCGCCGTGATGGCCTTGCCCTGTTCGGTCTCAGGAATGTAGCTCTTTTCGTCGTCCGACAGCTTGCCCAACGCCTGGCGCGCCAGGATCGGCAGCGAATAACGGAAATCGAGAATGCCGGTGAAGGCAAGCGCCGCCTTGACCAGATTTGGCGGCCGCATTACCGCGATCTCGGCGTCACGGCCGACGATGATCGTGTCGGTGTGATGCCGCGCATGGCTCCAGCGCCATTGCACCGGATTGCGCACCACCATGAAGCTGGCGATTTCGTAGATCGCATCGTTCATCCAGCGTGTGCGGAAAGCGGTGCCATGGCCGCATTCGTGCCAGCGCGAGTCGCTCGACGATCCATACAGCACGCCATAGACGAGCAGGAACGGCACCACCCACCACGTGCCCCAGAACCAGATGATGCCGGCGGCCGAGCCCAGGATGGCTGCGATCCAGATGATGGTATCGCGGATCGCCGGCCCGTCGGAGCGCTGCATCAGTTCCTTCATTGCCTTGCGCGGCACGTCGGTGTGATACCACTCGGCCGAGGCCAGCCCGGTCTCGATCGCCCGGCGGGTGCTTTCGCCGACCAGGCCGTAATCGCGCTTTGTCTTGGCCGACGTCGCCATCACCGTCTCGCCTACCTCAAAGCCCGTTGGCGCGGAACTTCCCGTCGAGAAATGTTTTCGCCCGCGGCACGTCGTCCTCGGTCAGATGCTCGATGATGACGGGGATGTTCGGGTGCTTCTCACTGAGCCGCTGCAGATAGAGATCGTAATTCAGCGATCCCAGCCCGGGCGCCGGCAGCTCGATCTCACCGACGCCGCGGAAGGTCAGCCCCTCATGCGCGTCCGCGTCGCCGATATCGGCATGCTTCTCGGTCTTGTCGCTGCCTGAGCGCTTGACGTCCTTGGCGTGCGCGATGCGGATCTTGTCGGCAAGCGTGTCGAACACCTGGTTCAGGATCTGGTCCATCCTGTCGATGTTGTGGGTTTCGAAATAGTTGGTCGGATCCATCAGCAGGCCGAGGCCTGGATGGTCGACCTGCGCGAACATTTTGACCGTCTCCTCGACCGAGCCGACGACATTGTTGACATAGGTTTCGAGCAGGAACACCGCGCCGTGGTCGTAAGCCGTCTGGGCAAGGTCCGAGATCACCTTGCGGCATTCCTCGAAGCCTTCCTCGGTCTTGTTTTTGGGATGATGCACCCAGTCGGATTCGGTGTTGTAGGTGCCGGTCTCCGAGATCACGTAGGGCGAGCCGAAGTCGCGCGCATTGCGGATGATCTCCTTGAGATAACCGACGCGCTTGTTGCGCTCGACTTTATCGGGGTGGATAATGTTGGTGTAGCCGGAGATGCAGCACACCGGCAGATTGTGGTCGCGAAACGTGTCGCGCACTGTCCTCGCCTTGTCCCCGGTGATCTGCCCGGCTGTGAGATCGACATCCCTGAAATGCATGTCGAGCTGCACTGTGTTGAAGCCGAGTGCGCGGATGCGGCGGGCGGCCTCCGCGAGCTCGCAGGGGAAATAGCCGGTGAATATACCTGCCTGCATCATGATGTGACTCCTCCCGGTAAGCGATTCAGCCGCCACACTATTCGGCGGGCATGTTCAGTCGATCGATATCTCGGACAGTTTGACGGTGCGGCCTTGCGCCATCGAGCGATAGCCGGCCTCGACCAGCGCCATCGTCTTGACGTTGTCGGCCACCGATAATGCCGGCGGCGTGCCGGTCTTCAAGGCGTGCTGCAGTTGCTCCATGACGCCGATGAAGGCATGCGGGAACCACATCGTGTCCCAGCTCGGGCTGACCCATTCGCCGCCGGTCGTCTCGGTCGAGGCATAGGTCAGCGTCGAGGCCACGCCTTTCGGCCAGCCGATCGTTCCCTTGGCGACACCCTTGGTGCCGTCGACGCGCCAGTTGATGTGCTGGTCGTCCTCATAGCCCTCCTGGCGCGGTCCGGACCAGACATCCTCCAGCGACACGGCGAGCACGCCGGAGGGAAAGCGCAGCGTCGAGACGGTGATGCCGTCGCTATGCTCGAATGTCGTGCGCGGGTCCTTGCGTGTCAGCGTGGTGATTTCCGAGGGATCGCCGAACAGGAAGCGCAGCACGTCCAGATGATGCACGCTCATATTGGCCAGCGTCAGCCGGTCGTAGTCCTGAAGGAAGGTCTGCCAGTGCGGGATCGCATGCATGTCGATCTGCGCAAAGACGATGTCGCCCAGCGCGCCGCTGTCGATGATCTGCTTCAGGACGCGCATCGACTGGTCGTAGCGCATGTTCTGGTTGACCGAGAGGATCTTGCCGGACTTTGCGGCTTCGTCGCGCAGTTTCACGGCTTCATCGACCGACAGCGCCAGTGGCTTCTGCGCCAGGATCGCCTTGATGTGAGGCTGCTTCAGCGCATGGCGGATCAGCGCCGGCTGCTGGTCGGGCGGGAAGGCAAGGTCGACGATCTCAATCTCGGGATTCTCGATCAGTTGTTCCGGCGTGTCGTGGACGGTCGGAATGCTCCAGCGTGCAGCTACCTTCTCGGCGCTGGCCTTGGTGCGCGAAGCGATGGCGACGACTGGGAAACCGGCCTGCGCATAGGCGGCAAGATGGCATTCGGCCATGATCATGCCGGCGCCGATGCAACCGATCCGGTATTCGCTGGTGCGAACCCTCACATCCGGCTCGAAACCCTGGCCTGCCATCCATTCCTCCCTTGGACGACAGGATATAACGCCATGGCCGGCCCATCAGCCAAGGTCCGCTCCATCAATTCCCATCAGAACCATGCCGGGGTGACGGTGCGAACTAGTTTGCGGGAATCAGCACGGTGCTTTCCGGCGACCAGCTGAGCATTACATTCTGGCCCTCGGCCAGCCGGTCACTGCCGGTATTCTGGACGATGACTTTCAACGTCTGGCCGGCGCGCTCGACGAAATAGGTGCTGTTGTTGCCGGCGAAGATGCGCTTGGAGACTTGCCCCTTCAGCGTGTTGGCATTGCCGCTCGATGCCTCGGCATCGGTGGCGATGCGAATGCGTTCGGGGCGCACGGCGCAGCTGGCCTTTGTGCCGGCGGCAAGCCTGTCGCCTACGCCGGCAACGATCGCCGTGCCGTCAAGCAGGCGGATGCCGTCGCCGGTCGCATCGCCACGAAAAATGTTTGCGTCGCCAAGGAAGGTGGCAGCAAACTCGCTCTTTGGGCGGTCGTAGATCTCCTCCGGCGGCCCCTCCTGCACGAGCCTGCCGTCGCGCAGGATGCCGATGCGGTCGCTCATCGTCAGCGCCTCTTCCTGGTCGTGGGTGACGAAGATGGTGGTGATGCCGGTCTCGCGCTGGATGCGCTTCAGCTCGATCTGCATGTCGACGCGCAGCGCCTTGTCGAGCGCGCCGAGCGGCTCGTCGAGCAGCAGCACGCGCGGCTTGGTGACGATGGCGCGCGCCAGCGCCACACGCTGGCGTTGACCGCCGGAGAGCTGGTGCGGCCGGCGCTCGCCGAGCTTCCCGAGTTGGACGAGATCGAGCGCGCGCTGCACTTCGGTGGCGATCGTCGCTTTCGTTTCGCCGCGCACCGACAGGCCGAAGGCGACATTGTCGGCAACGCTCATATTGGGAAACAGCGCATAGTTCTGGAACACCATGCCGATGCGCCGCTTTTCGACCGGCACGCGTTCCACACTCTCGCCGCCAATGGCAATGCGGCCAGTATCGGGAAAGTCGAAGCCGGCGATCTGGCGAAGCAGCGTGGTCTTGCCGCTGCCCGATGGGCCGAGCAACGCATAAAAGCCGCCATCGGCAAAATCGATGGAGACGTCGTCCAGCGCCTTGTGCGCGCCAAAACTGCGCGAGACGTTCGATACCTGCACGCCGGCCATTATTTCTCTCCGCCGAATTTGAAGAAGCGCGCCGTGAGCAGCATCAGCGCCATCGACACGACGATGATGATGGTCGAGACCGCGTTGATCTCGGGCGTGAACCCCTTGCGGATCGCGGCGTAGATTTCCACCGGCAGCGTCGTCTGCCCCGGCGTCGCCAGGAAGTAGGAGACGACAAACTGGTCGAACGACACGGCAAATGCGAACAAGCCGCCGGCAATGACGCCGGGCATGATCCACGGCAGCGTCACACGCCTCGTCACTTGCCACTGGTTGGCGCCGAGCGAGCGCGCCGCCTCTTCCAGCTCCGGCGCAAAGGTTTGCAGCCGGGCCGAGACGACGACGATGACATAGGGCAGCGCCAGCGCGACATGGCCGAGCAGGATGGCGGACAGGCCGCGGCCGATGCCGACGCCGAAGAAGAAGATCAGCATCGCCGTGCCGGTGATCAGCCATGGTATGGCGATTGGCGGGAACAGCAACGCCTGCAGCACTTTCTTGCCGCGGAAGTCGTAGCGGAAGAGCGCCAGCGAAGCGGCCGAGCCAAGCACCACTGAGATGAGCGTGGTGATGACCGCGATCTCGAGGCTGTTCCAGGTGGCCGCGATCAGCTGGTCGTTCTGCCAGAGCGAGGCATACCATTCCGTCGTCCATTCGAACGGCAATTGGTAGAAGGGCGAGACGTTGAACGACATCAGCGCCATGATGATGATCGGCAGATAGAGGAAGGCGAGCAGCAGGAAGATGTAAAACCGGCCCAGCCCTTGGAGGATGCGGGTGGTCTTCATCACGCGGCCCTCTTCAGCACCGGCGAGGCAACTGCGAGGATGACCAGCACGACGGCGAGCATGATGAACGACAATGCCGCACCAAGCGGCCAGTTGAACACGGCGACGAACTGGTCTTCGATCACCGTGCCGTAGAAGGTGCCGGTGCGACCGCCGAGAATGCGCGGCTCCATGAACGAGCCGACGACCGGCACGAAGATCAGTGCCGCACCTGCCACCAGGCCGGGCATAGACAGCGGGATGATCACCCGCTTCAGCACCTGCAGCCGCGAGGCGCCGAGCGAGCGCCCGGCCTCGATCAGCGAGTCGTCGATTGCCTGCAGCGTGAGATAGCAGGTCAGCACCATATAGGGCACGTAGGAGTGCACCAGGCCGATGATGATTGCGGGATAGGAATACATCAGGTCGATGTTGATCTTGAACGGCAGCACGGCGTTGAGCGCCGTGTCGAGGATGCCGCCCTCGCGCAGCACCATCGCCCAGGAGAAGATGCGCACCAGCCCGTTCGACCAGAACGGCAGGATGACCAGCAGGAAGATCGCCTCGCGGCTGCGCCCCTTCAGCACCTTGGCCAGCACATAGGCGGCGGGGTAGCCGATGACGACGCACCACAAAGTCACTTCGAGGCCGAGCCGCAGCGAAGCGAGCAGCAGCGTCAGGTACAGGCTCTGCGAGAAGAAGGCGGCGTAATTGCCAAGGGTGAACGCCCACGGCTTTCCCGACAGCGGCAGGTCGGTCATGAAGGAGAAGAATACCATGGCCGAGAGCGGCAGGAAGATCGCCACCGTCAGCCAGAGATAGGCCGGCGCCAGCAGCGGCAGGGCCGATCTCAGCCCGCTGCGCGACGCGACCGCACCCTGTACTGCCATGATACCCTCCTCCCCAGGATTGAAGGGCCAGCCGGCGCCAACCGCCGGCTGGTCCGGACGTGAGCGTTACTTCACGTCGACCTTGAGCTGCTGCCACAGCGCCAGATAGGCCTCGCGCTGCGCGTCGTTGATCGGCGCCTGGAACTGGATGCGCTTGGCCACCTCGGGATCGCCCATCACCTTGCGGTTGAAGGAGTCTTCAGGCAGCGCTTCCACCGCCTTGGTGTTGGCCGACACCGGAGCGCCGACCTTGGTGACCCATTCGACATAGAATTTCGGATCGATCATCCAGTTGATGAAGGCCTGCGCACCTTCGACATTCTTCGAGCCCACCGGGATCGAGAACGCGTCGAGCCAGGCGACGGCGCCTTCCTGCGGAACGACCAGCGAGACCGGCAGCTTGAAATGCGTCTTGGCGCGGTCGGCCGAGCCGCTCCAATAGGTGCCGATGTCGATCTGGTTGGAGGCGACCATCTGGTTCCAGTCGTTCTCCGAGCTCCAGAAGGTCTTGATCTGCGGCATCAGCGAGGTCAGCTTGGTCTTGACCGCGTCCATATCCTTGATGTCGTTGATGTTCTGGCCGGTGGCGATGGCGCCGAACTGCACCGCTTCGACAGCGTCGTCGCGAATGACGACCCGGCCCTTATGCGCTGGGTCCCACATTTCGGCGATCGAGGTCGGTGGCTTGTCGAAGGACTTTTCGTTGATAGCCAGCGCCGTCAGGCCCCACACCCACGGCACGCCATAGACCTTGCCGTCATGGTCGAGCATCGGCGATTGCGCCTTGTCCTTGCTGATGTCGGCATAGTTCGGCAGCTTGGAGGTATCGATCGGCTGGATCAGCTTTTCCGCCATCGCCTGATCGTTGAAGGCGGCGTTGATCATGACCACGTCATAGAGGCCCGGATTGGTGCGGATCTTGGTCAGCATTTCCTGTTCGGAATTGAAGAAGTCGTTGACGACCTTGTTGCCGGTCGCCTTTTCGAAGGCTTCGATCGCCCACGGCTCGTCGGCGCCGTAGCCCTTCCAGTTGAGCACATGCACTTCGGCGGCACTGGCGGCCAGCGTGAGCGCGGAGGTGATGACGGCGGTCGCCCTCAGCAGGGCAGTCAGTCTTGGCATGCGCATGTTCGTTCCTCTCTTGTTTGCCCGCTTGGCGGGTCAGGCTGTCTGATGGGCCTTCTGGTTCTGGCCCGGCTCGCCCGTGGCGGCCTGGCTCAGGAAAGTCTGGATCTCGCTGTCGGTCGGCGCCGATGAGCCGCCATGGCGGGTGACGGAAAGTGCTGCCGCCGCATTGGCATAGCGCGCCGCCTCGAAGGGATGCACGCCGCGCGAGAGTGCACTGACCAAACCGCCGATATGGGTGTCGCCGGCGCCATTGGTGTCGATGGCATCGACCTTGAAGCCGGCAATGGTCTGCGTCTCGCCATTGACCAACCTCACGAAACAGCCCTTGGCGCCGGCGCGGATAACGACGCCTTCGGCCTTTGGGCAGTGGTCGGCGAGCAGCCGGGCGGCGAGTGCCTCGACATCGCCTTGCCCAGCGATCTCGACCGCTTCCGTCATGTTGCAGCTCAGCCATGTCGTACGGGCAAGCACCCGCGACAGGATGGGACGTGGGATATCCGCGATGACCGGCGTTGGATCGAAAACGAAGGGAATGTTTTCTGGCAGCGCCTCGATCCAGTCGGTCAGCGCGTTGTGGCTTCCGAGATAGCTCAGCGTGTAGCCTGACGTGAACACCCAATCATCAGACGCGACCACCACGGGCCTCATCATCTCGAGGCTGAGAATGCTCTCCGCACCGGGCCACGACACGAAGGTGCGCTCGGCATCCCCGGAGATCATGGCGACGCAATTGCCGCTGTCCATGACCGGCGATGGCGACGTCAGCGTTATGATGCCTTCGGCCGCAAACGCGGCGCGCAAAAAATCGCCATTCGGTCCGCTGCCGAGCTGGCCGCCGAACACCACCGTCATGCCGGTGCGGCTGGCCGCGACCATCATGTTGAAGCCGCCGCCGGCGACCTGCGCAAAGCTCGACGCGGTCTTCTCGCAGCCCGGCGCCGGCAAGGCGTCGATGCGGTAGACATAGTCGACGACGGCGCTGCCGATATGGACCAGACGCCCACTCATGCCGCGGCATCCTTGCTGGCCTTTGCCGTGCGCGCCGCGACGAGGTCTTCGGCAAGCGAGCGCACCTCCCCCATATCTATGCCGACGAGCCCGGCAATGTGTTGTTGCGGCAGTTGCGAAAAGCCGACGCAGGCGCCGGCCATGCCTGAGGCAATCGCGCCGATCGTGTCGGTGTCGCCGCCGAGATTGGCGCTGATGATTGCCGCTTGCCAGGGATCGCCCTGCGCGACTTCAAGCACGGCGAAAGCTGCCGGCACGGACTCCTGGCTGGCCACACCGGTGCCGACGAGATCGGTGATGAGCCCGATCGCATCCCGCATGGTCTTGCCGCGCACGAGCTCCTGCGCCCAGGCGATACGCGCGGCGATATCGCCACCAGTCACCCAATGTCCGAGCCGGGCGCCTCGCCGCGCGGCTGCTACCGCGCTGTCGGAAGCGGCACGCCAGTCGCCACCGGCGACGCCGTGGCTGACACCGGCAGCGACGGCAGCGGCCGAAGCAATGGCAATCGACGTGTTGTGCGTGGCACGGCAGGTCTCGGCCACCTTGGCGACGAAACCATCGAGCGGTTCCAGCGGCATCATGATGCCGACCGGCGCGATGCGCATGGCCGCGCCATTGGTGTCGCCCCGGCTTCCCGCCTCTTCCGCCGGCACGCCGTCATTGATGGCGTCGATGGCGCGCTTGGTCGATGGTCCCAGCAGGTCATAGCTGCCGCGCGCCTTGACCTCGCGCTCCCAGTCGAGCAGTGCGTTCACCCAGCGCGCATGGTCGAAGCGGTCGCCGGACTGGACCAGAATGCGACCAAGCAGCAGCGCCTGTTCGGTATCGTCGGTGATGGTGCCGGCAACGAGCCCCTTCGACACCGGATGGTCGGCGAAGGGCGCCACGAAATCCTCGACATGGCCGTATAGCTCGGCGATCCGCGCCGGCGACAGAAGCTGTGTCGGCATGCCGAGCGCATCGCCCAGCGCGCCCCCGACAAGCGCGCCCATGGCGCGATCGAGAATGGTGCTGTCTGGCATCGCTCAAAACCTCATATGCAGCGCGAAATGCGCCGGGTTGAGCAGGCTGGTGACATATTCGATCGGCCGGTCGTCAGCCGCACGCGTCAGCCGGCGTCCGCGCAGGAACGGCGTGCCTTGCGGGCAGCCGAGGATGGTGGCGTCTTCGGCGTTGAGCATCTCGATGCCGACCCATTCCTCGCCATGGTCTGGAATGAGACCGGCGGCTCGCAGCGTCTGGTGGAGCGAGCCTTCGCGCAGACCACGCAGCGGCACGTCCTCCAGTTCGGGCGACAGCGGCAGGCGGCTGCGTTCGATGGAGATCGCATGGCCGTCGCTGGCATTGGTGCGCACCCGGTCGACGGCGATGAAGAACGGGCTTTCGATGCCAAGCAGCGCGGCAAGATCGGCATCCTCGATCACTTCAAGCCGCAGCGTCCGGGTCTCGGCATTGGCGCCGGCATTGGCCAGCGCCCGCGACCAGCCAATGCTGTCATCGACCGGCTTGCCGTCGAAAGTGACGAAGGAGCCGATGCCGACCTTGGTGGTGATCAGCCCACGGCTGGACAGCTCCTCGAGGCCCTTGCGGACCGTGTTGCGGCTGACGGAAAAGCGCTGGACGAGTTCGTTCTCGCTTTGCAGGCGGTCGCCGAAGCCAAGCACGCCGGAGCGGATCTCATGTTCGAGAACGGTGGCGATCTGCTCGGGCTTGCCCGTGCCGGGAGAAAGTTGAACCGCGCGCCGCTTCATATGGGTACCTGTTCAGTAAACCTGTATAGTCCTGTTCGATATTGGAGTTGAAGGGCGGCGTCAACGATATATTTGGATTCACGCATATGCGTTGTGCTCAGGTGCCCCGGGCATCCTTTGTTCGCATGGCGACGCTAACCGCGCAGGGCGTCGCGTCTCCGAGACAGAGCGGGGGCAGCGCTTCCCTCAGGCGATTAGCCTTGCGCTCACACGAAGAAAAATTCCTCAATCCGTTGCTTGGCCGTCCGCAGCGCTGGCAGGATATCCCGCTCCATCGCCTCGACGGAGAACCGCGCCGACTGCGTCGAGACGTTGATCGCCGCCACGGTCTTGCCGGCGCGGTCATAGATCGGCACCGCTATCGAGCGCAGGCCAAGTTCCAGCTCTTCATCGACGACGGCAAAGCCATCCGCCCTCGCCGCGTCGATGGCCTTGGCCAGCGCGGCGCGGCTGGTGATCGTCTTCGGCGTGCGCCGTTCGATCCTCGCCTCTGCAAGCAAGGCCTTCAGCTCATCCGCGCCCAGCCCCGCAAGCAGGACGCGCCCCATCGAGGTGCAATGCGCCGGCAGCCTGGTGCCGACATCGAGCGAAACGCTGAGGATGCGGCGGCCAGGAATGCGCGCGACATAGACGACTTCCTCGCCCGACAGCACCGCCGCGTTACAGGCCTCGTCGAACTGGGCGGCCACGTCGCGCATGATGGGTGCGGCGAATGTCCACAGCGAGGCGCCGCCGAGCCAGGAGCGCACGATGGTGAGCAGGCGCGGCGATAGCGAAAACTGCCGGCCGGATTGCGTGGCATAGCCGGTCGCGGTTAGCGTCAGCAGGAAGCGACGCGCGCCGGCGCGGGTCAGCCCCGCCTCCTCCGCCATTTCGGTCAGCGTCATCCCGGCCGGATGCCGGGCCAGTATCTCCATGACTGCAAGGCCGCGCTCCAGCGAGCCGACATGGTCGCGTGTCGTTGCCTCGTCCTCCATGCGGCCTCCGCAAGACAATGCGCCGCCTTGACTCGTCTCGGCGGCGCGATGTAAAAATATCTCATACAAAACAAATGTTCGCAATACGAACTTTTTGAACTTCGGAGTTCTTGGCGATGGTCAATTTCCTGCCGCTCAAACAGGCCGTGGCTGAGAACCTGCATGATGGCGATACGGTCGCCTTCGAAGGCTTCACGCATCTGATCCCGACGGCGGCGGCGCATGAGGCCATCCGCCAGGGCTTTCGCGACCTGACGCTCATCCGCATGACCCCCGACCTGATCTACGACCAGATGATCGGCATGGGCATGGCCAAGAAGATCATCTTCTCCTATGTCGGCAATCCCGGCGTCGGCCTGCTGCGCCGCGCCCGCGACGCCATCGAGAACGGCTTCCCCCGGTCGATCGAGATCGAGGAGCACAGCCATGCCGGCATGGCCAACGCCTACGAGGCGGGAGCTGCCGGCCTGCCTTGCGCGGTGTTCCGCGGCTATCGCGGCGCCGGGCTGGCGGCAGTCAATCCCAACATCCGCTCGGTCACCTGCCCGTTCACCGGCGAGGTGCTTGCCGCCGTTCCTTCCATCCGACCGGACGTGACCTTCATCCACGCTCAGGAGGCCGACAAAAAAGGCAATGTGCTGGTCGAAGGCATTATCGGCATCCAGAAGGAAGCGGTGCTCGCGGCCAAGCGCGCCGTGGTGACGGTAGAGGAAGTCGTCGACAATTTCGACGACCTGCATCCCAACCTCACCGTGCTGCCGCGCTGGACCATCGCTGCGATCTCGGTGGTATCAGGCGGTTCGCATCCCTCCTACACGCACGGCTACTATGCCAGGGACAACGCCGCCTATCTCGAATGGGACGACATCGCCGCCGACCGTGAAAAATTCCAGACCTGGATGCAGGCCAATGTCCTTGAGCGCACGGCGGACGATTTCGCCGGCCGCGTAAAGCATCTGAGGAGCGCGGCATGAGCGGCTTTACTCCCAATGAGATGATGACGATTGCCGCCAGCCGAGCCCTGAAAAACGACGATGTCTGCTTCGTCGGCATTGGCGCGCCGTCGGCCGCCTGCAACGTCGCGCGACTGACGCATGCGCCCGACATCACGCTGATCTATGAAAGCGGCACCATCGGCACCGCGCCCGATGTTTTGCCGCTGTCGATCGGTGACGGCGAACTTTGCGACACCGCCGTCACGACCGTCTCGGTGCCGGAGATGTTTCGCTACTGGCTGCAGGGCGGTCGCATTTCGATCGGTTTCCTCGGTGCCGCCCAGCTCGACAAGTTCGGCAACATCAACACCACCATCATCGGCGACTATGCGCATCCCAAGACCCGCCTGCCCGGCGGCGGCGGCGCGCCGGAGATCGCCACCTCGTCGAAGGAGATCTACATCACCATGGCGCAGTCCAAGCGCGGCATGGTCGAGAAGATCGACTTCTTCACCTCCTTCGGCCATGGCAATGGCGGCGACCATCGCCAGCGCCTCGGCATCGAGACCGCTGGACCGACGCTGCTGATCACCGACCTCGCCATCTGGAAGCCCGACCCGATGAGCAAGGAATTCACCGTGGTGTCGCTGCATCCCGGCGTGACGCGGCAGCAGGTGCAGGACAGCTGCGGCTGGATCGTAAAGTTCGCCGAGGCGCTTGACGAAACGCCGGCGCCGACGGAACTCGAGCTGACGACATTGCGTGACCTGCAGGCCCGCACCAAGGCGGCGCATGAGGGAAGCGGAAAAGAAAAGGCCGCATGACATGACCGAGGCATTCATCTGCGATTACATCCGCACCCCGATCGGCCGTTTCGGCGGCTCGCTGTCGTCGGTGCGGGCCGACGATCTTGGCGCCATCCCGCTGAAGGCGCTGGTCGAGCGCAATGCCGGCATCGACTGGCAGGCTGTCGACGACGTCGTCTATGGCTGCGCCAATCAGGCCGGCGAGGACAACCGCAATGTAGCCCGCATGTCGCTGCTCCTGGCCGGACTGCCGAAGGAAATTTCAGGCTCGACCGTCAATCGTCTCTGCGGGTCCGGCATGGACGCGCTCACCATTGCCGCCCGCGCCATCAAGGCGGGCGAAGCCGAGTTGATGATCGCCGGCGGCGTCGAATCGATGAGCCGCGCGCCCTTCGTCATACCCAAGGCCGAGACCGCCTTTTCACGCCATGCCGAGATCCATGACACCACCATCGGCTGGCGCTTCATCAACCCGCTGATGAAGAAACAATATGGCGTCGATTCCATGCCGGAGACCGGCGAGAACGTCGCCGAGGACTTCCAGGTGTCGCGCGCCGATCAGGATGGGTTTGCCGTGCGCAGCCAGGACAAGGCCGTCGTAGCACAGGCCAATGGCCGGCTGGCGAAGGAGATCACCCCGGTGACGGTCCCGCAGAAAAAGGGCGATGCGACTATCGTATCGAAGGATGAGCATCCCCGCGCCGGCACCACGGTCGAGTCGCTGGCCAAATTGCCGACGCCGTTCCGGCAAGACGGCACGGTCACCGCCGGCAACGCATCGGGCGTCAACGATGGCGCGGCGGCGCTGATCATCGCCTCCGAAGCGGCTGTGAAAAAACACGGCCTGACGCCGATCGCCCGCATCCTCGGCGGCGCTGCCGCCGGCGTTGCGCCGCGCATCATGGGCATCGGCCCTGCTCCGGCGACACAAAAGCTCTGCGCTCGCCTCGGCCTGACACCGCACCAATTCGATGTCATCGAACTCAACGAAGCCTTCGCCTCCCAAGGCATCGCCGTGGGCCGCCCACACCGCCACCCCCCGGGTTCGGGGCCCGGGAACCCCCAAAGCGGCGCCCCCCCGCAGGGTGATACCCTGGGGGGGGGGGGCGCG